>NZ_MWLL01000118.1 GCF_002198675.1 Kineosporia sp. R_H_3 | reverse complement strand
GTCAGGGGTGCGGTCAGAGGTGCGGTCAGAGGCGGTAGCGGTCCAGCCAGAACCCGTCCTCGTCGGTGACGATCCCACTGGTCGCCTCGACGACGGCGCGGGTCACGGCGACCACGACGGGTGCCACCCGGGAGCGGACGGCGAGGTACCGCTCGTCGGGCACCCGGCGCTCGCGCTCGAAGGCGTCGGGCTCGGAGCAGAGCCACCGCACCTCGTACGTGACGAAGGGCCGGCTGCCCCAGTCCTCGTGGTGCGCGGCGGGCTCGTCGGCGTCCGCGACGTGCACGAGCACCTCGACCGCGCCGTGGTGCCCGCCGGGGCCGAGCGGCGCGATGACCGCGTACGCGTCGACGGGGTCGGGGGCGCCGAGCGCCTGCTTGTCGACCTGGCCGCTGTTCGCGTGCCGGGCCAGGGTGCCGGTCGGGTCGACGACCTCGGTCGCGAGGTCGGAGAGGATCAGGGCACCGGTGTAGGCCGACTCGGCCGGGCCCTGCCAGGTCTCGCCCTCGGCGGCGAGCCGGGCCGTCGGCACCTCCCGGGTCACGACGCCGAGCAGGGTGCCCGGTTCGACCCAGAACGGCGAGTGGACGACGTGGTCGACGGCACGGTGCGGGTCCGGCTGGACGAGCCGGTCCGGGCCGCCGCCGGGGCCGCCGATCCGGACGGCGCCGCCGACCCGGCGGGCCATCGCGACGAGCAGGCCGAGCGTGCGGCCCTCCTCGCGCCACGGCAGGCCGCCGGGGAAGGAGTGCGCGAACCCGTCGCGGTCGTCGACGCCGGCGAGCGGCGGGTCCTCGCGCTCGACGGGGGCCTCGAGCGCGTAGACGACGGTCCAGGGCAGGGGGACGCCCGCGGCGACGGCGTCCTCCATGGAGAGGATGTAGGGCCCGGTGAGGCGGCTGTGCCGGCCGAGGGCCACCTCGCCGTCCTTGGCGAGGTCGCCGGCGAGCGGCACCCGGGCCCGGAGCAGGTCGGAGACGTCGTCCACGCTCGCCGTCGTCGGCACGAGCAGGAGGTGGGTGGCGCGCAGCGCCCCGAGGACCTCCGGGTCGAGGGCGCTCGCGTCGTCGGCGGCGCCCCTGCGGCGCCATCTGCCCACGGTGGCCATGAGGTCAGCCTCGCTCTGGAACTGGTGCCCGGCAAGGGGCATGGGGAAGGGAGGTGGGGTGGTCCGGTCCGGTGCGTCCGCGGTGGGTGCGGCTCAGACCTTCGTACGGTGGAAGGAGCGGTACGACAGGCTCGCGGTGGGCCCGCGCTGGCCCTGGTAGCGGGAGCCGTACCCGGCCGAGCCGTACGGGTGCTCCGCAGGGCTGGACAGCTGGAAGAAGCAGAGCTGGCCGATCTTCATCCCGGGCCAGAGCTTGATCGGCAGGGTCGCGACGTTGCTCAGCTCGAGCGTCACGTGCCCGCTGAAGCCGGGGTCGATGAACCCGGCGGTCGAGTGCGTGAGCAGCCCGAGCCGGCCGAGGCTCGACTTGCCCTCGAGGCGCGCGGCGACGTCGTCCGGCAGGGTGACGACCTCGTACGTGGAGGCGAGCACGAACTCCCCGGGGTGCAGGATGAACGCCTCGTCGGGCTCCACCTCGACGAGCCGGGTCAGCTCCGGCTGGGCCTCGGCCGGGTCGATGAACGGGTACTTGTGGTTGTCGAACAGCCGGAAGTACCGGTCGATGCGGACGTCGACGCTCGAGGGCTGGATCATCTCCACGTCGAGCGGGTCGAGGAGCACGCGGCCGGCCTCGAGCTGGGCGCGGATGTCCCGGTCCGATAGCAGCACGGCGCCCAACCTACCCGGGGGTTCAGGTCGTCGTCCGCCCGTCCTCCCAGTGACCGTCGGCTGCGAGGCACGCACGGCCGGTGACCCGTGATCCCCAACGGACCATCGGCCCGCGATTCGGCGGGTCAGATGAGGTCACGAACGGGTAACGTCCCTGCGTATGGCCCAGGGAGACCCGATGGCGACGCTGCAGTCGCTGGACAGGTTCGTCGTCCGGCAGCGCATCACGCCCATGGTGAACCGCTACGAGATCCGGGCGCCGGGCGGTGACGGGGCGGCCAAGGGTCCGGTCCTGGCGCTGGCCCAGCAGAAGCGGATGGCCCTGCGCGAGCAGGTGACGTTCTTCGCCGACGAGGCCCGCACGACCCCCCTGTTCGGCTTCAAGGCCCGCAACGTCGTCGACCTCGCCGGCGCGACCGACGTCGTCGACGCCTCGGGCCAGGTGATCGGTGTCTTCCGCAAGGACTTCGGGGCGAGCCTGCTGCGCTCGACGTACTACCTCGAGCAGCCCGGTCACCCGGTCGCGACCGGCGTCGAGCGGAGCCAGGCCATGGCGCTCGCCCGCCGCTTCCTCCTCGAGTGGCTGCCGTACCACTTCGACTTCACGCACCCGGACGGCACCGTCGCGATGTCGGTCGACAAGAAGTTCGCCTTCGGCCGCGACTCGTACGAGGTGACCGTGCCGGACCCCGGCCTCGACCGGCGGCTCGCCGCCGCGATGGCCGTCGCGCTCGACGCGCTGCAGGCGCGGTAGCCGTCCGGCTCGCTGCGCACCTCGGTGCCTGAGCACGGCGGCGGTGGCTAGCAGCCTTCGCCGCGGGCGCCGTCCGGGCGCCCGACCCATCCGCGCGGGCCGCGGCGACGAACCGCTCGTGTGGTCACCCCTCTGCTGCGGCGCCGGTCCTGGCTCGCCGTGCTCGCACTCCTCGTGCCGCTCGTCGGCGTCGCCGGGACGGCGTCCGCGCAGGAGCCGGCCGGGGTGCGGGTGCTGCAGCTGAACCTGTGCGGCAGCGGGTACGCCGTCTGCTGGACCGGGCGGGCCGCGCCGCGCGCGGCCGCGGTGATCCGGGCGAGCGCACCCGACGCGGTGACGCTCAACGAGACCTGCGCGGACGACGTCCCGGCCCTGCGCCGTGCGCTCGCCGAGGCGCACGGGCGGGCGGGTTCGGTGCGGACGGCGTTCGCGCCGGCGGCCGACCGGCGCACCGGAGAGCCGATCCGTTGCCGGACGGGCGGGCCGTACGGGGAGGCCGTGCTCGTCTGGACGGCGGGCGGTGCCGGTGGCGTCGCGACCACCGGGGCGTACCGGGTGCAGGACCCGCGGCAGGACGAGCAGCGGGTCTGGGCGTGCCTGCCGACGGACCGGCTCACGGTCTGCACGACGCACCTGACGAGCGGCAGCCCGGCGGTGACGGTCGCGCAGTGCACCCAGCTGCTGCGGGACGTGCTGCCCGAGGTGCGCAGCGGGCGACCCGGGGCGCCGGTCGTCGTCGCGGGGGACCTCAACCTCGTCACCACGTCGAGCGGGTCCGGCCCGGCCGTCGCGCCCGACCGGGACCTGGCCGCCTGCGTCCCGGCCGGGAGCCGGTACCGGCACGTCGACGACGGCGTGCAGCACGTGCTGTCGCCCGACCTGCGGCCGGGCGCCGTCCGGCTCCTGGACATGCGTCGGACGACGGACCACCCCGGCCTGCTCGCCTCGTTCTCGGCGACCTGACCGGCTCGTGGCGGTCGCCGGGTCAGGGGGCTAGCGTCCCGGTATGGCTGAGGCGGGGGACGACCGGGTCGTCGTGCAGCACGTCGGGCAGGTGGTCACGGTCGCCGACCTGCGGGCCGCGCTGTCGGGGCTGCCCGACGACGCGCAGGTGCACGTCGCGGTGCCGGAGCGGCCGGACGAGCGGACCTCCGCCTCGTACCCGGTCGCGGGCCTGCAGGAGCCCGTGACTCGCACGGCGCGGGCCGGCGTCCCCGTCGTGACCCTGCGCGCCGACTTCCCGACGGGGGCCTACCTGCTGCCGCGCCGCGGCTGGCTCACCGTGCGCCACGGCCTGGCAGACAGCCACGACGGCATCCGGCTGCACGAGGGTCTGGCGGACGCCGTCGCGGGTGCCGTCGCGGCGCTCGGGTACCGCGGTCCGGCGTCCATGAGCCACGACGGAGGCACGACGGAGTGGGCCTGGCGGAGCGACGGGGTCACCGTCTCCGACGTGCTCGACGCCGCGGTGGCGGCGGTGGGCGCGTTCGCGGCGAGCGTGCCCGGTGACGAGAGCTGGGACGTCGAGGTGCGGGTGGAGCGCTGACCCGGGCCGGTAAACCCTCGGGCGGCGGTGAGACGTCCACGGCGCATGGGCCTCGGGCGAGGGTGGACGGCGATCGTTGCGGCGGTGTGCGTGCTCGTCGGTGTCGGCGTCCTGCACGGGCCACGCGTCGGCGCCGAGCCCGCCGGGCCGATACGGACGCCGACGGGTTCGGCATCGGCGAGCGCGACATGGCACCGGCGCCGGTCATGCCGGACCTCGCCGGCCTGCCGGCCGCAGCGGTCGGCGAGCGGCTCGCGGACCTGGACGTCGCGCTGACCGTGGACCTGCCGGTGCCGGTGCGGTGCGAGGCGCGGCCGGGCACGGTCGTCCGGCAGCGGCCGTCCGCCGGCGCCCGCCTGGATCCCGGGGCGGAGGTCGAGATCCGGATGGCGGCGTTGGACCTCGAGGCGTTCCGCGGCCCGTGCGAGCCGGCCGGGGGTGACCTGGGCCCGGTGCGGGGCCCGGACGCCGCGCTCGCCCGGGCGTTCTACCGGTTCGCGGCGGACCCGTCGTCCGGCGGTGCGCTGCTCGCAGCCGCGGACGTCTGGACGGGGATCGAGGACGGCGTCGCCGCGACCGTCGTCCCGAGGTCGAGGCGCACCGACCTGGCCGGGTGGCGGCTCGACGCGCTCTATGCCGAGCGCGGCGGTCCCTTCAACCCGCTCGACGTCCTCGCGGCGAGCGGCGGGTACTACGAGGTGCACGAGGGCATCGCCCCCACGTGCGGTTTCGGCGGGAGCGCGGCACCGCCCGGTCTGGCACACCTGCGCGCGCTCAGCCTCACCGCACCCGCCGACACGACGGCTGCGTGCATGGACTGGTGGGGCGTGACGCTGTTCCTGGACCGGGCGGACCGCGTGCGCGGGGTGGCGCTACGTCTCGGAGCGCCGTGACGTCCTGCCGGGCGTGCCCGCAGCGGACCGTCGTGCGAAATGATCGCGTCCCCGGCTCGGTTGGAGCAGGATGCGGAGCGTGCCCACGGAGGACGACGCGTCTGTCCCGTCACCGCCCGATGCGCATGACGGCGCTGACGAGATGCGACGACCCCGGGGAGACGCGTGACGGCGGACCTGCACGACGGAGCGTCGCAGTCCGCCGCCGCGACGGCACCAGGTCAGCCGACCGACGCGCCGGCACGCAGAGCAGCCACGACCGCACCGGCGGACGCGGACCGCCGGGCCGGGGCTCGCATCCGCCCCGCACTCGTGCTCGCGGTCCTGCTGTCGGTGGCGGCGAGCGTCCGCCTCGGCCTCCTGCTGCTCGAGTGGCCGGCGAGCAACAGCGACGAGGCGACGACGGGTCTCATGGCGATGCACATCGCCGAGGGCCGCCACGCCCCCGTCTTCATGTACGGCCAGTCGTACATGGGCACGGCGCAAGCCTTCCTCGCCGCCGTCTCGTTCCGAGCGTTCGGGCCGTCGCTGATCGCTCTTCGCCTCCCGATGCTGCTGCTGTTCCTGCTCTTCCTCGCCCTGGTGTACGTGCTGGGTCGGCGCTTGTACGGGACGCCCGTCGCGTTGACGTCCGTCGCTCTCCTGACGCTGGGGTCGAGGGAGCAGCTCGGGTACGAGCTCATCGCACAGGGGGCCGTCCCCGAGACCCTGGTCGGCGGGGCGCTCCTCCTCCTTCTCGCGCATCGACTGCTCGAGGTGTCCGGAGATCCGGGTCGCGGTGCCGCGCAACGGGGACTACTGGCGGCCTGGGGCGCCATGGCCTCTGCGGGGCTGTGGAGCACCGCCTTGGTGGCCCCGTTCGTCGTCACCTCCGCGGTGCTGGTTCTGATGACCCTGCGCCGGCAGTCCGCGAAGCGGCTCCGGAGCGTCCCGGCGCTCGTCGCCGGTCTCGTCGCGGGAGCCGTGCCGTGGATCCTGCACGACGCGAGTCAGCCCTGGCGGGACAGCGGACTGGTCAGCGTGGTGAACCTGTTCCTGCGCGGTGGCACCGGCCTGAACGGTCAGTCGTCCGGCCTGGGCAGCCAGGTGGCCAACACGCTGACCACCAGCCTCGCCTACGCCACGGGCGGCTCCGCCATCGCCCACCCGCGGTCGCTGCCGGCGTGGCCGTTCGGCTACTCGGCCAGCTGGCAACCGCCGACGGACGACGTGGTCGCGGCGCTGTGGGGTGTCGCCCTCGTCGCGCTCTGGACGACGGCCCTGCTCACGAACGTCCGCGCGCTGCGTCGAGGAGGCCGCGCGACACGGCAGCAGAGCGCGGGCAGCCTCGCACTCGCGAACACCTGCGGCAGGTTGGCGATGCTGGGTTCGGCCGGCCTCACCGTGGTCGCGTTCGCCGCCAGCCCGGCGCCAGGCATCGCACCGGCCAACAACGTCCGCTACATCATCGGTGCGCTCGTCGCCGTGCCCGCCGTCATCGCACCTCTGTGGGGCATGGACTCTGCGATGCCGAGGATCGGTCGCCCACTGCGAGTCCTCTCGCTGACCGTCGTCGGCCTGGCCCTCGCTGTCGGAACCGTCCAGGCGTACTCGGACGCCGCCCGGGGCCCGAGCGAGGCCGCCGGTCGCCAGGTGCTCGAGAGCCTGAGGGCGCGGGGGATCACGCATGTCTACAGCGGGTACTTCGACTGCGGTCGACTGATCTTCCTCAGCGAGGAGCAGGTCACGTGCGCCGTCGTCTACGCCGACTCGACCGGTCGGCTGCGCCCGGGCTTCGACCGCTACCCGCGGTACCGCGCCGAGGTCTGGGGCGATGCCGCCGCCGGCTACGTCTTCCGCGCCGACGATCCGCGCAACCGGACGCTCCATGACTCCGGGTGCAGCTGGAGATCGCGATGGTCGGTCGCGGGCTACGAGGTCTGGCAACCGGCCGGTCGGTGCGAGATCACCCAGCCGTAGCCAGCCAGGGTCTCGCGTCGGCGTCAGTGGCCGCACTGCTCGACCACGCGCAGAGTCGTTGCAGGGCAACCGATGTCTTCGCCGGTGTGACCCACGGCAGACGTCGTGCTCGGCGGGACTGTCAGCGACCGATCCGGTCCGGGCGCGTCCAGGGCCAGCCGGAGTCGATCCACTGCTGGACGGCGTCCGCGAGGACGGCGTCCAGGTCGGCACGGTCTGCACGCACCCACGACTGCACCACGACGTCGTGCTCGTCCGCGGCCGGGTAGAGGTAGACGCAGCCGATGACGTCGTCGTCCGCAGGGTCCAGCACGGTGAACGTGAAGCCCCGCCCGGTCTCGAAGTCGCGCGCATGCCGGGTGAGGTCGGCCAGGTTCTCCTCGAGGGTCATGCCGGCCAGGGGCGGCCAGTCCCCGTCGGGGTAGCCCGACGTCGCACGGATGTGGTCGATGCTCGACATCCAGGCGGCGTGGTCGGCGTCGTTGTGCTGCGGGCCGAGCGGCTCCAGCCGGAACCCGTCGTGCACGAGCGACGTGGGGGGCACGAACCCGGCGGGCACGAAGCGGTGCCCGGCGACCCGGGCCGCCTTCTCGGTGCGACGCCACCGCCGGGCGAAGTCGGCATCGTCCGCGGCGGACAGCGGTTCGACGTCCTCGCCGATGCGGCCGTCGAGCTGCTCGCGGATGAGGTCCATGTGGCCGAGGTGCTGGCGCGTCTCACCGAGCATGTGGGCCATCACGTTGAACAGCGGCACGTCGTTGTTCCCCCACCAGGGGACGTGCCCCACGGCATCGACGGGAAGCGCCTCGATCGTCTCGTCGGCGTGCCGGCAGGCTGCGCGGTAGCCCTCGACGACCTGCTCCCGCGTCTCGTCCACCGGCACCCACATGAGGTCCGGGTTGCGGAAACTGTCGTCGACGGCCGGGAGGGGTTCGGGATACGGCCGGTCGAAGACGAGCCCGAAGTAGGACGCCTCGAAGAAGGCCAGGTGCTTGACGAGGCCGAGCAGGTTGAGGCCCGTCCGCGTCATGGGCCGGCGCACGTCGTACTCGTCGAGACCGTCGAGCTTCGGCAGGACCTCGTCCCGCGCCCACCGCAGGCACTTGTGCAGATGGAGTTTCCCGGCCTCGGCGGTGTCGTCGCTCATGGGACGAGTGTGCTGCAACCGGCCCGGCCGCGTGCAGCACAGGCCGGACGGCGGCGACGTCCGGTCGACGGCGTGGCCTCCGTCTAGAGCGAACCCTGTCGCTCTCGGCCGGTCTCGAAGAACCTCCGTAGATACTTGCGCTTGCCGAGCCTGCTGTCGCGCATGAGCGAGAAGACCTCTGCTCCCTCTCCCAGCGCGTCGAACAGCCGATAGGCCTCGGCCAGCCCCAGGTACGTGATCCGATCGGCGCCGGACGCCGCCGCGTACTCGCCCGCCTCGACCTCAGCCATGGCAATGGCCTCTTCGAAGGACCGGGCGTGCCAGACAGTGATCCGTTCTTCGTACGTTCGCCAGCGTCGCCGAGGCCGGCACCGGAAGACGCAGCGCACCGAGAACCAACCCAGATCTTGTTCCTCCGCCACGTCCACATCCTCTCTCCGACACGACGGTGCGTTGGCACATGCGGCCGGTATTCCTTGGGTGGGGCGACGCCGCAGAAGCGGCGCGCGTCCTCCCCTCCGTTCCCGCCGCACGATCGTCAGGTCAGGGGCCTGTCGCTGACTGCGCAGGGCGCCGAGTCGTTGCGTGCGCGTGCGGTGCGGGCCAGAGCAGGAGGACCAGGCTCGCGACGGGCAGCAACAACCCGCGTAGCCCGTCGAAGTCCCCGTTGAGGCGTTCGTCGTACAGCCAGACCAGCGGCTGCACCGCGACAAGGACGGCACCGACTGCGAGCCATGCGCGGGAGGGTGTCCGCCAGATCCTCCAGGCGGCGAAGACCAGGGCCGTGCCGAGGGTCGTGGCTACCGCCGTGGTGGAGAACGCGAGGACGTAGTCTCCAGCGTCCATCGGCGGATCCAGTTCGCTGACCCCAGTCCGGTCACCGATGAGCACGATAGGCACGATCAGAACGGACTGTGCGAAGAGTACGCCTTGAAAGGCGGCCAGCACGAGACCCACACCCCGCGGCACGTGTGATCGCATCGGGCCAGTGTCGGGGCACCCGCGGGACGAGCGCCATCCATCCAGAAGGCCCACTGACAGGAGTCCCTCACCCTGCCGCTCCCACGGGTCCTGGGCGGCTCGGAGTCTCCGGACACGCCGGCGGTTCAGTCTCAACCCGCTGATAGCTGTGGTGAGCGGGCACTCGCGGGCCTGTCGGTGTCTTGAGCGCGCGTTCCCGGACGTGGATCCCGTTACGGTGGACTCGCAGATGTGCTGCCAGGAAGGTCGGGGAATGCGGATCTCGGTCGACGGCACACGCCTGTTCATCGAGGTGTTCGGTCAGCAGCACGCATTCACCGGCGCAGAGATGGCGGCCCGCCCGACGCTCATCGGGCTCCATGGTGGGCCAGGCGTCGATGGCACCACGCTGCGACACCAACTGGCCGCCCTCAGCGACGTCGCCCAGGTGATCGTGCCCGACCAGCGTGGACACGGTCGCAGCGGCACCGGAGCACCCACAGACTGGAACCTGCCCACCTGGGCCCGAGACGTTCACCAGTTGTGCGAGGTCTTGGACATCCATAAGCCGGTGCTCCTCGGCCAGTCTTTCGGTGGCTTTGTGGCCCAGCATTACGCGTCCACCTACCCCGAGGACATCTCCGGCCTGGTCCTGGTGAGCACCGCTCCTCGGTACCCAGGGGCGCAGGAAGTCATCGCCCGCGCCCGCGAACTGGCTGGCGACGAGACCGCGGAGGCACTGCGTCGCAACATCGACAGCCCCACCGAAGAGCCGTCGGCCGAGGACCAACAGCTATTGCAGTCGTTGTACGAACGCCGCACAGATCGTGACCTGGAGGGCCTGGGTCGGCACGTCATCAAGACGCCCGAGGTTGCTCACCAATGGGTGCCCCAGGCCCGCCGCAACATGGATCTCCGTCGCGACCTTCGCTCGGTGCAATGCCCGACTCTCGTACTGGTAGGCGAGTTGGACCCACTCAATCCACCAGCGCTGGCTGCCGAGGTGATCGACGCAATCCCCAACGGGCGCGCACGGCTCGAAGTCATCCCCGATGCGGCGCACCGCGTCCTTGTCGACAACCCCGAACACACCCTTCGCAGCATTCGCGCCTTCGTCAGCGACTTAGGCGGCCCGTAGGCCAACCACTCGCCGTGGTCCTGCGCTCCTACCCGAGAAGTGACAATGGCGCCATGACATGGCTGGGTGCCGCCTACCTACCGTTCGTGCTGTTGGCGCTCGGGCTGGTCCTGCTCAAGTGCGTCGAGCCGGCCCCGACGCGGCCGCAGTTCCCCGGGGCCGAGAAGCTGATGGCGCCCACGCTGGGTGTGCTCGGGCTGTCGCTCGCGATGCGTCCCGGTCCGTTCCTGGAGCGTTTCGGATTGCTGGTCACCGTGCTACTCGCGGGGCTTGCCCTGGCGATCGAGTACGTGAGGGCGGTCCGATTCGAACGCCTCAAGAGCGCAACTGCACCCTGGCCGGGCCCGCCCACGGCCTGAGGGCTCAACTCTCACGCGGCGCGCGCCGGCCGGATTCCCAGCCGACCCGGAACCGTCGGATCGCTGACGCCTTCGCTGACGTCATCGAGGCAGCCGGCCAGGACGACGACCGGGGCGCCGTCGAGCAGAACGACGACGGCGAGAGTACCGACCGCCTATTGCACGCCAACTGCACGAAGGTTCCGAACCCGATGCCGAGCACGACGAAGCCCCAGGTCAAATGTGGGCTGACCTGGGGCTTTCGGTTGGAGCGGGTGAACCCGCACTGTCAGCTTGGGAACAGGCTTGCGTAGAGCCTTATCGCTGCTCAGAGGCCAGATTGCCCTCAGAGGTCAGGTGCCGAAGGTGACCGGGAGAGCCCGCGATTATCCGCGCGATCGGGCACGCAGCGGGCACGCGGTCAACCGACGCCGCCTCCGTCCGCACCCTCTTGGTCGGGATAGCCCGGAAAGAGGAACGCGTTGACAATCAGGGCCAGTACGAACGCGGCGACGCCCGCCGGCCACGGGCGCCGGATAATGATCACTGCGCCGGCAGTCTGGACGAGCAGGGCAGCCAAGAGGCGAAGGAGCCTGGCGGGACTGGACATCCAGTACCTGAGCCGCTGCTTCGCCGCCTGGACCGTGCCGACGGAGGCCATAGGGCGCACCGTATCCGGCGTGCAACATCTGAGGGAGAGGTTCAGTCTGTCCGCTCTCAAGACGGATTCCCATCTCGCCGGGTTCCGAGCGGGCTCGGCTCATTGTCGCAGGTCAGAAGCCGCTTGAGCGGAGCAGGGAACCGAGCGACTGATCGCAACGAAACGCCTTCCACTGACCGTTCGTGACCTCTTCAGCCCCTTAGAAGTTGCACGTTGTCGCACATCTTGTGCAGGCACGACGTCGCAGCGATCTCGTGGGCTTCGCTACGGCAGTGGCCATCGTCGTGGAGCGTCGCAGAAGGCTCTCGTGCGGGCCGATGGCGGGACGCAGGTGCCGTCGATGAGTGCCCGTTGGCCGAGTGGCGCGCTCAATGTGACCTCGTAGGGGACTTGGTCATTGCCTGGGCACGGGTGGGGTCCGGGATCGATGGGGACCACGGTGAAGGTGACCACGACTTCTTCTGCGGTCTCGACGACCGCCGGTGCGAAGACTTCACCCGTCACGCCTCCGGAGCATCTGATCCGGGAGACGAGGGCCGTGAAGGTCCGATCGTCAGCACCCGGCGGGCGAGACTCGTCCACCCTCCAGGTGGCCGGGTCTCCCGCTACGGGAGGAGTGCGGGGGGCCGGCGTCGTGTCGGAGACGGGGACGAGCGTGACGGCCCAGCCCGCGGCGGCGCCTACGCAGGCCTTCAGGGCGCCAGCGTTGTGCCGACCGGTGACTCGGCCGCCGTACTGCTCTGGGTAGCTGTCGCGCAGCCCAACCTGCGAGATGCCGGGCAGGGCGAGGCACTTGTTCACGGCGACACGGCCGGGAGCCGGCGGATTAGTCGGGTCCGTGGCCTGAACGGAGAAGTCGAACAGGTCGCGGTCGCCGGCCGCGGCAGTGTGCGACGGGGCTGTGCTGCCGTTCGTGACCATGCTCGGGACGATGGCGATGGCTGCCACGGCCAGCGCCGACACGACCGCAGCTGCCCCCGTGCGGCGACGGTTGCGGGCTCGTCGGCGTGCCGTGAGCACCGCGAAGGGCGGCGCCACCGTCGGCGTGTGGATAGCGATCTCGGCCTGGACGGCCTTGTGCAGTTCAGACATGGTCGCTCAGGTCCTCTCGCAGCAAGGGGATCAGGGCGGCCCGGGCTCGCGACAGACGCGACTTCACCGTCCCCTCGGGGATGTCGAGCTGGCGGGCGATCGCGGCCACGTCCAGGCCCAGGTCCTGCAGGACGATCACTGCACGCTGTGGCCGCGGAAGGGAGGCCAGCGCACGACGAAGATCGACGCCGTCACCGGACGGAGCCGGCACGTCCGGACCCGGACCGTGCCTCAGCGCGGCCTTGATGCCGTTCAGAGCCTTCCGCCGCCGGTTACTCACGTACCCGAGTGCGACCTTGCGCACCCACGCTTCCGGGTCGTCGTAGCGAGCCACCTTCGGCCACTGGCCCATCAATCGCACGAAGGCGTCCTGCACCGCTTCCTCGGCCTCGTGCCTGTCGCCGCAGACAGCACCGACTACACCGACAAGGCGCGAGTACGCCGCTGCGTACAACTCACGCAGCCCCTGATCGTCGGTCACTGCTCTGCCCCCACATCGTCTAACCCCCGCGAGCAGGCCTATCGGTTCCATACGCAACAGGCGTGCTGCCCTGCCCTACCTGCGAGCGTCGCTGCCGATCAAAGCAGATGGCGGTGGGGCACTGAATGCCGCCAGCCCTAGCAGCGGACAGTCGCCTATGGATGGCGACGGCGACCGCTGACCAGCAGGTTGAGAACAGGCTTGCGCTGCAAGCACTAGTGCACGGCGGTAGGCACTCCTGTGGTCTCGCGATGAGACGCGCCAATCCGTCACCTACCCCATCGCTGTTGGGCTGCTTGGCGGGTGGTGCCGAGTCGGGTGGCGATCTCGCCCCAGGAGTAGCCGAACGCTCGGAGGCCGGTGACGGCGGTCTGGGTGGCGGTGTCGACCTCGGCGGCCAGGCGTAGGAGGTCGGCCAGGGCGTCGACGTCGCCGTCCGCGACCCGGCGGGCGTGGGCCCGGATGACCCGGGTAGCGAATGCGGCGTAGTCGGTGTTCTCCACCTCGGCCCGGCTCCGCTTCCGGCCCCTTGTCGAGGCCGCCGGCAGCTCACTCGTGGCGCTGTCGGCGGTGCCGTCGGGCGTCAAGGTGGTCTTGACGGTGTCCTGGGTGGCGGGCTGGTTCATCGGGTCGCCTCCGTCCCGGCGCCGAGCAGGTCCAGCAGGTCCAGCTGCGCGTCCAGGCCCGCGTGCAGGATCGCCTCCGCGGCGTCCCGGGCTGCCCGGTGCAGGCGGCTCTGTTCCTCCCACGACGGACCCTCGACCTCGTTGACGTCCTCGCCCTGACCGTCGTCCTCGGCGTCGCGGTGGCGGTCCTGGGCGTCGATCGCGGCGAGCAGGCAGGCCCGGTGCGCGGCGGTCGCGTCGATGACGGCGTAGGCGCGGTCGTGGGTGAGCCGGTCCAGCACGTGCCCGATCAGGGTGGTGACGGTGATGGTCCCGGCCCGGCGGACCTGCCCGGCCGCGCGGGAGGCCCGGACCTTGACCTCGACCCGGCCACCTCGGGTGGACCATTGCCAGCCGTCGCCGGCGCCGCCGCGCATCCCGGCGGTGATCTGTGCGCGGAGCTCGGTGAGGCGTCGGGTCCGGTCGGCTGGCGTCGACAGCCATGCCCGGGCGATCGCCGCGACCTCCCACGGCGCCCAATACGCCGTCGCGATCCGGGCGACCTCGACGTGCGTGAGTGGGTGCCGGGCCGGGACCGTCTTCGCCCGCCTCCGCGCCGTCCGGGACGCTCTCGCGGTCTTGCTGATGGTGCCGATGGGGTGCCTGCTGGTCATGGTGTCCTCCCGGGGTGGGCGTGGCGGCAAGGGGAGTCATTTCCCCTTTGCCGACAGGCGGGAGGTACCTCGCCCGGAGAGGCTCGCCATCAACCCCCACCCGCCTCGAGAACCGACCCTGCGCAGGTGCGGGAGCACCTTCCCCGACCACCCCGCCCAGCTGGGGGTTGATGGGGAGACCGGGCGTGGTACCGGAAGGTGAGCCGCGAGACCGGGGTGATCGGCCGCGCGTTACACCGGCGAGTTCACGGCACGTCCCGCGCGAGCCGATCGGAAGACGCGATGCTTGGTCATCTATGGGTGGTGAGGAGCGGTCGATGGCCGACGGAGACGACGAGCTGCTGCGGTTCGCGGAGGGACTCGTGCGGCAGGTTCGGGACGAGGCAGTCGAGATCTGTGACGTCCTCATCGACGGCCGCATGAAGGGGTGGCAGGGCGACCGGTGGAAACAGCGGGTTACCGCTGCAGAGGTCCAGGACGCGCTGCGCGAGTTGATGCCCGACATCGTCGATGCGGCCATCGCCG
This sequence comes from Kineosporia sp. R_H_3, assembly GCF_002198675.1. Classification (GTDB taxonomy): domain Bacteria; phylum Actinomycetota; class Actinomycetes; order Actinomycetales; family Kineosporiaceae; genus R-H-3. Next base: position 17,945 of record NZ_MWLL01000118.1, on the reverse strand, counting down.
TACTGCTGGACAAGGCTGACAACGCCGTGTTGCCGCTGGCCTGGCAGCAGTCGGACGGCTCGTACGTGCCTCTGCGGGAGCTCGGCCGGTCCGAGATGCTCGGCTGGTGGGCAGGCGGCGAAGGAGGATGGTTGGACCGCTTCGCGCGACAGCGCTGGAACGATGACTTCCCGCCGGGCTATCCGGTTGGCAGCGCGCCGGCGTAGCGAGCTCGGCTCAGTGTGGCGTGGACAGAACGCACGGCCCCCGGCTCCGCTAGGCCTTCGTCTTCGCCGCGCGCGCCGGGCCGGAGCGGAGCGGGAGGCAGAGGCGCGCGCCGGCGGCCGCGCAGCGGCCGCCCTTGATGCCACGCTGGACGCCAGTCGGGATCCGAGGGGACGTGGTCGACGTGCGGCGTAGTCGCCGAGTGGCCTGGGGAGCGGCCTGCGGCCTCATCCTGATCCTCATGGCCGTCGGCGCCTACCAGCTGCTGGTGTTGGGGTCGAACAGCGGACGGGCACCGGCGGCGAACGCCCGCCCCGTCCCGTCGACCCCATCTCCGAGGCAAGACCTCGTGCCGTTATGTGGGGTCGAAGCGGTCTCGGTCAGCGTCAACCACACCCTGACGATCTCGGTGCGGAACACGACATCTAGCGCCTGCGCACTCGTCGGAGCTCCGCCGGTCTCCATGCTCGTGGGGAGGGTCGACGGTCCGGTGCCGAGCACTACCCGCATCGAGTTGGGCCCGGGCGAGACCTTCGTCCAGCCGCAACCGGCGGTGGAAGGAGCTTCGGCATGCAAGCGACCCATCTCGGGCGGCGTCGTCGGCACCGGCCACCTCACCGTGTCCGTGGCGGGCGGCGTGAAGTCCGTCCGCCAACCTTCCGATGTCTCCGCCATCGCAGTGGTCAACTGCCTCGTCATCGAGCGCAGTCCGGGCAGGGTCGTGGTGTGACCAGGACTACGGGCACGTAGCGGGCACGACGGGCAACGACAGCGCCCCGGAACGACGAAGCCCCAGGTCGGAAAGTGCTTCTGACCTGGGGCTTTCGGTTGGAGCGGGTGACGGGAATCGAACCCGCACTGTCAGCTTGGGAAGCTGATGTTCTACCATTGAACTACACCCGCGAACACGGCCCCGAAGGGTCGAGCGGGGTCAGCCTACCAAGCGTCGAGGGCAGTTCGCGCCCCGGTTGCGGGGCCGTCTGTGGCGTCAGCCGCCCGTGACCTCCTCGACGCCCGCGACGCTCCACCAGTAGCCCGTGCGGCACTCCTGCGCCGGCGGGCTGACCCAGTCGAGGCGGTCGAGCCACTCGGTCTCGGGGCCGCCCTGGTCGCCGGACCCGCCGACGACGATCGTGTCGCCGTCGACGAGGCTCAGGTCGCCGTCGTCGCGGTCGCGGTAGGTGACCGTCCGCGTGGCCGGGTCCCAGGAGACGCGGTCGGACTCCCAGACCAGGGTCACGAGCCGGCCGCGGGCGTCGCGCAGGTGGACGCAGGTGTCGGTGACGACCAAGGTGCCCTCGTTGGCCGCGTCGCCACTGCCCTCCAGCGGGCGCTGGACCGCGAGCGGGCCGAACGACGCGGCGTCGTCCCCGCACCCGGCGAGCGCCCCGCACACGACGAGGACGACGAGGCCGAGCGACCGCACCGCCGCACCTCGATGATCCACGGGGACCACGGTACGGACGACGGGAGCACGGGGAAACTCGTTGCCCGCGGACGCCGGTCCGTCCGTAGGGTCGAGACGTGACAGCAGACCCGCGCGTCGCGGCCGTGCACCGGGACGCCGCCCACCGCTTCAGCAAGGTGACCGTGGACGCCGTCCGCCTCCTCGAAGGCCTCGGCGTCGACGGTGACGCGCACGCCGGGGTCACCGTGCAGCACCTGTCCCGGGTCCGGGCCGACCCCACGCAGCCGAACCTGCGGCAGGTGCACCTCATCGCCGCCGAGCTGCTCGACGAGCTGCGGGAGAACGGGTTCGACGTCCTGCCGGGTGCGCTCGGGGAGAACGTCACGACGTCCGGGGTCGACCTGCTCGGCCTGCCGACCGGCACCCTGCTGCACCTCGGCGCGGACGCCGTCGTCGAGGTCACCGGGCTGCGGAACCCGTGCGTGCAGATCGACCGGTTCCGGCCCGGGCTGCTCAAGGAGGTCGTGCACACCGACGCCGCGGGCTCCGTCGTCCGGCGGGCCGGGGTCATGGGAGTCGTGCGCGCCGGCGGCGAGGTCAGGGCCGGGGACGGGATCGCGGTCGTGCTGCCGGCGGCGCCGTTCCGCGCGCTGGAACGGGTCTGACCGGCAGGGTCAAGCCCGCAGGGTCAGCCCGCAGCAGCGTCAGCTCACCGCTGCCGTCACCGTGAGGGTGCCGGCGTCGGCGTCCAGGGTCGCCGGCGTCCCGACGGGGACGGCGTGCGCGCCCTCCTCGTGACCGACGGGCAGGCCGCCGAGCACCGGGACGCCGAGCCCGTGCAGCCGCTCCCGGAGCACGTCGAGGACCGTCCAGTCGCCGGTGTCCCCCGGCGTCGGGTCGCACCGCGTGTACTGCCCGACGGCGACACCCGCCACCCCGTCGAGCCGCCCGCTCCTCGTGAGCATCGTCAGCTGCCGGTCGACCTGACCCAGCCCCAGCCCGACGGCCTCGAGCAGGAGGATCGCGCCGCGCAGCGACGGCAGCGCCCAGCCGGCCGCCGTCGCGACGAGGTCCTGGTTGCCGCCGAGCAGCATTCCGGTGGCCCGGCCGGTCGTCGTCAGCGCGGCGGTCGGGGCATCGGGCGCCGAGGCGAGGACGACGTCCGCGTCCGTGCGCACCGCGTCGAGGAACGCGCGCTCGGCGACCTCGCCGTCCCACGCTGCCACGGCAGGTGCACCGTGCAGGCCGGCCACCCCGGTGGCCTTCCACAGGGCGAGGTGGAGCACGGTGATCTCGCTGAAACCCACGAGCAGCGTGGGGTCGCGGCGGACGGCGGCCACGTCGAGCCGGTCGGCCAACCGGTAGGCGCCCTTGCCGCCCCGGGTCGCGACGACGGCCCGCACCGCCGGGTCCGCGAGCGCGTCGTTGAGGTCGGCGAGGCGGTCGTCGTCCGTCCCCGCGAGGAAGCCGTGCTCGTCGAGGGCGTGCCGCCCGACCGAGGCGCGCAGCCCCTGCTCCTCGAAGAAGCGCACGAGCGCCTCGACACCCTCGCGCGGCGGCGTGCTCGCCGGGGACACGAGGCGGACCAGCTCCCCGGGCCGCAGCCGCGGCGGCCGGACCAGCCTCACCTGCCGGGCGTCGTCCACCGGGCCAGCATCCCAGGGCGAGGGCCCGGCCGGTCGGGCATAGGCTCACCGGCATGGCCGAGGTCGTGCTCTTCCACCATGCGCTCGGGCTCACGCCCGGGGTGCTCGCGTTCGCGGACGACCTGCGGGCGGCGGGGCACGTCGTCCACACGCCGGACCTGTTCGCCGGCAAGACCTTCGACGACCTCGCCGACGGCATCGAGCACGCCGAGGAGGTCGGGTTCGACGTGCTGCTCGACCGCGGCCGGGAGGCGGTCGCGGACCTCACGCACGCCGTCGTCCACGCCGGGATGTCGCTCGGGGTGCTGCCCGCCCAGCTGCTCGCGCAGACGATGGACGGCGCCCGCGGCGCGGTCCTGCTGCACGGCTGCATCCCGCCGGAGGAGTTCGAGACCCCATGGCCGCAGGGCCTGCGGGTGCAGGTGCACACCATGACGGACGACGACCTCGGGGACGTCGACGTCGCGCGCGGCGTCGCGGCGACGGTCCCGACGGCCGAGGTCTTCGAGTACCCGGGGGACGCGCACCTGTTCACCGACCGGGGCACCGCCGACCACGACCCGGCCGCCGCGGCGCTCGTGCTGGAGCGGGTGCTCGCGTTCCTCGCGGCGCTCGACGAGACGGCCTGACCCGCGCGGACGCCGCCCTGCCCGGGCCCGGCGGGCGTACCGTCGTCCTGTGATCACGCCCGCCCCGCAGGCCGCCCGCAGGCGCACGCCGCTGCTGCGGCCGGCGATCGTCCTCGTCGTCCTCGGCGTGCTCCTCGGAGCCGTGTGCGGCATCCGGGTGGCGGTGCACGCCGTCCCCGTGGCCGTCGGCGGGGCCAGTGCGCCGCTGCTCACGGTGCCCGAGGAGGACTCCCGGCTGCTCGAGGCCACCGAGTACGCACTCCTCGAGGGCACCGGCACGCAGACATCCGTCGGCGGGGTGTCGACGTCGACGAACCGACCGACCTCGCTGACGCCGGCGGACGTGACCGTCACCGGCCCGGGCGGCGCCACGGTCCCCGTGCGGCCCACCGGGAACGGCACGGAGACGTTCACCCGCAACGGGGTCGTGTTCACCGCCTTCGCGTACGTCACCATCCCGGCCGCCGGGGAGTACACGATCGCCCTCACCGGGACGCCGGGCGCCCAGGTGCTCGTCAACCGGTCGATCTCGTCCGGCCTGCGCGGCATGCTGCCGTGGATCCTCGGCGGGGTCGCCGGCGGTCTCATGCTCGTCGTCGGGCTCGTCCTGCTGCTCGTCGCCCTCGTGCGCAGGCCGCGGGCCGTGCCGGTCGCACCGCAGGTCCCCCAGACGTTCCCCCAGCCGGTCGCGCCGCACGTCGAGCCGCCGGCCCGGCCCGCGGCGGCGGGCGCCCCGGTCCCCGGCTGGTACCCCGACCCCGGCCGGGCCGGCGGGCTGCGCTGGTGGGACGGCGAGCGCTGGACCGACCAGTCGCGCTGAGGGCAGCAGCCCTCAGACCGGCCAGGGCACCAGCCGCCCGACGTCCGTCGACGTCGAGCGTGCGGCCTGCTCGAGCGCGTGGCGCGCCGCGACGACGTCGCCCGCCGCAGCGACGGTCCGGTCGGCGGCCCAGCGCTGCCACGACCGGTAGGCCTTGACGTGGTGGCCGGACGGCGTGTGCACCTGCATCGAGGTCACGAGGAGCCGCCGCTCCAGGGCGTCGGCGGCGGACCGGTCCGCCGCGGGCACGACGTACGCGTCGGTGGCGTCGACCTCGGCGAGCAGGCCGGCCGCGGCGGCCGGGAGCCGCCGCAGCTGCCAGGGCTCCCGCGCCGCACCGACGGCGGCCACGGCGGGCCAGAGCCGCCTCGCCACGAGCGTCTGCTTGGCGCGCAGCAGCCGGACCGTCGCGACGTCGTCCTCGAGCTCACCGAGCGCGTTGTAGATCGCGTTCGCCAGCGGGTGCGACCACCACGACCCCGCGACGGGGCCGCCCGTCACGACCTCCGTGACGCACGGCAGGGCAGCGTCGTGCACGAGCAGCAGACCCGCCCGTTCGACCGCGTCGAGGATCTGCGCCGCCACCAGGCTGCCGGTCACCGGAGCACCCGATCCGCCACCCGCGCCTCCGACGCCGGCGTGACTACTGCGGCAGCGTGACCGCGCCCGGCGTCGTCCCGGGGACGTTGCCCGAGACCGTGACGTCGACCTCGACCGTCGACGCCGCGAGCGCGGACCTCACGGCGTCGGCGACCATCGTCGTGATCGAGGTCTGCAGCGTCGCGAGCGCCGCCTCGACACGGTCGAGCGCGGCGCGGGTGGCGGCGGTGTCGGCGGCGGTCTTCGTGAGCGTCGCGGACAGCGCCGTGACGGCCGTCTGGAGCTGGGCGACACCGGCCTTCGCGGCGGCCGAGTCCGTCTTGGCGCTCGCGCTGCTCGTCTTCGCGGCGTTCGCCGCGTCGACCGCCTTCTGGGTGTTCTCGTAGATCCCCGTGATGACGGACTGCGCCGTCCAGAACGGGTTGTCGGGCGTCATCCACGAACCCTTGATCTTGTCCGTGGTCCAGACGGCCTTCCAGATCTCGTCGGCGGTGGCCACCGGTGTCCTCCAGGTTCGGGTCGGGGTTCGGGTCGCGTTCGGGTCGGAGAGAGCGGGTCAGCGGGGGTGCGGGGCGGAGCCCGTCGCGGACGACGGGTTCGTGGCAGGCGGGACGGCGGCCGCCGAGCGGGAGCGGACGGTGACGCGGACCCGGACCCGCGAGGTCTCGACGGCGGCCTTGACCGCCTCGGCCATCGACGTACGGACCGAGGCCTGAAGGGCTGCGAGCGTCGCCTCGCTGCGGTCGGCCGCCGCCCGGGTCTGCGCGGCGTCGGCCGCGACGGGCGTCGCCGTCGCACCGAGGGCCGCCGCCGTACCGCGCAGCGTCGTCGCGGCCGCAGTGGTCGCCCTGGCGTCCGCCGCGGCGGCGGGCAACGCGCGCGCGGCGGCCTTCGCGGCGTCCGCGGCCTTCACCTGGTCCTTGAACGTGGTGACGACGACGCTCTGCGCCGCCCACGTCGGGTTGTCGGGCGTCATCCACGAGCCCTTGACGGCGTCCCGGGCCCAGACCGCGGAGAAGATCTGGGCCGGCGTCCCGACCGGGACCGTCGCGGGCGCCTTGAGCACCTTCGTGACCCGGGCGCGGAAGTCCGGCATGGAGAAGTTCGGGTCGCTCTTGCGGCCGACCGGGTAGCAGACCTCCTTGTGCCCGAGCACCCGGGACACCGTGAGGTCGTAGGCGCGCACGAGAGCGGCGCAGAGCTCGCCGTAGGCGTCCATCTGGACGGCGGGCCACGGGTCCACGCCCGTCGCCTCGGCCTCGATACCGATCGCGTAGGCGTTGGCGTACGACGAGCTGCGGACCTGCCCCGCGTGGTAGGCGAGCCCCGCGGCGATGACGTACACGGTGCCGTCCCGCCCGAGCCCGAGCTGGCTCAGCGGCCCGGACAACCCGGGCCGGCCGTTCGTGATGACGTTGAGGGAGGGCATGTTGCCCTTCTTCGGCCCGGCCGTGTGGTGGCAGACGATCGTCTTCACGGCGGTCATCGGGCCGTGGCCACGGCGCTTCCAGCCCCGCACCTCGACGACGTCGAGGCCCGCGGCGCGGCAGATGTCGGCAAGCCTGGTGAGGTACACGGCCGTCTCGTCGCTCGGGACTCCGGCACCGGGGCCGGACGGACAGTCGACGACCCTAGCGCCGAAGATCCGCACGCACCGGGCATCCGGGTGATCCGGCGGGGTTCACTAAGGTCACGGCCCCGGCGCGGTCGCCACGACGACGGTCGCCTCGAGGTCCTCGTCGTGGACGACGGCCGGCCGCAACCCGTGCCGCGCGAACGCCTCGACCGCCACCGGGGCCTGCGCCCGCGTCGTCTCGACGAGGACGGCGCCGCCCGGCGCGAGCCAGGACGGCGCGAGCGCGGCGACCCGGCGCTGCACGTCGAGACCGTCGGGACCGCCGTCGAGCGCGACCCGGTTCTCGTGCACCCGCGCCTCGACGGGCATCGTCGCGACGGCGGCCGTCGGCACGTAGGGAACGTTCGCGACGAGGACGGCGACCCGCCCGCGCAGCCCTGGCGGCAGCGCGGCGTCGAGGTCGCCCTCGTGCACGTGGGCCGCCGGCACGAGGGTCGCGAGGTTCGCCCGCGCGCACGCCGTCGCCGCCGGGTCGACGTCCGCCGCGTGCAGCTCGACGCCGGGGACCCGGGTCGCGACGACCAGCCCGAGCGCACCGCTGCCGCAGCACAGGTCGACGACGACGTCACCCGCCGCGGCGCGCGAGACCGCCTCTGCCGCAAGGAGCTCCGAGCGCACCCGCGGCACGAAGACACCCGGCGCGACACCCACCCGCAGGCCGCAGAACAGCGCCCAGCCGAGCACGTGCTCGAGCGGTTCCCCCGCGCTGCGGCGGGCCACGAGCGCGTCGAGCACCGCCCCCGAGGCCTGGCCTAGCAGGAGGTCGGCCTCCTCCTCGGCGAAGACGCAGCCCGCGGCGCGCAGCCGGCGGACGACGTCGCCCGCGACGTCTGCTCCGACCTCGGTCACGCGGGTCGGGCCTCGCGCCGCGGTGCGGTGAGCGCGCCGGGGTTGTCGCCGGTGTTCACCGTCTCGCGCGGCTCCAGCAGGAGGATGTCCGCGCCGTCCGGTGCGTACGGCTGGTGGTGCACGCCCCGGGGGACGACGTACAGCTGCCCGGGGCCGAGGGTGACGTCCCCGTCGTCCAACCGGATCGTCAGGCTGCCGGACAGCACGAGGAACAGCTCGTCGGTCTCCGGGTGGCTGTGCCGGGTGAACTCGCCGCGGGTGTGGACCACGCGCACGTCGTAGTCGTTGACGGTGCTCACGGTGCGCGGCGACCACGTCTCGTCGAAGGAGGCGAGGACGGCCGCGAGGTCGATGCCGGAGGCTGCCATGGCCCCAGCATCACACGGCGCCACCGCGCGGGTCAGGGCCGTGCCGGCCGTCGTTCAGCGCCGCGGACGGCGGGCGAGGCCGCGGCGCGCGATCGACATGAGGACGGCGCCGGCCGCGGTGACGAGGGCCCCGAGCCACACGAGCGGCCGCTCCCGGACGAGCAGCCCCACGGCGAGGACGGCGATCCCGGACGCCTCGACGAGCGCGGCCGTCGAGCGCCGCCGGACGTCCCGGACGTCCCGCACGAGCCCCGGCTCGGTGGAGAAGAGCATCCGGCCGCGGCGGACCTGCACGAGGCTCACGAGGACGACGGCCACCGCGACCGCGAGCAGGGCCACGGTGGTGACGACGCGGACGGGCACACGCCGACCCTACGCGGGCCCGGTCCGGTCCGGGGCCTCGGACCGGACCGGACCCTGCCGGACGCGGGCCCCGTCAGTACCAGGTCCCGCAGCAGTGCTTGGCCGTCGACCAGTCCGCCGGCGGATGGGGGTTCTCGGCCTCGCCGGTGGAGTTGTTCTCGTAGACGAACTCGTCGACGCCGTCCCCGCCGTAGAAGTAGTCCCACTGCCAGCCCTCGAGCCAGGGGCCGGAGAACCCGAGGTCGTCGCCGTCGCCGCCGAACATGAGATCGGCATCGTCCCCGCCGGCGATCTCGTCGAGCCCGTCCTGGCCGTCGAGGGTGTCCGAGCCCCGGTCGCCGAAGATCACGTCGCCGGCGGGGCCGCCGTAGACGGTGTCGTCGCCCTCGTTGCCGTGGATGGTGTCCTTGCCCTCGTCCCCGTAGATGACGTCGTCACCGCCGAGGCCCCGGATCGTGTCGTCCCCGCCGAGCCCGCAGATGACGTCCGGGCCCTCGGTCCCGACAAGGGTGTCGGGACCGGACGTGCCGACGATGGCCTTGGGCAGGGCGGGGCAGGCGACCGCGGGGGCGGCCGCGGCGGCTCCCGGGGTCAGGACGGCGGCGGCGCACAGCGCCGCCACCGCGACGAGGGTGACGGCGGGCGGCCGTCGGCGGGTCGTGGTCATGACGGTCCTCCGGGCTGTTGCGCGGCGTCCCTGGCGGCGCCGCACCTGGCGAGGAGCCTCCTCGGGGCCGTCAGCACCGCATCACAACACCGAGCGTGACCGGCCGGGATCCTCCGGGAGCCGGACCGCGGCCGGCCGCGGACCGCGCGGCCGGGCGGCCAGCACGTCGGACGGGGGCGTCGGTGCGTCGATGTGCTCCATGGCGTGCGTCCAGCGGTCGAACGCCCGCCGGGCCTCCCCGTGCCGGCCTGCGGAGACGAGGGTCCGGACAAGACCGTGGTGCGCGGACTCGTCGTACGGGTCGGCGGCGAGCAGCCGCACGAGGTCACGGACCGCGGCGTCGACATCGCCCGCGCCACGGCACAGCCGGGCGTGGCGGCGCAGCGACCGCAGCCACGCCGCCCGGACCTCCTCGCGCAGCCCGTCGGCCCACGCCTCGTAGGGCTCGTCGTCGAAGGCGTCGCCGCGGTACAGCGCGTCGACCTCGGCGAGCAGGTCCAGAGCACGCTCCTCGTCCCCCTCGGCGAGCACGTCCTCGGCGTGCGCGGCGTCCCGGAGCAGCTCCTCGGCGTCGACGACGACGTTCGACAGGTCGAGCGAGAGCCCCAGGGTGTCCGCACGGACGTAGCGGTCCGGCGGCCACGCCTTGGCCGGGTCGAGCACCCCCCGGACGACGGACAGCAGCACCGAGAGCCGGTGCGCCGTCCGCTGCGGGTCGTCGTCCGGCCAGAGCAGCTCGCAGATCTCGCCGCGCGGGACGGGCCGCCCCCGCCGGGCGACGAGCACCTTGACGAGGGTGCGGGCCTGCCGCGAGCGCCACGCGGCCAACGGCACGGCGCGGCCCGCGGCGCGCACCTCGAAGCCCCCGAGCACCTGCACCTGGAGCGGGGCGGTGAGGTCCTCACCCGGCAGCGGCCCGGTGTCGGCGATGCCGATGCCCAGCACCGCCAACCGGGTCGCGGCGTCCCGGGCGGCGGCCCGGTCGCGGCTCGTGGCCGCCGGCAGCCGCCCGAGGAGCACGAGGACCCGGTCGGCGGCGGGCGTCGCGCCCGCCTTCGTCCACAACGCGTGCGCCTCGCCGAGCGCCGCTCGCGCGGCGGCGGTGTCCCGGCTCGCCGCAGCGAGGAGCTCGAGCGCGTGCGCCAGGTCGACGAGCGAGCGCCGTTCCCGGGCGAGCGCGAGCGCGGACGCCGCCGCCCCCGCACCGGCGTCGAGGTCCCCGCGGGCCAGCGCGAGCCAGCCACGGACGACCTCGACCTCGGCGCGCAGGTCCGCGGGCGCGACCCGGTCCGCCTCGTCGACGAGGGCGCCCGCCGCCTCGGCGTCCACGGGCCGGCCGTCCGCGCCCGCGTCGAGCAGCAGCCAGGCGAGGCTGCTCAGCGCGGACGTCAGCTCTCGGGTCTGGGCCCGTTCCCGAGCCAGGTCGACGGCCTCCTCGAACGCCATCCGCGCGTGCTCGCGCCGGCCGAGGACGCGGGCGACCCACCCCAGCACGAGGATCGCGGACGAGGCCCGGGCGACCCCGGCCCGGCGGCACGTGAGCAGCGCACGTTCGGCGTGGAAGACCGCCTCGTCGAAGCGACCGACCCGGCGCAGCGCCTCGGCGAGGTTCGCCTGCGCGGCGATGAGCAGCCCGGGCGGGGCGCCGGCCTCCGCCGCCCGCAGCGCCGCCGACCCGACCTCGCCCGCCTCGGCGAACCGGGCCCGGGAGAGCAGGGTGAAGGTCTGGTTGACGAGCACCCGGGCGAGCGTGACGACGTCCCCGGCCGCGGCGGCCGCCTCGCCGGCGAGGCGCAGGTGCTCCTCCCGGGCGTCTCCCTCTGCCGCACCGGCCGCCACGAGATGCGCGGCCGCCAGGGCGCGGGGCTGCCCGCTGCGCTCGGCCCGGGAGACGGCCCCGGCGACGAGCCGCCCGATGCCCTCGGCGTCGCCGAGCGCGAAGAGCGCCGCCATCTCCGCGGCCGCGAGCAGGACCGCCTCGACGTCGTCGCCGTCGTCGCCGTCGTCGCCGTGGCGGATGCTCCCCGGCACCTGCCTGCACACCTCGACCGCCGCCTGCGGGCTGCCCGTCATGTAGTGCACCATCGCGACCCGCCAGGCGAGGTCCGGCGGCCAGTGCCCGACCTCGTCGGCGGCCTCGGCGAGCGGCAGCAGCGTGCGCAGCGCGCCACGGGCGTCCCCGGCCATCCGCCGGGCGTCGCCGACGACGAGCCGCAGCCGCCGTGCATCGGGACCGGAGGCATCCGTACCCTCCGGGTCAGCCGCGTCGAGCAGGTCGCCGGCGATCTCGACGACGGCGGCCGCCCCGCCACCGGCGAGGATGGCGTCCCCGTGGTCGACGACGAGGCGGGCGGCCGCGACGGGCTCGTCCGCGACCCGGAGCAGCCGGGCCGCGAGCAGGGGCCGGCCGCGCGCGGCGAACCAGTCGGCGGCGGACCGCGCCGCGGCCACGACCTCGCCCCCCGGCGGCGCGGGCCGCTCGGCACGCACAGCGGCGGCGAGCGCGGGCACGACGGCGACCGGGACGACGTCCGTGTCGTCCTGCGCGCGGGCAGGTCCGGGCAGCGGCAGGTCGGTCGGCCGGAGCAGGCCCGTCACGGTGAGCCGCCGGACGGCGTCGGCGGCGTCCTCGCCCACGGCCTCCCGCAGGAGCGCAGGAGCCACCGGGCCGACCCGGACGGCGCGGTCGAGAACGTCGAGCGCCGTGGCGTCCAGGCCGGTGAGCACGCGGTCGGCGAGCCAGTGCCGGCACGGGGAGTCCGCGGCCGCGAGCCGGGCCCGGACGTGGCCGGCGTCGGCACCGGGCGTCGCGGCGACGTCCGCGGCGAGGTGCACGAGAACGGGCCAGCCGGCGGTCGCGGCGTGGACGGCGTCCGCGACGTCGAGGTCGGTGACGCCGTGCTCCTCGCGGAGCACCCGCGCCGTGCCCTCGACGGTCAGGGCGAGGTCGGCAGCGCAGCGGACGAGGACGGGGCGGCGCAGCGCCGTCCGCACGGCCACGTCGAGCGGGCGGGTCGTCGCGAGCACGACCCGGACGCCGGGGGGCAGGTCCGCGAGCAGCCCGGCGAGCGCGATCCGGTCGGCGTCGTCGAGGCCGTCGACGTCGTCGACGAGGAGCCGCCCGACGTCCGCGTCGACCGCCCCGGCCGCGAGGAGGGCACGCGCCCCGACGAGCAGGGGGCCGGCGCTCCCGGGCCCGGCCGGCTCCTCGGCGAACCGCTCGAGCGCGGTCGTCCGGCCGTACCCGGGCGCGGCGACGAGCACGACGACGCCCCGGGCGCCGCCGGACGTGCTCCGTGCACCGGCCGCCATCGCTGTCTCCTCACGGTGGCCCCGACCCTGCAGAGGAGAAGATCAGCGTGAGGATACCCACGCTGACCAGGCGCTGACGTCGTCCTGAGCGGCCGGGAGCAGCCTGCCGGAGTCGCGGCCCGCCCCGGGCCGCCGTCCGCGCCAGGAGGACGTCGTGCTCATCAGGACACCCGAGTCGTGGCCGGCGCCTCTCGCCGCCGCCGTCGCGATGCTCGTGCTCGCCGCGCTCGACCTGCTCGGTGCGGTCGCCGCGAAAGAGGCGGTCGTCCGCCGCTCGCCGGCGTTCGCCGTCGGCGGTGCTCTCGTCTTCGTCGTCCTGTTCTGGGTCTACGCGAGCAGCCTCCAGTACGCCGAGCTGGCCGTCGTCACCCTCGGCTGGATCGTCGTGCTCCAGATCGGGGTCGTGCTCGTCGACGTCCACCGGTACGACGCCCCCGCGCCGGCCCGCACCTGGGTGGTCGTCGCGGTCCTCGTCGCCGCCCAGGCCTACCTGCTCCTCGGCGCTCCCGCGCCGGCGGGCCGGGACCCCGCCGGGGCACAGGAGACGCACAGCGCAGCCGCACCGCCCACATAACCGGCACCCGTCTCCTGGGCAGGAGCGCGGGCCGCGCCGGGCCGGGTCCCCCTCACCCGGTCTGCGCGGCCCGCGCCCGTCGGGGAGGATGCGCACGTGCCCACGACTGCGACCGCCGAGGTGGTCCCCGAGACGCTCGCCGCCCACCTCACCCGCTGGGCCGGTGCCTGGCCGCCCGCGGAGCCGCTGCACGTCGTGGCGAACCCGCGGGCCGCGCAGCCCCGGTGGGACGGCGCGCAGGCCCCGGCCGTCGGCGTCATGACCGAGACCGGCTGGGCCGTGCTCGGGGTCGACCCGACGGCCGCCGCGCGGGTGGCGGAGTTCGCGGCCGTCAAGGGCGACGTCGACGCCGTCCTCGGCGCGCTGCCCGACCTGCTCGGGCTCCCCGGGACCGGCGGGCGCGGCTCCTTCCGCTGGACGACGGACCCGGCGCCGTTCGAGGACGCCGGCATCTGGCTGCCCCGCGAGGACCCGCGGGTGCCGCCGTGGCTGCGGCCGTTCAACGACGACGTGCTCGTCGTGCTCGACGGCGACACGTACGTCGCGGGCGTCGGCATCAAGAAGCACGACGAGTTCGGCCACGAGATCTCGGTCGGCACGCAGGAGGAGGCCCGCGGGCGGGGCCTCGCGCGCCGCCTCGTCAGCCAGGCCGCCCGCCGGATCCTCGACGAGGGCCGGGTGCCGACCTACCTGCACGCCCCGGACAACGTCGCCTCGGCGAGGGTCGCGCAGGCCTGCGGGTTCGCCGACCGCGGGTGGTCCGTGCTCGGGTTCTTCCCCGCGCGCTGACCGGTCCTGCGGACGACGGTCAGAACGTGTGCGGTGCCAGGCCGCCGTCGTGGAGGTCGTCCGGGCCGGCCGCGGTCAGGTCGCCCGCGACGACGTTCTCGTCGTAGCTCGGGTCGTAGCCGTAGCGCCCGGTGCGGGGGTCGTCGTCGAACCAGTCGTCGGCGGGGCGCAGCGCGGCCGAGAGGTCGATCTCCACGGCGCCCACAGGCTCCGTGCCGACCTCCGCGGAGGCCGGACGGCGGGCGGCCGGGATGTGCCCGACGACGAACGCCGCGACGTCCGCGGCCTCGACGGCGCGCCGGGCGGCGTCCCTGACCTGCTCCGCGTCGGGCGCGGCGGCGGCCTCTGCTGCGGCGGCCTCTGCGGCCGCGTCCTGGGCGACGTTCGCGGCCAGGTGGGCGGCCCGGACGGCCGCGTCCGCGGCAGCCTCGGCGGCGTCCGCGGCGAGCTCCTCGGCGACGGCCTCGAGGACCGGCAGCGACTCGTGCGGCTCGGCGTACCAGGCCCGGCGGGCCGCCTCGTCCCGCGCCTCGAGGTCACGGGCGACGAGCCCCGCGGTCACGTACGACGAGACGGCGTGCGAGACGAGGGCACCGACGAACGCGACGCCGCCGACGACGAGGAGGCGGGCGACGAACGGCCGGGACAGCACCGGCTCGGCGACGACCATCCCCGCGCAGGACGCGGCGACGAGGCCGGTGGTCCACCACAGCACGTTCGCGGCGCTCGCGAGCAGCCGCACCCAGGCCGGCCGAAGGAGCAGGACGTCGGGCGGCGGGACCAGGGACCAGCTGTCCCGCGCCACCTCGCTCGTAGTCACGGCACCACGATGCAGCAACACATGGTGATTGTGTGACTACTTTCTGAAATCGTCCAGGAATCCTCCGAACGGGTCCCACGACCTCGCCCGCGCGCCGCCGCCGGGACCTCCTACTGTGACCCGGACTGCACCGACACCCGGACGGCGAGACCGCCCGCACGCGCGACCCGAGGAGCGGCATGCCCGAGCTGACCGTGGAGCAGGACCCGGCGGACGTCGGCGTCGACGCCGCCCGGCTCGCCCGCGCGGACGCCGTCCTCGACGGGTACGTCGACGCCGGCCGGCTGCCCGGCTACGTGCTCGTCGTCGCGCGCCGCGGCAGCGTCGTCCACGTCGGTGCGGGCGGCCGGCGCCACGTCGAGGAGGACCTGCCCGCCACGCCCGACACCCTGTGGCGGATCTACTCCATGACCAAGCCGGTCACGTCGGTCGCCGCGATGATGCTCTACGAGGCCGGCGGGCTCGACCTCAACGACCCGGTGAGCCGGTACCTGCCGGCGTTCGCGGACATGCGCGTCTTCACCGGGGGCACCGACCTGCGCCCCGCGACGGCACCCGCCACCGAGCCGGTCCGGGTCTGGCACCTGCTCACGCACACCGCCGGCCTCACGTACGGCTTCGCCCGGATGCACCCCGTCGACGCGATGCTCCGCGCCAAGGGCTACGAGTGGGGCGCACCGCCGGACACCGACCTCGCCGCCGCCGTCGACACCTGGGCCTCGCTGCCGCTGCTCTTCGAACCGGGCACCCGCTGGAACTACTCCTACTGCACCGACGTGCTCGGCAGGCTCGTCGAGGTCGTCTCCGGGCAGTCGCTCGACACCTTCTTCGCCGAGCGCATCCTCGGCCCGCTCGGGATGTCCGAGACCGCCTTCTACGCGGGCTCGCCGGAGCACCCGGACGGCGCGGGCGGCGCCGGCGGGCTCGACCGGCTCGCCCGGCTGTACCTCGCCACCGGCGCCGGGATGGCCCCCGGCGACTCGCTCGGCCGCGCCGTCCACACCCCGCCGACCATGCTCTCGGGCGGCGGCGGCCTCGTCTCGACGGCGCACGACTACCACCGGTTCACCCAGTTCCTGCTGCGTCGCGGGGAGCTCGACGGCGTCCGGCTGCTCGGTCCGCGCACCGTCGACTACATGGCCCGCAACCACCTGCCCGGCGGCGCCGACCTCGACGCCTTCGGGACGCCGGTGTTCTCCGAGAGCCCGATGCGCGGGATCGGCTTCGGGCTCGGGTTCGCGGTCGTCGAGGACCCGGCCGCGCAGAAGAACCTCTCCACGAAGGGCGAGTTCAACTGGGGCGGCGCCGCGAGCACGGCGTTCTGGGTCGACCCCGCCGAAGAGCTCACCGTCGTCCTCATGACCCAGCTGCTGCCGAGCAGCACGCTGCCGCTGCGCCCGCAGCTGCGGCGGGCGGTCTACAGCTCGCTCGTGGACTGAGCCGGCGCCCGGTCCGGCGCGGCCGCGGCCGCCGACCGGCGCGTCGACAGCCACGAACCGAGCAGCACGAGCGGGAAGCCGACGAGGATGCCCGCCGTGAGCGGCTCGGAGAGCACCAGGACGCCGAGCACGATCGCGACGGCCGGGTTGAGGTAGGTGATGACCGTCGTCCGGGTCGGGCCGACCTCGGCGACGAGCGCGAAGAAGACGAGGAACGCCAGCGCGCTCGTGACGACCCCCAGGAAGACGATCGACCACCACACCTCGACCGGCACCGCACCGGGCTCCGCCGGACGGGTCACCCACGCGAAGGGCGCGTAGACGAGGGCGTTGAGGCCGAGCGCGCCGGCGGTGAGCGCCCGGCCGGGTACGCCGCCGAGGCGGGCCACCGCGATGACCGGCCCGAGCGCGTAGCAGAACGCGACGAGCAGGACGGCGAGGACGGCGAGCCAGTCGCCGCCCTGGACGTCGATCCCGACGAGCGCCGCGACGCCGGCCAGGCCGACGAGCAGGCCGGCGAAGCGTCGCCGGTCGAGCTGGTCCTCGAGGCGCAGCGACCACGCGAGCAGCGCCCCCATGAGTGGCACCGCGGCGACGAGCAGGCCGGTGAGGCTGCTCGTGATCCGGGTCTCGGCGTACCCGAGGCACCCCCACGGGACGGTGATCTCGACCGCGGCGAACGCGGCGACCCAGCGCCAGTGCCGCAGCAGCACGCGCACCTCGCCCGCGAGAACGACGAACGGCAGCAGGCAGGCGGCCGCGAGCGCGGACCGCAGGCACACCATGTACGCGGGCGCGACGTGCTCGACGGCGATCTTGATGAAGAGGTACGGGGTGCCCCACAGCAGCGACAGCGTGGAGAACAGGAGCCAGCCGCGTCGCGTCACGGCGGCACGCTAGCGGTGCCGCCGGACGGCGGACCGGCCGGGGAAAGAGATCGCCCCTGGGACGGCGTAAGTCCGGTGGCGCTGGGTACGGAGCGGTCAGCGGACCCCACGAGGGGGTCCGACGTCCCCTCAGGAGCCTTCAGTGACCGTCACCGGGATCATCACCGCCATCATCATCGGCGCCATCATCGGCGTCCTCGGGCGGGCCCTGGCCCCCGGGAAGCAGAACATCCCGATCTGGCTGACGATCGTCGTCGGCATCATCGCGGCCTTCATCGGCACCGCGATCGCGCAGGCGTTCGACGTCTCGTCGACGAACGGCATCGACTGGATCGAGCTGCTCTTCCAGGTCGTCGTGGCCGCCGTCGGCGTGACCCTCGCCGCCAACCTGTACGGCCGCAACCGCGTCCACCACTGACGGTCGCCCCGCTGCGCGGGGTACCGGAGAACCGACGGCGCGGCCCGGGAACAACTCCCGGGCCGCGTTCGTCGTGCAGGGCAGGGACGGTCGGCGGGCGGAGATGGAGGCCTTCGTCCGCCGGCCGTCCACCGTCGCAGCGAGGGGGAGTCGCGTGAGGCGAAGGCGCACAGCGCTGCCGTCGGCGACCCCCCGGCGCCGGACGACGCTCCCCGCGCTCCTGCTCGCCGCGCTCGCGACGCTCGTCGGAGTCGTCGCCGCCCCCGCGGCGCAGGCGGCCGCCCCGGCGGCGGTCACCGGCTCGCAGGGCCCCAAGGGCACGTCGACCGGGTCGGCGTCCGCGGCCACCCCGGGGACGACGCACCGCACGGCCCGCAGCTCGGTCCGCAGCTCGGCCGGCAGCACCGTCGGCAGCACAGTCGGCAGCACCGTCGGCGCCGTCGCCGCCCAGCTGGCCCCGCGCACCTCCCACGTCGCGCCGTCCGCCGGCACAGGCCCGGACGGCGCGCACCAGCT
>NZ_MWLL01000117.1 GCF_002198675.1 Kineosporia sp. R_H_3 | reverse complement strand
GCCGCACCCGCCCGGAGCACACGACGACCAACCAGCCCGAAGCCCGGGAACCCCGAAGAGAGAAAGCGGCAAACCAGGACACGCCCACATCCGGGCGAAGATCTCCCAGGACATGGGACGATCGACCGGTGAGGATGCCGCAGACGAGACGACGTCAGGAGCCCGGCACGGGCCCCGGCGTGGTCGGCATCGCCCGGGTCGACACGCGGACCAAGAACCTGACGAAGCGGCTCAAGCCCGGGGACGTCGCGGTCATCGACCACAGGGACATCGACCGGGTCTCCGCGGAGGCGCTCAAGGCGTGCCGGCCGGCGGCGGTCGTCAACGCGGCGGCGAGCATCAGCGGCCGCTACCCGAACCTGGGTCCCGAGATCCTCATCGAGGCCGGGATCCCGCTCGTCGACGAGGTCGGCCCGGACGTCATGACGGCGCTCCACGAGGGCGAGGTCGTGCGGCTGCACGAGGGCTGCGTCTACGTCGGCGAGGACCTCGTGTCGAAGGGCGTCGAGCAGACCTCGCAGACCGTGACGGCGGCGATGGACGAGGCCCGCGCAGGGCTCGCCGTCCAGCTCGAGGCGTTCGCCACCAACACGATGGAGTACCTGCGCAAAGAGCGCGACCTGCTCCTGGACGGGGTCGGCGTCCCGGACATCACGACGCAGATCGACGGCCGCCAGGTGCTCATCGTCGTCCGCGGGTACCACTACAAGGAGGACCTCGCGACGCTGCGCCCGTACATCCGCGAGTACCGGCCGATCCTCATCGGGGTCGACGGGGGAGCGGACGCGATCATCGACGCCGGGTACACCCCGGACATGGTCGTCGGCGACATGGACTCGGTGAGCGACCGGTCGCTGACGTGCGGCGCCGAGATCGTCGTCCACGCCTACCGGGACGGCCGGGCGCCCGGGCTCGAGCGGGTGCAGGCGCTCGGGGTGGAGCCGGTGGTGTTCCCCGCGACGGGCACGAGCGAGGACGTCGCGATGCTGCTCGCCGACGACAAGGGCGCCTCGCTCATCGTCGCGGTCGGGACCCACGCGACGCTCGTGGAGTTCCTCGACAAGGGGCGCTCCGGGATGGCCAGCACGTTCCTCACCCGGCTGCGGGTCGGTAGCAAGCTCGTGGACGCCAAGGGCGTCTCGCGGCTGTACCGGCAGCGGATCAGCAACCTCCAGCTCGGCGTCCTCGTCGTCGCCGGGCTGCTCGCCGTGACCGTGGCGCTCTACGCCACCGGTACCCTTCCGGCGGTCGTCTCGGTCGTGGCCGCCCGGCTCGACGACGTCATGTCGTGGATGCGGGGCTGGTTCGTCGACGCCAAGCCCGAGGCCTTCGCGCCGTGGTCCGGCACCGCCGGCCCCCACCTGACGGGCATCTGATCGAGCTGATGGGCACATGATCGACTTCCGGTACCACCTCGTCTCCCTCGTGTCGGTCTTCATCGCCCTGGCCGTCGGGATCCTGCTCGGGGCGGGGCCGCTGCAGCAGCCGCTGGAGCAGGGGGTCTCGCTGACCCTGCAGCAGCAGGTCGAGGCGCTGCGCGCCGACCGGCAGCAGCTGCGCGACCAGCTCGACTCCTCGCAGGCCGGCGTCTCGCACCGCGACGAGGTCATCACCGAGCTCGGCCCGCAGGTCGTCGCCGGTCGGCTGCCGGGGCGCAGCGTCGTCCTCGTCGTGCTCCCGGACGCCGCGACCGACCGGGTCGGTGCGCTGACGCGCACGGTCGAGGCTGCGGGCGGCACGGTCGTCGGCCGGCTCGAGATCGAGGACGGCTGGACCGATCCCGCGCAGGCCGCGGACCGCGAGGACCTCGCGACGAAGCTCGTCGCCGGGCTGCCGGCGGGGTCGCCGGTCATCGCGGGTGCCGAGAGCGACCCGGACGCCGTCCTCGCGGGGCTGCTGGCCCGGGCGCTCGTGGCGCCGACGGCCGCCGTGGCAGGGACCCCGGACCCGGCGGCGGTGGCGATCCTCGACGGGATGCGGGAGGCCGGGCTCGTCCGGGTCGCCGGGTCCCTCGACAGCCGGGCCGAGCTCGCCGTCGTCCTCGCCCCGGGCGTCGAGTCCGCGACGGTCACCGCGACCACCTCGCCGTCGGCGACGACGTCGGGGACCGCCGGTGCTTCTGCCTCCCCGAGCCAGGCCCCCGAGGACCGCGCGGGTGCCTGGAACGCGCTCGCTCTCGCCCTGGACAGCGCGTCGTCCGGCACCGTCGTCGTCGGTCCGGGCTCGTCGGCGACCTCCGGCGGCGTCGTGGCGGCCGTCCGCGGGGACGCCGACCTCGAGGGCAAGGTGACGACGGTCGACACCGGCGGGACGGCGATGGGCGACGTCACGACGGTCGTGGGCCTCGCCGAGCAGCTGTCGGGCCGCGCGGGCCGGTACGGCTTCGGTGCCGGTGCGACGGGCCCCCTGCCGGAGCTCGCCGCGGTCACGGCCGCCGGGGGCACGCCGTCGGCGACGGCGACGCCGTGAGCCGCCGGGTCTTCGTCGCGGGCGCCGTCGGCGCCGGGCTCGCCCGGGCCGCCTGGACGGCGCTGCGGACGGCGCCGCCCGGCGGGGCCGCGCGCTGGACGCGCACCAACCACGCGGGGGAGCCGATCACCCTGCTCGAGGGTCCGGCGTACGCGGCCGCCGCGGCGGGCGCCGTGCTCCTGGCCCCCGGTCTGCCGCCGCGGGTCCGCGCGGGCGCCGTCCTCGCGACGGCCGGAGCGGCCGCCTTCGGGATGCTCGACGACCTCGGCGAGACCGGCACGAGCAAGGGCCTCAAGGGGCACCTCGGCGAGCTCGCCCGCGGCCGGCTCACGACCGGCGGGGCGAAGGTGCTCGGGATCGGGGTCACCGGGCTCGCCGCCGCGGCCCTCGCGCTGCCGCCGGACGGCGGTCGGGACGACGGCGCGAGCGGCTCCGGCCGGCTGGCCCGGCTCGTGGACGTCGCAGCGTCCGGTGCGCTCGTCGCGGGCAGCGCCAACCTGCTCAACCTGCTCGACCTGCGCCCCGGCCGGGCGCTCAAGGCGACGTTGCTGTGGGCGGCGCCGCTCGCGGCGACCTCCGGCCCGGGCGGCGCGCTCGCCGCCGCCGCGGCCGGGCCCGCCGTCGCGCTGCTCCCCGAGGACCTGGGGGAGCGCGCGATGCTCGGCGACACCGGTGCGAACGCCGCCGGGGCCCTGCTCGGCACCGCGCTCGTCGCCGGCACCGGCCGCCGGACCCGGCTCGCCGTCCTCGCCGGCGTCGTCGCGCTGACCCTCGCGAGCGAGCGCTGGAGCTTCACGAAGGTGATCGCCTCGACGCCGGGCCTGCGCGAGCTCGACGCCCTCGGCCGCCGGCCCCGGTGACCCGCGGGCGCGGCGCGCGGGCCGGGACGCTCCTCGGCTCCGCGGCGCTCATCGCGGCGGTCACGCTGCTGGCCCGGGCGACCGGGTTCGGTCGCTGGCTCGTGTTCTCCCACGAGGTCTCCGCGCAGTGCGTCGGCAACGCGTACTCGACGGCGAACCAGGTGCCGAACGTGCTGTTCGAGGTCGCGGCGGGCGGCGCCCTCGCCGGCGCCGTCGTCCCGCTGCTCGCGGCACCGCTGACCCGTGGCCGCGAGGGCCGCGCCGACGTCGATGCCACGGCGTCCGCCCTGCTCACGTGGGCCGTCGCCGTGCTGCTGCCGGTGTCATTGCTCGTCGCGGTACTCGCCGGCCCGCTCACCGACGCCCTGCTCGGCAGCCCCGAGTGCCCGGGCCAGCGTGACCTCGCCGTCCGGATGCTCCTCGTCTTCGCTCCCCAGGTCGTGCTCTACGGCATCGGGACCGTCCTCGTCGGGGTGCTCCAGGCGCACCGCCGGTTCTTCTGGCCGGCGCTGGCACCGCTGCTGTCGAGCGTCGTCGTCATCGGTGCCTACGCGGCGTTCGGCGCGACGGCCGCGGGCCGGCAGGACGACGCGGCGGGGTTGCCCGGTGGCGCGGAGGCCTGGCTGGCCTGGGGGACGACGGCGGGTGTCGCGGCGATGACGCTCCCGCTGCTCGTGCCGGTGCTGGCGACCGGCACCCGGCTGCGGCCCTCGTTCGCCTTCCCGCCGGGGGTGGCCGTCCGGGCCCGGGCCTTGGCGTTCGCGGGTGTCTCGGCGCTGCTCGCCCAGCAGGCGAGCGTCGTCGCCGTCGTCTGGCTGGCCAACCACGGCGGAGTCGAGTCGACGCTCAACGTCTACCAGTACACCCAGGCCGTCTACGTGCTGCCGTACGCCGTCCTGGCGGTCCCGCTCGCGACGAGCGCCTTCCCGCGCCTCGCGGAACGGGCGGCGACCGGTGACCGCACCGGCTTCGCGGCGGCGGCGGCCGGCACGACCCGCGTGATCGTCCTCGTGGCCGTCCTCGGCGCCGCGGTCGTCGCCGCGACCGCCCCGGGGGTCGGTGCGTTCTTCGCCGCCCTCGACCGCGGCGACGTCGGCCGGATGCCGGACGCCCTCACCGCGACGGCCCCCGGGCTCGTCGGCTTCGCGCTCGTCGCACACGTGGGGCGGGCGCTCTACGCCCTCGAACGCGGCCGCGCCGCGGCGGTCGCGACGGCCGCCGGCTGGCTCGTCGTCACCGTCGGGTCGGTCGTCGCGGTCGTCGCCGGCAGCGGTGACGACGCCGTGGTCAACCTCGGCGTCGGGTCGAGCGTCGGGATGACCGTCGGGGGAGTGCTGCTGCTCGTCGCGCTCGCCCGCGCGGCCGGCCGGGAGGCGCTCGCCGGGCTGCGCCGGACCGGGCTCGTCGCGCTCGCCGGCGGCCTGCTCGGCGCGGTCGCGGGCCGGGCCGCCGCGGACGGCGTGCTCGGTGCGCTCGCCGCGAGCGCTTCTGCCGCAACGGCTTCCGGCGGGTCGGCCGCCCCAGGGCTGGCGGCCGCGGCGGCGGCTGGCATCGTGACCCTCATGGTGCTCGCAGCGGTCACGGCAGCCTTCGACCGTGACGTCCTGCGCCGGGTCCGGGGTGCCGCATGAGGGTGCTCCTCACGCTCGGGACGAGCGGCGGCGGGGTCGGCCGGCACGTCCGCGCGCTCGAGCAGGGCCTCGCCGCGGCCGGCGCCGACGTCCGGGTCGCCGGGCCCCCTGCGACCGCGCAGGCGTTCGGCTTCGAGCGCTTCGACCCCGTCGAGGTGAGCGACCGGCCGCGCCCCGGCGACGTCGCCGCCGTCCGTCGGCTGCGCCGCCTCGGCCGCGACGTGGACGTCGTCCACGCGCACGGGCTGCGGGCCGGGGCGCTCGCCGTCCTGGCCCGGGCCGGGGCCCGGCGCGGCCGCCGCCCGGCGCTCGTCGTCACGCTCCACAACGCCCTCGTCTCGGGCGGCCGGATCGCCGCGGTCCACGCCGTCCTCGAGCGCCTCGTCGCCCGCGGTGCGGACGCCGTCCTCGTCGTGAGCGGCGACCTCGGCGCCCGGATGCGCGCGCTCGGCGCGTCACAGGTCGACCTCGCCGTCGTCCCCGCGCCCGTCCGTGAGCCCACCCCCGGCATCCTCCCGGCCGCCGTCCGGGCCGCGCTCGGGGTGCCGGAGCGCGCCGCGCTGCTCGTCACCGTCGCCCGCCTGGCGCCGCAGAAGGGCCTCGACCTGCTCCTGGACGCCGTAGGCCGCCTCGGTGCGGACGGCGTGCCCGTGCACGCCGTCGTCGCCGGTGGCGGCCCGCTGGCCGCGCCCCTGCAGGCCCGGATCGACGCCGAGCGGCTGCCGGTCCGCCTCCTCGGCCACCGGGACGACGTCCCCGACCTGCTCGCCGCCGCGGACGTCGTCGTGTCGCCGAGCGTGTGGGAGGGGCAGCCCCTCAACCTCCGGGAGTCGCTGCGGGCCGGGGCGGCCATCGTCGCGACCGAGGTCGGCGGCGTCGCAGCCGTCGTCGGGGACGCCGCGGTGCTCGTCCCGTACGGCGACCCGGCGGTGCTCGCGGACGCCGTCGCGAAGGTCGTCACCGACGCCGACCTGGCCGCTGACCTGCGCCGACGCGCCGTCGCGCGGGCAGGGACGCTGCCGACCGACGCGGACGCCGTGGCGCAGGTCCGGGCGGTCTACACCGCCGTCGTCCGACCGGCCTGAGCGCACCGGCGCGCGCGGTCGCGGCACTCGTCACCGTCCGCGCTCGGGACATCACCGACTCGCCCGGACGCAGGCAAACGGGGGAGGCGCACCGAACCCCGCCCGACGACTGTTAGGCTCGAAGCCCGTGGCGCAGCGGACTGAGCGGGCAGCGGGAAAGTCGTCGACGAGGCACATCTTCGTCACCGGGGGCGTGGCCTCCTCACTCGGCAAGGGGCTCACGGCCTCGAGCCTGGGTCATCTTCTTCGAGGGCGCGGCCTGCGGGTCGCCATGCAGAAGCTCGACCCCTACATCAACGTCGACCCGGGGACGATGAACCCGTTCCAGCACGGGGAAGTCTTCGTGACGGACGACGGGGCCGAGACCGACCTCGACATCGGGCACTACGAGCGGTTCCTCGACGTCGACTTCGAGCGGTCGGCGAACGTGACGACCGGCCAGGTCTACTCGGCGGTCATCGCCAAGGAGCGGCGCGGTGAGTACCTCGGCGACACCGTCCAGGTCATCCCGCACATCACCAACGAGATCAAGGCCCGGATGCGCGCCCAGGCGGCGCACGACCCGGGTCTCGACGTCATCATCACCGAGATCGGCGGCACGGTCGGCGACATCGAGTCGCTGCCGTTCCTCGAGGCCGCCCGGCAGATCCGCCAGGACGTCGGCCGCGACAACGTCTTCTTCGTGCACGTCTCGCTCGTGCCGTACCTCGCGCCGAGCGGCGAGCTGAAGACGAAGCCGACCCAGCACTCGGTCGCCGCGCTGCGCAGCATCGGCATCCAGCCGGACGCCATCGTCTGCCGCGCCGACCGGGACATCCCCGAGGGCGTCAAGCGCAAGATCGCCTCGATGTGCGACGTCGACGAGGAGGCCGTCGTCACCGCGGTCGACGCGCCGTCGATCTACGACATCCCGAAGGTGCTCTTCGACGAGGGCCTCGACGCGTACGTCGTCCGCCGGCTCGGCCTGTCGTTCCGGGACGTCGACTGGACGAAGTGGAACGAGCTGCTGCGCCGGGTGCACCGGCCCGCGCACCGGGTCGAGGTCGCGCTCGTCGGCAAGTACGTCGACCTGCCCGACGCGTACCTGTCGGTCACCGAGGCGCTGCGCGCCGGCGGTTTCGACCGGGACGCCAAGGTCGACATCCGCTGGGTCGCGTCCGACACGTGCGAGACGCCCGAGGGCGCGCGCCGGATGCTCCACGGCGTGGACGCCGTGTGCGTGCCGGGCGGGTTCGGCGTCCGGGGCATCGAGGGCAAGCTCGGCGCGCTGCGCTGGGCCCGCGAGAACCTCGTCCCGACGCTGGGCCTGTGCCTGGGCCTGCAGTGCATGGTCATCGAGTTCTCCCGGAACGTCGCGGGTCTCGAGGGGGCGAGCAGCACCGAGTTCGACCACGACAGCGCGCACCCCGTCATCGCGACGATGGAGGAGCAGAAGCAGATCGTCGCGGGCAGCGGGGACATGGGCGGCACGATGCGCCTGGGCTCCTACCCGGCACTTCTCGCGGAGGGCTCCGTCGTCCGCGAGGCCTACGGCGCCGAGCGGATCACCGAGCGGCACCGGCACCGCTACGAGGTGAACAACTCCTACCGGGAGCGCCTCGAGCAGGCCGGGCTCGTCTTCTCCGGGGTCTCGCCGGACCGCTCGCTCGTCGAGTTCGTCGAGCTGCCGCGCGACGTCCACCCGTACTACGTCTCGACCCAGGCCCACCCGGAGTTCAAGTCCCGCCCGGACCGCGCGCACCCGCTCTTCGCTGGGCTCGTCGGTGCGGCGCTGGAGCGGCAGTCGTCCGAGCGGCTCCTCGAGGTCGAGGCCGCCGGCGCCGCGTCGGTCACCGCGTGACGGCGGACGAGGGCGGGGTCGACGGGCCGGGGCTGCTCGCGGACGTCCCCGGCGGGCGGCCCGTGCTCGGCACGTCGGTCGCGCACCGGGGGATGATCTGGGACGTCGTCCGCGACCGGGTCGACCTCGGGGAGGCCGGCGTCGTCGAGCGCGAGTACGTGCGGCACACCGGCGCCGTCGGGGCGCTCGCGATCGACGACGACGACCGGATCCTCCTGCTGCGCCAGTACCGGCACCCGGTGCGGCACGAGCTGTGGGAGCCGCCCGCCGGGCTGCTCGACGTCGCCGGGGAGCCGCCGCACCTCACCGTGCAGCGCGAGCTCGCCGAGGAGGCCGACCTCGTCGCGAGCGACTGGTCGGTGCTCATCGACTGGTTCAGCTCTCCGGGCGGCATGAACGAGGCGATCCGGGTCTACCTCGCACGCGGCCTGTCACCCGTCCCCGAGGCCGACCGGCACACCCGCACCGGCGAGGAGCACGGCATGCCGCTGCGCTGGGTGCCCCTCGACGAGGCGAAGGACGCCGTCCTCGGCGGCCGGATCCACAACCCGGCAGCCGTCGTGTCGATCCTCGCCGCCTGGGTCGCCCGCGCCGAGGGCTGGACGACGCTGCGCCCGGCCGACGCGCCGTGGCCGCAGCACCCCGGGAGCCGTTGAGCCGAACGGGTCCCCGCAGGCAGGCCCGGCATCCCGCCCGGTGAAGATCCACTACCGTGCGGCCATGACGCAGCCTCCCTGGGGCCCGCCGTCCGGACCCGCGTTCGAAGGGCCGGACCTGCGGCCTGCCGGCCCGCCGCCCGTCAAGGGCACCAACGGGTTCGCCGTCGCCGGACTCGTCCTCGGCATCCTCGGCGGCGCCCTCCTGTCGACGGTCTTCTCGCTCGTCGCGCTGAGCCAGATCAAGAAGAACGGCGGCCAGGGGCGCGGGATGGCGATCGCCGGGCTGGTGCTGTCCGGGCTGTGGGTCGTCGGCGTCGTCACCGTGGTCGCGATCGGCCTGTCGTCGACGGCGGACCGGGGCGGCTCGGGGGAGGTCGTCGGCGCCGGTTCGGTGTCCGTCAAGGACCTCCGCGTCGGGGACTGCGTCGAGGAGTGGGCCGAGAAGGCGTCCGTCCTGACGGTCCGGCTCACCCCGTGCGCCCAGCCCCACGACGCCCAGGTCGTGGCGGAGGACGACCTCGTCACCCGCGACGAGGCGTACCCCGGTGACGACGAGGTCAGCCGGATGGCGGAGGACCTGTGCTCGGGCAAGGTCGACGCGCTGGACGACTCCCGGCTGCCGGAGACGGGCTCGATCGCCTACTTCCGCCCCCTGGAGGCCTCGTGGCAGGACGGCGACCGGAAGGTCTCCTGCCTCGTCGTCGCCGACGTCCCGATGACGAGTTCGCTCCTCGGCTCCTGACCCGTCCGCAGATCTCCCGGTATCTCCGGTTCGTGCACCTCCCTCCATCCCGTCGGACGCGTCCGCAGGCCCGCGGACGGCCGACACGCAGGGGGAACCTGAGATGCCCAGTGAGTTCGACGCCAGGATCAAGCTCGTCTACCCCGTCGACAGCGGGACGTTCTTCACCGTCGACGACGTCGCGCGCGGCGACGCGTTCGACGTCATCGCCAACGTCGAGATCGGCCCGCAGCTCAACGGGGTCGTCGACGCGTTCGACCTCAAGATCGGGGTCGTCAACCTCACGCAGTCCAAGAGCGTGGACGTCGTCAACCTCAACGGCGCGCTGACGCCGACGGTGGCGCCGTTCACGTCCGAGGAGCGCGTGACGATCCCCGCCGGCTGGCAGACGAAGGCCGACGTCGGCGACGTGCTGCAGGTGACGGCGTCTTACAAGGTCACCGCCGGGGCGAACACCGACTTCTCGACCGCGATGAGCGACACCTTCGTGGTCTCCTGAGCCGGGAACCGCTGCAGCGCAACAGAACAGCACCGTGACGCAGCAGGGCGGGCGGGCCGACGGCCCCCCGCCCTGCCGCGATCTCCGGGTCTTCCGGCCCCGTGGCGGAGGCGCCGGGGGACCGCCGGGTCAGAGGGCCTTGACCATGATCAGACAGGGGCTGCCGGGCCACAGGTCGAGGTTCTCCTCCAGCGGCTCGAACCCGTTGCTCGCGTAGAACGCCCGCGTCCGTGCGTAGAAGGGATCGGGGTCGCTGGGGCCGAGCGTCTTGACCTGGAGGAGCCGGACGCCGTCCGCACGCAGGTCCCCCTCGGCAGCGGCGAGCAGCGACCGCCCGACGCCACGACCGTGCCACGGCGGGGCGACGGCAATGAGATGGACCTCGGCGGCCACCGGGAAGTGCCGTGCCGTCACGAGGACGCCGACGACGTCCCCGGACGACGGGTCGGTCCCGGCGCCCGGCTCCACGGCCTCCGGCGCGCAGGCGAGGTACGTCGGGTGCGTGACGGAGTGTCGGACGTACTCCAGCAGCGGCTCCTCCATGCCGAACCAGTCCGGCAGCGCGCGCAGGATCCGTTCGACGGCGGCGGCGTCGTGCCGTCCGCGAACGACGACCACCGGGGTGCTCATGCGCCGCTGGTCCCGCCCAGGGCTGCGGGGGACGCGCGAACGGGCCTCGGCCGGACGCCGGCCCGGCGCTGCTCGAGCGCGGCCAGCCGGGCGACGACGTCGGCGTCGTCGCGGCGCCAGGCCTCGACGGCGTCGGGGGAGATCCGGGCGATGTCGTGCACCGGTCGCGTCGCGAGCGCGCGGAGCGCGAGCAGGCTCTGGCCGCCGGGCATCGCCGCGAGTGCCGCGGTCTCGCCGGCGCGGCGGGCGAACCGGTACCGGGCCGGCAGCCAGAGCAGGACGACGGACAGCACCGGCGCGAGGGCGACGACGAGCGCGAGCGGCAGGGCCAGGCCGGTGACCCGGTCGCCGAGGTCGCGGCCGGCGTCCGCGATCGTCTGGGCGGCACCGCCCGCGGCGGTGAACGGCTTGCCGAAGGTGTCGCCGACGAGCGGGACCTGACCGGCCTGGTCGGCCGCGCCGTCGAGGCCGTCCTTGATGCCCGCCGCGCCGCCCTGCACCCGGTAGCCGACGTCGCCGACGGACCGCACCGCGTCGTCCACGGCCATCGCGAACCGCACCCAGAACCAGGACCAGACGACGACGGCGACGTCGGCGCCGACCTGGAGCAGCGCCCGCAGCGGGGACGACGAGTACGGCCGCAGCGTCACCGGTCCGCCCTCCGTCCCGCCGCGGCGACGACGCGCCGCTCGACGTCGTCGACGAGGGCGGCGACGGACGCCTGCCGGGTCGCGACGTCGGCGGCGGGGTCGACGGGGTCCAACCGGACGGCGACGTCGGCGACCTGCTCGAAGAGCGGACGGCGCCGGGCGTCCATGCCGCGGAGCATCTCCAGCAGGTCGGGGCCGTACTGCGGGCGGTGGCCGCCGAGGTGCTGCCGGGCCACGAGCTCCTCGGGCCGGGCGTCGAGCCAGACGACGACGGCCCGCCCCGCGAGCGCCTCGCGGCACTCGGGGACCTCGACGACGAACGCCGCGCAGGCGACGACGGCGGCCGGTTCGGCCGCGACGGCGTCGAGCACGTGCTGGGCCTCGAGCGCGTGCAACCCGTCGGCGCCGCGCTCCGCGACGAGTTCGGCCGCCGTCCGGCCGGTCGCGGCCTGCAGGTCGACGTCGCTGTCGCGCAGCGCCCGGCCCCAGCGCCGGGCGAGGGCGGTCGCGACCGTCGTCTTGCCGGCCCCCATGAGCCCGGTGACGACGACCGGCACCCCGGGGACGGGGTCGTGGTGCTCCTGGGTGACGGGATCGGTCACGTCGTGGGTGGTCACGGTTCGGTCTCCTCCCGCGCGGGCCCCGGCGGCCGCGCGGCCAGCATAGGGACGCTGCGGCGACCCGCCCGTGAGCACGCAAAGCGGTGCACCGTCGGACCCCGGTCCTAGAGTGACGGCACCGGTGCGCCGCCCCTGCGCGGCGCTCCACGGCCGGGGGAGGTGCGCCCGCTGACGCTCACAGGTGACGACGTCGACACCGGGCCTGCCCTCGTCGCCCCGACCGTGGTCCGGGCGGCGGCGCGGTCGCCGCTGGAGCGCGCCGTCCGGGGCTACCTCGAGCACCTCGGCGTCGAACGCGGGCTCGCGGCGAACACGCTGTCCGCCTACCGGCGCGACCTCGACCGGTACGTCGCCTTCCTCGCGGCCCGCGGCGTCCGCACCCCCGGGGAGATCACCGAGGAGCACGTCAGCGGCTTCCTCACCGCGATCCGGACCGGCGAGGACGGCCGCGCGGTGCTCAAGGAGACCTCCGCCGGCCGGGCGATCGTCGCCGTCCGCAACCTGCACAAGTTCCTGCTCCTCGAGGGCACGGTCACCGGGGACGCCGCGGTCGACGTCCGCCCGCCGACGACCGCCAAGCTGCTGCCGAAGCCGATCACGGTCGCGGAGGTGACCCGGCTGCTCGACGCGGTCGCGCTGCCCGGCACGCCGTCCGCCGTCCGCGACCGGGCCCTGCTCGAGCTGCTCTACGGCTGCGGCGCCCGGATCAGCGAGGCCGTCGGGCTGGACGTCGACGACCTCGACCTCGACGAGGGCCTCGCCCGGTTCCGCGGCAAGGGCGACAAGGAGCGGATCGTCCCCGTGGGCAGCTTCGCCGTCGCCGCGCTCGAGGCCTACCGGGTGCGCGTCCGGCCGGCGCTCGCGGCCCACGGCCGGGGGACGCCCGCGCTCTTCCTCAACACCCGCGGCGGCCGGCTGTCCCGGCAGAGCGCCTGGTCGGTGCTCCAGGTGGGCGCGGAGCGGGCCGGCCTCGCGGGCCGGGTCTCGCCGCACACCCTGCGGCACTCGTTCGCGACGCACCTGCTCGAGGGCGGGGCCGACGTCCGCGTCGTCCAGGAGCTGCTCGGGCACGCGTCGGTCGCGACGACGCAGATCTACACCAAGGTGGCGCCGGAGACGCTTCGCGAGGTCTACGCGGCCGCACACCCCCGCGCACTCGGCTGAGAGAGCGACTTGATACGGTCTGCGTGACCATTCGACCACCATCTGTCGATCTTTCGGCCCGGAATGCCGTGACAGCGGCCTCCCGCCTTGAGTGCCTCGCGACGCGCCGACTAGGTTCACAGCGCCGAGGGCACCCACGGGGGACGATCGTCGTGGCACGTCCTGGCCGTCGCCTGCGGTACCTCCCCCGGGATGTGCGTGCCGAGCGAAGGACTGCGGAGATGGGACCGGTCGTGACGAACCAGACGCAGGAGAGTGCCACCTTGGCCCTCGACGTCGGTGACGGGCTCGACAGCCTGCGCGCCGGGGCAATCGGCCCGACCGGTCGCCCCATGCCGAACTTCCCCGTGCCCCAGCCCCTGGCGGCGCACGGCCCCGCGCGCATCATCGCGATGTGCAACCAGAAGGGCGGGGTCGGCAAGACGACGAGCACGATCAACCTCGGCGCCGCCCTCGCGGAGTACGGCCGCCGGGTGCTGCTCGTCGACTTCGACCCGCAGGGCGCCCTCTCGGTCGGTCTGGGGATCAACCCCCACGACCTCGAGAAGACGGTCTACAACCTCCTCCTCGACCGCACGGTCGACGTCCGCGAGGTGCTGCGCCGCACGCCGATGGCGGGCTGCGACCTGCTGCCGGCGAACATCGACCTGTCGGCCGCAGAGGTCCAGCTCGTCAGCGAGGTCGCCCGGGAGCAGATCCTCGGCCGCACGCTGCGCCCGCTCATGGACGAGTACGACGTCGTCCTCATCGACTGCCAGCCGTCGCTCGGCCTGCTCACGGTCAACGCGCTCACGGCCGCGCACGGGGTCGTGATCCCGCTGGAGTGCGAGTTCTTCGCGCTGCGCGGGGTGGCCCTGCTCGTCGAGACGATCGAGAAGGTCAAGGACCGGCTCAACCCCGGTCTGGAGATCGACGGCATCCTCGCGACGATGTACGACCCGCGCACGCTGCACAGCCGCGAGGTCGTCGCCCGGGTCGTCGAGGCGTTCGGCGACCAGGTCTTCCACACGGTCATCGGGCGCACGGTGAAGTTCCCGGATGCGTCCGTGGCCGCCGAGCCGATCACGAGCTACGCGAGCAGCCACTCGGGTGCGTACGCCTACCGGCTGCTCGCCCGCGAGCTCATCGCACGGGGCGACGCCGCCTGACGGACGGCGACCGCCGGGCCAGGCCGTAGGCTTACCCTTCGTGCCTCCTGCTCCGTCCGCACCTTCGCAGACCCCCGGTCCCGGTGGTCTCGAGGTCGTGCCCGACGGAGTTCAGGCGGGGATCGGGCTCGTCCCGGGCGGGCCGCTCCCGGGTCGTTCGCCGGGTTTCGAGGTCCACCTCGACAACTTCGACGGCCCGTTCGACCTGCTCCTGGGCCTGATCTCCAAGCACAAGCTCGACGTCACCGAGATCGCCCTCGCCAAGGTCACCGACGACTTCGTCGCGTGGATCAAGGCCAAGGGCAAGGAGTGGGACCTCGACGAGGCGAGCGAGTTCCTCGTCGTCGCGGCCACCCTGCTCGACCTCAAGGCCGCCCGGCTGCTCCCGCAGGCCGAGGTCGAGGACGACGAGGACCTCGCCCTGCTCGAGGCCCGCGACCTGCTCTTCGCGCGGCTCCTGCAGTACCGGGCGTTCAAGGACGTCGCCGCGACGTTCGCGCAGCGGATCGCCGAGGAGAACCGCCGGCAGCCGCGCGCGGTCGCCGTCGAGCCCCGGTTCGCCCAGCTGCTGCCCGAGCTCGTCCTCGGCATCACCCCCGAGCAGCTCGCGATGATCGCCGCCAAGGCGATGACGCCCAAGGTCGCGCCGCAGGTCGGCCTGGCCCACCTGCACGCCCCGCCGGTGAGCGTGCGGGAGCAGGCGGCGCTCATCATCGACCGGCTCCGCCGGACCCGGTCGGCGAGCTTCCGGGTGCTCATCGCGGACGCCGAGGAGACGATCGTCGTCGTCGCCCGCTTCCTCGCGCTGCTCGAGCTGTTCCGCGAGGGCGCGCTCGCGTTCGACCAGGTCACGCCGCTCGGCGAGCTGACCATCCGGTGGACCGGCTCGGACGACGAGGACGTCGTCGTCGAGGTCGACGAGTTCGAAGGGGCGCCCCCGCCGCCCGAGGACGACGTCGCCGAGTCCGTCACCGACGAGGACATCGCGGCGCTCGGCGCCCCGGTCACCCAGACCGACGAACCACAGGAAGGCCAGGACCAGTGAGCCAGTCCACCGACGCCGCACCCGCGACCGCGGACGACGTCGCCCCCGAGGTCGCCGACGTGGCGGAGCCCGTCGTGGCCGAGCCCGAGCCGGTTGAGCCCGAGCCGGCCGAGCCCGAGGCGGCCGCGGCACCGGCACCGGAACCGGTGTCCGCGACGACCGAGGAGCAGCAGTCCCTCGACCTCGACGCCCTGCCGTCGGGCGCCCGCGGCGCCGTCGAGGCGGTGCTCATGGTCGTCGAGGAGCCCATCGACGAGGTGTCCCTGGCGTCCGCGCTGGGCCTGACGACCGACCGGGTCGGCTTCGTCCTCGCCGAGCTCGCCCAGGAGTACGACGAGCAGGGCCGCGGCTTCGAGCTGCGGCACGTCGCCGGCGGCTGGCGGATCTACAGCCGCACCGACTACGCGCCCGTCGTCGAGCGCTTCATGCTCGACGGCCAGACCGCCAAGCTCACCCAGGCGGCGCTCGAGACCCTCGCGATCGTCGCGTACCGGCAGCCCGTGAGCCGGGCCCGGGTCGGCGCCGTCCGCGGGGTCAACGTCGACGCCGTCATGCGCACCCTCGTCACCCGCGGCCTCGTCGAGGAGGCCGGCACGGACCCCGAGTCGGGCGCCGTGCTCTACCGCACCACCACCCAGTTCCTCCAGCGGCTCGGGCTTTCCTCGCTCGACGAGCTGCCGGCTCTCGCGCCCTTCCTGCCCGAGGTCGACGCCCTTGACGAGCTGGGTCTCGGAGGCACGGCATGAGCGGCGACAGCGGACGGTCCGGCGGCGGCAGGTGGGGAGGGTCCGGCGGCGGA
>NZ_MWLL01000116.1 GCF_002198675.1 Kineosporia sp. R_H_3 | reverse complement strand
GGTCGGGCGGCCGGGTGGGTCAGGCGCTGAGCCGGTCGGCACCGCGGACGTCGACGACGCCGTCGACGAAGACGTCCTCGTCGTCCGCGAGGATGAGCAGGTGGGCCGCGCTCTTGCCGGAGCGCTTGGCCCGGTACATCGCGATGTCGGCGGCCTGGAGCAGCGCGGAGGCGTCGGTGCCGCGGCCCGCGGCGGACAGCGCCACGCCGATGCTCCCGCCCCGGTGGCAGGCGGTCCCGTCGAGCAGCACCGGGGTGCGCAGCGCCGCGAGGAGCCGCCCGGCGATGTCGTGGGCGACGGCCTCGTCGGGGACGTCCGGGCACAGGACGACGAACTCGTCGCCGCCGACCCGGGCCACGGTGTCGGCCGGCCGGACCGCCTCCCGCAGCCGGTGCGCCACGGTCACGAGGACGTGGTCGCCCGCGGCGTGGCCGGAGGTGTCGTTGACGGTCTTGAAATCGTCGAGGTCGCAGAACGCGACGAGGACCCGGCCGCCGGTGCGCCGGGTCCCGGCGAGGGCGAGGTCGAGCCGGTCGGCGAGCAGGGCCCGGTTCGGCAGCCCGGTGAGCGCGTCGTGCAGCGCGAGGTCGCGCAGCCGGGTCTGCTCGCTGACCCGGTCGGTGACGTCGACGACGTGGACGGCGAGCCGGCGCGGCCCGCCGGCCGGGGTCGGCAGCGGGGCCATCGAGACGTGCATGCTCCGGGTGCGGCCGGCGATCTCGACGGCGTGCTCGCCGTGCCAGGCGGACAGCCGCCCGTCGGCGAGCGCGGCGAGGGTGCGGGCGGCGTCGTCCGCGTCGGCCGCGGCGAGCAGGTCGGGCCAGGCGGTGCCGGCCACCTCGCGGCAGAGCAGGTGCCCGAACGCGGGGTTGGCGTCCTCGACCCGCCAGACCGGGGCCGGCCCGGCGTCGTCCGCCGCGAGTACCGCGATCCCGACGAGCGCGTGGTCGAACACGGCCCGGTACGCGGTCGCCGTCGCCACCGCCTGCCGGGCCTCGTGCGCGCGCCGGACGGCGACCGTCCACGCCACGACCGCCGCCCCCGTCGCGACCAGGGCGAGCAGGGTCGTCGCCACCACCACCAGCATGCGTCCTCCCGCCGTCCGCGATCCGTGACCGGTGTCCGGACCGTTGTCGGCAGGTCGGGGCGAAACCTTGAGCCGTTCGGGTGATCACCCGAACGGATGAGTTCCCGACGGCTCCGGGGGCTGCCCGGTCGCCCGCCCCGTCGCCTGGACGAGCGGCAGCGTCCGGTGCGGCAGCGGCGTCGCGAGCACGATCGTCGTCGACAGCCGGACGACGTGCGGGCTCTCCAGGACCCGGTCGATGACGCGCTGGAGGTCGGCGTTCGACCGGGCGACGACCCGCACGAGCAGGTCGGCGGCGCCGGTCACGGTGTGGGCCTCGAGCACCTCGGGCACCCCGGCGAGGTGCGCGGCGACGGCGTCGTGCGTCGTCGGGGTCCGGGCCCGGCCCGACGGCCCGGTCTCGTCGCCCGCGCGCTGCCGGATCTCGACCGAGCAGAACGCCGTCACCGGGTAGCCGAGGGCGCCCGGGTCCACGTCCGGGCCGAAGCCGGTGACGACGCCCTCGCGCTGCAGCCGGTCGAGGCGGGCCTGGACGGTGCCGCGGGCCACCTGGAGCCGGCGCGCGGCCTCGAGCACGCTCGTGCGCGGCTCCTCGGCGAGCAGCGTGACGAGGGCGGCGTCGAGGGGGTCGAGGCGTCCACGGGCGTCCACGCCCCGAATCCTGCCGCAGCCGGCCCGCTCTGCCGCTGCGGCCCCGGCCGACCTAGGGTGAGTCGCATGTCTGCCGCGCCGGTGTCGTCGCCGCCCGCCTCCGAGGTCGTCGCAGCCCTCGCCGCCGGGCTGCCGGAGAACGTCCTCGTCACCGACCCGGCGCGGATGGAGTCCTACCGGCACGACCGGGCGATGTTCTGCCCGGCCGGGGTGCCGGCGGCCGTCGTCCTCGCCCGGGAGACCGCGCACGTCCAGCACGCCCTCCGGACGGCGAGCCGGCTCGGGGTCCCGGTCGTGCCGCAGGGCGCGCTGAGCGGGCTCTCCGGCGCCGCCAACGCCATCGAGGGTTGCATCGTCGTGAGCACCGCGCCGATGACGCAGGTGCTCGAGATCGACACCGCGAACCGGCTCGTCGTCACCCAGCCCGGCATCTTCAACGCCGACCTGTCGCGTGCGGTCGAGGCGCAGGGCCTGTACTACCCGCCCGACCCGTCGTCCTGGGAGTTCTGCTCGATCGGCGGCAATCTCTCGACGAACTCCGGGGGCCTGTGCTGCGTGAAGTACGGCGTGACGACCGACTACGTCATGGGCCTGGAGGTCGTGCTCGCCTCGGGCGAGGTGCTTCGCACCGGCCGGCGCACCGTCAAGGGCGTCGCGGGCTACGACCTCACCAAGCTCTTCGTCGGCAGCGAGGGCACCCTCGGCGTCATCACCGAGGCGACGCTCATGCTGCGCCCAGCCGCGCAGCGGCCCCGGACGGCGGCGGCGCTCTTCCCGAGCATGCGGTCGGCGACCGACACCGTCGCCGCCGTCGTCGCCGAGGGGCACGTCCCGAGCCTGCTCGAGCTCATGGACGCCGTCTCGATCCGGGCCGCGAACGAGTACCTGCGCAGCGACCTGCCGGAGGACTGCGCGGCGATGCTCATCTGGCAGTCCGACTCCGGCGGCGAGGTCGCGGCGCGCGAGGTGACGGCGATCGGCGAGGTCGCGACCCGGTGCGGCGCCACCGACGTCGTCGAGGCCGACGACCCGGCCGAGGGCGAGCTGCTGCTCGCCGCCCGGCGGGCCGTCCTCACCGCGCTCGAGGCGTGGGGGACGACGCTCGTCGACGACGTCTGCGTGCCCCGGACCCGGCTCGGCGAGTTCATCGACGGCATCACCGCGATCGGCGAGCGGCGCGGCGTCGTCATCGGGACCGTCGCGCACGCCGGCGACGGCAACACGCACCCCAACGTCGTCTTCGACGCGTCGGACGAAGACCACGCGGAGCGGGCCCGGCTCGCGTTCGGCGAGATCATGGACCTCGGTCTCGAGCTCGGCGGCACGATCACCGGCGAGCACGGCGTCGGCGTCCTCAAGCGCGAGTGGCTCGAGCGCGAGGTCGGCCCGGTCGGCCTGTCGGTGCACCGGGCCGTCAAGGCCGCGCTCGACCCGACGGGCATCCTCAACCCGGGCAAGGTCTTCTCGCTGTAGGTCACCGCTTCTCGTCGTCCGCCGCCACGTACCCGGTGGCGGACGACGAGAACCGGCGGTCGTGGGTCAGTCGTCGGAGCCGTGGCCGCCGTGCCGGCCGCCGTGGTCGTCCCCGCCCCGGTCGTCGGAGCCGTGGCCGCCGCCGCGACGGCCGCCGTGGTCGTCACCCGCGTCGTGCGAGGCACCGTCGTCGGCGCCGTGGCCGCCGTGCCGGCGGCCGTGGTCGTCGCCCGCGTCGTGCGTCGCACCGTCGTCCGCGCCGCGGTTGCGCCGGTGGGTGCCGGCGGTCGCGCCGTCGTCCGCGCCGTGGCCGCCGCGCAGGCCGCCCTTGTCGTCGCCGGCGTCGTGCGAGGCGCTCGCCGAGGCCGAGGGGGAGGCCGTCGGCGAGGCGCTCGCGGTCGGGCTCGCGCTGCGGGGCCGCAGGCCGCCCTTGTCGTCGTTCGCGTCGTGGTTCGCGGGGTCGTCGGCGCCGTGGCGGGCGACGGCGGGGGCACCGGACGCCGCGAGGGCGGTCGCGGCACCGCCGCCGACGGTCAGGGCGAGCGCGCTGACGATCACGGCGAGGCGGCGGGTCGTGGGGGTCAGGGCAGTCATCGGGGTGGTCCTTCCGGTCGGGCACCGCGTCGGGGGCGGCGCCGGGCGATGGACCATTTCTCGCAGGCCCCGGGTACCGGTTCCCATCGCACCTGCGGGCTACGCCAGGTGGCCCGGTCGGTGCGTGCCCGAAGGTCGCGGTCCGCGCTGCCTCGAAGGGCTAGCACCTGCCGCGGCCCGGCCGGCCGGCGTCACAGCCGCTGCCACGCCGGCTTCCCGGCGTACACCTCCCGGTAGTACGCCGCCCGGGCGAGGCCCTTGGCGGCCGCCTCGTCGAGGACGACGGTCGCGTGCGGGTGGAGCTGGAGGGCGGACGCCGGGCACGCCGCGGCGAGCGGCCCCTCGACCGCCGCCGCGACGGCGTCCGCCTTGCCCGCGCCGGTCGCGAGGAGCAGCAGGTGCCGGGCGTCGAGGATCGTCCCGATCCCTTGCGTGAGAACGTGGTGCGGCACCTCGCCGGGGTCGTCGAAGAAGCGCGCGTTGTCGGCACGGGTGCGAGCGGTGAGGGTCTTGATCCGGGTCCGCGACGCGAGCGACGAGCCCGGCTCGTTGAAGCCGAGGTGCCCGTCGGAGCCGATCCCGAGCAGCTGGACGTCGACCCCGCCGGCCGCCGAGATCGCCGCCTCGTAGGCCGCGCAGGCCGCGGGCACGTCGGCGGCGTCGCCGTCGGGGGAGTGCACGGAGCCCTCCCGCAGGTCGACCCGCGACGTGAGCTCGGCGTCGATGACCGCGCGGTAGCGCTGCGGGTGGCCGGCCGGCAGCCCGACGTACTCGTCGAGCAGGAACGCCGTCGCGTGCGCGAACGACAGTCCGGTCTCGCGGTGCCGGCGACGCAGCTCGGCGTACGTCGCGAGCGGGCTCGACCCGGTCGCGAGCCCGAGGACGGGGCGTTCGCGGGTGCGCAGCACGGCCTCGACGGCGTCCGCCGCGAGCCGACCGACGGCGTCCGCGTCGGGCAGGACGACGACCTCCATGACACTCCTCAGGCGGGTCCGGGCGCGGCGGTGCGCCCGCCGACGACGACGGTGCGCGGGTGCAGGTCGGGGGTCCACACGACGACGTCGGCCGGGCCGCCGACGGCGAGCCGCCCCAGGTCGGGCCGGCGCAGCAGGTCGGCGGGCGTCCGGGTGGCGGCGACGAACGCCTCGGCGGGCGGGCAGCCGGTCGCCGCGACGAGCGTGCGGACGCAGTGGTCGAGGCCGACCCCGCTGCCCGCCAGCGTCACGCCGTCGGACGCGAGCCGGACGGCGCCGCGCTCGAGGACGACCTCGTGGTCGCCGAGGACGGTGCGCCCGTCGGGCAGGCCGAGCGCGGCCGTCGTGTCGCTGACGAGCATGAACCGACTGCGCCCCAGTGCCTTCCAGGTGGCCCGGACGACCGCAGGGTGCACGTGCAGGTCGTCGACGATGACGCCGGCGACGAGGTCGTCGTCGCCGAGCACCGCGCCGACGGGCCCCGGGTCGCGGTGGCCGAGCGGCGGCATCGCGTTGAAGAGGTGGGTCACGGCGCGGGCGCCGGCGGCGACGGCGGCGAGGACCTGCTCGTAGGTCGCCTGCGTGTGCCCGACCCAGACGACGACGCCGCGTGCGGTGAGGTCGGCGACGACGTCGAGGGCACCGGGCAGCTCGGGGGCGAGGGTGGCCGTGACGAGCCCGCCCGCCCGGCTCCAGCCGGCGACGAACGCGCGGTCGGGGGCCCGCAGGTGCGCCGGCGGGTGCGCGCCGCGGCGCGCGGGGGAGAGGAACGGTCCCTCGGCGTGGACGCCGACGACTGACGCCCGCACGGGGGACCCGGCGGGCGCCGTGCCGTCCGTGGCGAGCGCGGCCGCCGCGGCGAGGGCCCGCTCGACGGTGCCTGCGGCTGCCGTGACGACGGTCGGCACGAACGCCGTGACGCCGTACGCGGGCAGCGCCCGGGCGACGTCCACGAGCCGTTCGGGCTCCCGGGTGAGGTCGGCGCCGGCCGCGCCGTTGACCTGTGCGTCGACCAGTCCGGGCGTGACGAGCAGCCCGGTGCAGTCGACCCGGTGGGTGCCGGCCGGGACGTCGTCCGCCGGGACGTCGCCGAGCGCCGCGACGCGGCCGCCGACGAGCAGCACGTCACCGCGGGCGAACGTCGCGGTCCCGACGTCGAGGACGTCGCCGCCGGCGAGCAGCAACGGCACGAGCGGCGGCCCGGCCTGCCGGACGTGCCCGGCCGTCGGGAGCACGGGCGGGGTCATCGGGCCTCCCGGCCGGGGGCGAGCAGCGCGGCGCCGACCGCGGCGACCGGGCGCCCCTGCGGGACCGTCGTCACGCGGGCGGGCAGGTCGAGCGAGGCGAGGAACGCCGAGGCGCGGGCCCGCCGCGAGAGCGCCGAGGCGACCGCGAGCCGCAGCCGCTCGCCGACCTCGGCGACGCCGCCGCCGAGGACGACGACGTCCACGTCGACCGTGAGCACGAGGAGCTGGACGGCGGCCGCGAGGTGGTCGGCGACCCGGTCCCGGACCTGCCCGGCCTTCTCGTCGCCGGCCGCCGCGGCCCGGAACAGCGCGTGCGAGGGGCCCTCACCGGGCGCGAGCGCCTCCGGCTCGACCGGCCAGGCACGGGCGATCGCGCTGCCGGAGACGAGCGCCTCGAGGCAGCCGCGCTGCCCGCACGGGCACACCGGGCCGAGCGGGTCCACCGGGAGGTGCCCGATCTCCCCGGCCCCGCCGCGGGTGCCGCGGTGCAGCCGGCCGCCGAGGACCAGCCCGGCCGCCAGCCCGGTGCCGATGCTCAGGTAGGCCAGGTCGGTGCCGTCGAGGCCGAGCACCCGGGCCGCGCCGACGGCCGCCGCGTTGACGTCGTTCTCGACGGCGACCGGCAGCCCGGTCCGCTCCCGCAGCCGGTCGGCGAGCGCGAGCCCCTCGCCGTCGACGCCGAGGTTCACCGCGTGCGAGAGGACCCCGCGGCGCGCGTCGACGACGCCGGGCACCCCGACCCCGATCCCGGCGAGCGCGTCGAGCGGGGCGCCGAGCGCACCGGCGAGGGAGCGGGCCGCCTCGGCCGCCACCGCGACGACCCGCTCCGGTCCTGGTTCGCTGGCCAGCCGGACCTCGGCGAGCACCCCGCCCGCGGCGTCGACGGCGACGCCGAGGACCTTGGTGCCGCCGATGTCGAGCCCGAGGTGCACGCCGTCGGCGGGGCTGTTGGCGGGGCTGTTGGCGGGGCCGGTCGCGCTCACTTCACGGCGCCCGCGGTGAGCCCGCCGACGAGGTGCTTCTCGATCGCGGCGAAGAGGATGACGACCGGCACGATCGCGATGACGGACGCCGCGAAGAGCTGGTCCCAGTTCTGCTCGTAGCCGGTGACGTACGAGCTGATGCCGACGGTCAGCGGTTTGCGGGCGTCGTCCTGGATGAGCGTCAGGGCGACCACGTACTCGTTCCACGCCGCGATGAAGGTGAACGTCACGGTCGTGACGAGCCCGGGCAGCGTGAGCGGCAGCATGACCCGCCACAGCGTCCCGAACCGGCCGCAGCCGTCGAGGTGGGCCGCCTCCTCGATCTCCTGCGGGATCGAGGCGAAGAAGCCCTGGAGGATCCAGATCGCGAACGCGAGGTTGAAGGCCGCGTTCGTGAGGATGAGCGCCATGTACGTGTTGACGAGGTTGAGCTGGAAGAACTCGCGGTAGATCCCGACGACGAGCGCGGTCGGCGAGAACATCTGGGTCGCGAGGACGAGCAGGAGGAACGCCGTCCTGCCGCGGAACCGGTACCGGGCGGTGAAGTAGGCGGCGGGGACGGCGACGACGAGGACGACGACCGTCGAGACCGACGCGACGAGCAGCGACGACTTCAGCCAGGACAGGAACCGGGCGTCGGACAGGATCGTGCCGAACGTGCCCCACTGCCACTCCCGCGGCAGGAAGGACGGCGGCGTCGCGAGGACGTCGCCGCTGGGTCGCAGCGCGTCGAGGAGCATGACGACGTAGGGCAGCGCGAAGAGCGCGGCGACCGCGAGGCCCGCGACGGACAGCACGTAGGGCCGCACCCGGCGGTAGCCGCGGGGCCGCTGGACGGCGGGGCCGGCCGTCCGGCCCGCCGGTCCGGACGCCGCGGGCCGGGCGATGCTCGTGGTGCTCACGCGTCCGTCGCCTCCTTCCAGTTCGAGATGCGCAGGTACGCCAGGACGACGACGAGGATGAGCAGCACGTTGAAGACCCCGGCGGCCGCGGACATCCCCACGCTCTTCTCGGCACTCTTGAACGCGAGCTTGTACATGAAGGTGATCGTCGTGTCGTGGGCGAAACCGGGGTTGCGGTCGTTGAGCGTGTAGACGATGGGGAACGAGTTGAACACGTAGATGATGTTGAGGACCGTCGCCACCATGAGCGCGGGCCGCAGCAGCGGCAGGGTGATGCGGGTGTACGCCTGCCAGGGCGAGGCGCCGTCCATCCGGGCCGCCTCGTAGACGTCGTCCGGGATGCCCTTGAGCCCGGCGAGGAGCACGTACGCGGTGAACGGCAGGGTGACGAACGTGCCCACGCCGATCATCGACGGCATCGTGAACCGGTCGTCGCCGAGGAAGTCGACGGGGGTGTCGACGATCCCGGCCGAGAGGAGCACCTGGTTGAGGATCCCGTAGTTGTAGTCGAGCAGGAGCATGAAGAGCCGGGCCGTGATGACGAGGGACGCCGCCCACGGCACGATGACCGCCCACCGCAGGAGCCGGCGGCCGAAGAACTCCTTGCTCATGAGCTGGGCGAGCCCGAGCGAGATGACGATCGAGAGCACGAGGACGGCGGCGACCCAGACGACGGTGTTGAGCAGCACGGTCGACAGGTCGGGGTGCTCGAGCACACGGCGGTAGTTGTCCGCCCCGGCCGCGCCCTTGCGCAGGCCGGTGATCGAGTAGTCGCTCGTCGAGGCCCGGACAAGCTCGACGGCCGGGTAGAGCACGACCCCGACGATGAGCGCGAGCGCCGGGCCGAGCCACAGCGCGGTGACGCCGAGCCCGGCGCGGGACGTGCCCGCGCCGGACCCGGTAGCAGTGGCCGTCACCCGGTCAGCTCCCGGACTCCGCCTGCTTCTGCAGGGAGTCGAGGACGGCCTGCGGGTCGCCGTCCGGTGCCACCGCGGCACCGATCGACTGCTGGACGGCGAGCTTGACGCGGTCCCAGCCCGGGTCGTCCGTCGGCGTGAGCTTCGCGCCGGTCAGCGTGTCGAGGTAGGTCGTCAGCTTGGTGTCCGAGGCGAACACCTCGAGACCGGACTGCGTGACCGGCAGGAAGCCCTCGTTCTTGATGAACGTGTTCACCTGGTCCGGCGAGTAGTAGAGGTCGTAGAACGCCTTGACGGCCTCCTGGTTGCCCGGCTTCTTGAACGCCATGAGGTAGTCGGTGACGCCGTACGTCGACGGTTCGCCGCCGTCCTTCGTCGGCATGGCCGCCGTGCCGTAGGAGACCTTCCCGTCCTTGTCGAGCGTGGCGGCCAGCGGCGAGAACCCGACGACCATGCCGGCCTTGCCGGACTGGAACAGGGCGAAGGCGCCGTCGGTGCGGTTGGTCTTGCCGGGGTTGTTCTGCGTGACCTTCTGCGTGACCGAGAGGTCCTTGAGGAACTTCAGCGTCTCGACGTTCTGCGGGGAGTTGATCGACCACTTGCCGTCGGTCTTCCAGTCGCCGCCGTTGTTGAACATCCAGATCGAGTACTCGGCCTGGGCCTCCTCGGGCCCGAGCGGCATCGCGTAGCCGACGGTGCCGTCGCCGAGGGCGCTGATCTTCTTCGCGTCGGTGACGAACTCGTCCCAGGTCTTGGGCGGGGCGGCGATGCCGGCCTTGGCGAAGAGGTCCTTGTTGTAGAACAGGGCCCGCGCCGACGACAGGTCGGGCATGCCGTACATCTTGCCCTCGTACGTGCCGCTCTTGACGAAGTTCGGCAGGAGGTCGCTCTTCACCGCGTCGGACAGGACGTCGTCCGCGCTCCAGAGCAGGTCGTCCTTGGCGTAGCTCGCGTAGACGTTGAGGTTGAGGATGTCCGGCGGGTTGTTGTTCTGGACCATCGTGCTGCTCTGCTGGTCGATGTCGTTCCAGCTGACGACCTGGACCTCGAGCGTGATGCCGGTCTTGGCCTTGTAGGCCTCGGCGAACTTGGTCCAGAACGCGGCGGTGTTCTCCTTGGAGTACTCCGCCGCGACGAGCTTGATCGAGGTCACCTTCTCGGCCGCGCCGGACGACGCGGAGCCGCCGCCCGCGGTCCCGGCGCCGGTGCCGCCGCCGCACGCCGTCAGCGTGAGCGCGAAGCCTCCGATGGCCGCGGCAGCCGCCGCGAAGCGCTTGTTCATTCGACTCTCCTTGGGGGAACGAGCGTCGGTGGGGTGGGGATAGTTTGTGAGACTCGCATACGAACCGAAGAGCGGTCAAGGGTGTTACCGATCCGCAACGCAAGCGTTTACAACGATTTTCGGGTCGATCCGTGGTCAGTGGCGGGGTGTCAGAACGCCGGATCGGCGCTTAGGATCGGATGAGTCGTTGACAAACCGTGCACGCCCGTACGATCGACGGGCCGCCCGACGTCGAGAAGGGACCCGCGTGGGCACGTCCACCCCGTCCGCACCGCCCCGCCGCCCGCCCCGGGCCTCGGCGATGGTCTCCGCCTCGCTGGCCGGTGAGCTCAACCGTGCCCGTGTGCTCAAGACCCTCTACGCGAACGGCCCGCTGCCGCGCCCCGAGCTCGCCCGGCTCACCGGGTCGACCCGCGCGACCATCGGTCAGATCGTCACCCCGCTCCTCGACGACGGGCTCCTCGAGGAGCTCGAGCCCCTCGCGAGCGGCGTCCAGGGCGGCAAGCCGGCGCGCCCGCTGTGGTTCTCCGACAACGGGTGGCCGGTCGGGGCGATGCTCGTGCTGCCGCAGGGCGTCAAGACCGCCGTCGTCACGGCGGGCGGCCGGGTGACGGCCGTGACGTCGTCGTCCTTCCCGGCCGACGTGGACGCCGACGGGGTCACCCGGCGGATCACCACCGCGATGCGCAGGACGATGGCCCGGGCCGGGGTGGCCCTGCACGGCATCGGGATCGCGGTCGGCGGGATGGTCGACACCGAGGCCGGCGTCGTCGTCCGGGCCGGGCTGGCGCCGGTGCTCGACGGTCTGCCGCTGGCGCAGGTCGTGCAGGCCGACACCGGCGTGCCGGCCCACCTGGACCAGGACACCCGGGCGCAGGCGCTCGGCGACCTGCTCTTCGGGGCGGGCCGTGGCGAGTCCTCGTTCGCCTCCGTGTACGTCGGGGCCGGGATCGGCGCCGGGTTCATCTTCGACGGCGCGCTGCACCGCGGCGCGCGCGGCGCCGGCGGCGAGGTCGGCCACGCGGTCGTCGACCGCGACGGTCCTG
This sequence comes from Kineosporia sp. R_H_3, assembly GCF_002198675.1. GTDB lineage: Bacteria > Actinomycetota > Actinomycetes > Actinomycetales > Kineosporiaceae > R-H-3. Next base: position 64,455 of record NZ_MWLL01000116.1, on the reverse strand, counting down.
TCTGCCGGTGCGGCCGGCGCGGCTGCTGGGAGATGCTCGCGAACCGGCACGCGCTGCACGCCGCGGCCGCCGCGGCGGGCCTGCCCGGGGCCGCGACGCTCGACCTCGCCGGGCTCGTGGCCCTCGCGTCCCGCGACGCCGCGGCGGGCCGGGTGCTCGCCGGCTACACCGAGGACGTCGCGCTCGGCATCGCCAACCTCCAGCAGGTGCTCGGGGTCGGCCTCTTCATCCTCCACGGGGACCCGGCCGGTGCCGGCGAGCCGTTCCGGGCCGCCGTCGAGGTCGCCGCGCGGGAGCGGGCGTTCGCCCACCCCGGCGGCCCGACCCGGGTCGTCCTCGGGACGGCGGACGACGTCGCGACCCTGCGGGGTGCCGCTGCGCTCGTGCTCTCGAAGGCGCTGCACGTCGCCTTCTGACCTCCTCGGCGCCGCGTCGATCGGCGACTTTGCGTTCTCAGTCGTCTACGCTCTGTGCTGACCGGTCCACTGCCGTGTGCTCCTCGGGACCGGGGGAGATGTCCGTCGGCCCACTCGGGGGTCCCCGGAGTCACCGGTAGGAGGTCGCATGGCCGAGCCCTCGGCGGGCACCGCCCGCCCGGACGCCGGCGCGCCCTCCACCCCGGACGACCCGGGTCCGGTCCACCTCACGGCCGCCCGCGCGGGTCTGGCGGCCCGGGTCGACGACCTCGTCGACCGGGCACCGCTCGACAGCGACCTGGCCTCGACCCAGGAGTGGCTCGGGCACGTCGACCGGCTCCTGCGCGGCGACCTCGCCGACCTCGACCGGGCGCGCGTCCTGGAGTGCCGGGCCATCGTCCGCTCCTACCTCGTGGCCCCCGACCGCAGCCATGCCGCGGCGTCCCACGCCGACGCCGTCGAGGCCGCCCGGCTCTACGAGGCGCACGGCGACGTCCTCCGGGCCGCGACGAGCTACGCCGCCGCCGCGACCGGTGCCGCGCAGGTCGACGACGTGGCGACCGCCCTGGAGAACGCCGTCCGGGCGCTGCTGGCGTTCGACGCCCTGGCCCAGGCCCCGGCCGACCCGCTCGCCGAGGCCCGGCTCGCCAACGCGCTCGGGATGCTCTGCTACCAGCTCTTCGACTACGGGCGCGCGGTCGAGTTCTACGAGCACGCGATCGCCCACATGCTGCTCGTCGGTGACCGGCAGCGCTGGTCGATCGCGACGTACAACGCGGCCGAGGCGCTCGTCCACCAGGCCCGCCACCTCGAGCGGGAGCTGAGCCCGGGGCTGGCAGGGGCGGCCCGGGAAGGGCTGCTCTCCCGTGCCGAGGGGCTCGCCGCCCGGCTCGTCGCCGAGGCCGAGCCGGCCGCGGCCCGCCTCGTCGACGCGCCGCGGCTGCTCGCCGACGTCCTCTGCGAGCGCGGCCGGGCCGTGCAGGCCTGGCCCCTGCTCGAGGCGGCGCGCAGCGCCGCCGGTGACCCGCCGTGCCGCGGCCAGGCCGGTGCCCTGCACCTCGTCCGCGGCCGCTGCCTGCACCTGCTCGGCCGGCACCGCGAGGCGCTCGCCGAGCTCGACGCCGCGATCGAGGTCGGCGGCGAGGACTACGACGTCGCCGAGCACATGAGCGCCGTCGAGCTGCGCTCGCTCGTCCGGGAGGCGGTCGGCGACCTGCAGGGCGCCCTGGCGGACGCCCGGCTCGTCGGCGAGCGGTCCTGGGCCCGGCACCGGCGGCAGATCGCGACGTTCGTCGGGCAGCTGTGGTCCCGGGCCGGCGCCGAGGGCGAGCGGCGCGACCTCGAGGCCCGCGCGGCCGACCTCATGCGCACCGCCGAGCAGGACCCGCTCACCGGGCTGGCGAACCGCCGCTCGATGGAGCGCTTCCTCGACCAGCTGCCGGAGTCCGGCACGGCCTGCCTCGTGCTCGTCGACGTGGACCACTTCAAGGAGGTCAACGACCGCTACGGGCACGTCGTCGGCGACGAGGTGCTCCGGGAGGTCGCGACGCTGCTCGGCCGCGGCGTCCGGGCCGTGGACCACGTCGCCCGCTGGGGCGGCGAGGAGTTCATCGTCGTCCTGCCCGGCGGCTCGACCGCGCTCGGCGTCGAGGCGGCCAACCGGCTGCGGCAGCGGATCGAGGAGCACCCCTGGGCCGGCGTCCGGACCGGGCTCCGGCTCACGGTGAGCGCGGGCGTCGCGAGCGGCGACGTCTCGGACCTCGACGCCGTCCTGCACCGGGCCGACGCGGCGCTCTACGCGGCCAAGCGCGGTGGGCGCAACCTCGTGCGGTCCGCGTGGTCCCCGCAGGACCCGGAGGGGCCGACGCTCGTCGTCCAGCTCCCGCCGGACGACGAGACGGCCGCGGCCGCCGTGCTGCGCGCGGAGGCCTGAGCCGCCGTCCGGCGGGTCGTCCCTGCCCTTCGGTACGGAACCGGCCCCCGGGTGAGGCACGCTATGACCGTGAGCCCCTCCCGTCCGCCCGGCTGGTACACCGACTCCGCCGACCCCGCGCGCGAGCGCTGGTGGGACGGCGGCGAGTGGAGCCACGTGACGCGCCCGGGCCCGGAGCGGCCCGCACCGGCCGGCCGGTCCGCGCGCCCGGCCCCGGCACCGTCCTACGGCACCCCGGGCCCCGGCCGGCAGGGCTACGAGCAGGGCTACGGGCAGGGGTACGAGCAGGACCCGGCGCAGGGGTACGGCCCGCCCGGCCAGGGGCCCTACGCGCAGTGGCGGCCGATGCCGTTCGCCGGCCCCACGACGCCGGACGGCGTCCCGCTCGCGGCACCGGGGGTGCGCCTCGTCGCGCGCTTCCTCGACTACCTCATCACCTCGACCGTGTCGGCGGTCGTCGGGCTGCCGTTCCTCCTGCCGTTCGTCTCCGAGCTGCAGGACAAGCTCGACGCCTCGGCGGCCGGCGGCGCCCGGGTCGACGTCGTGACGATGTTCCGCGACATGCTCGCCGACCCCGAGCTCACCTCCCGGCTCGTCGGGTTCCAGATCGTCTCCCTGCTCGTCAGCGGGCTCTACACGGTGCTGCTCGTCCGCTTCAAGGGCGCGACCGTCGGCAAGCTCGCCGCCGGCGTGCGGGTGCGCGGCTGGGACCGCGAGGGTCGCCCGACGTGGACCCAGGCGCTCGCCCGCTGGGTCACGCGCGAGGGCGTCCAGGTCGTGCCGTACGTCGGCGGCCTGTACTGGCTGCTCGACAGCGTGTGGCTGCTGTGGGACCCGCGCCGCCAGGCGTTGCACGACAAGGCGGGGAACACCGTCGTCGTCCGCAGCCGCTGAGCTCCGGCCGCTGAGCTCCGGCCGCTGACCTCCGGCCGCTGGCCCGGCAGCTGACCCGGGGCTCAGACCAGACCGAGCGCCTGAAGGTCGAGGACGACCTCGCCGACGTCCGGGGTGTCCACGGACACGAGCGCGGAGCGCACCGCCGCGGCCTGGGCGGGTGTCGTCGTCCGCAGGTCGGCCGCCAGCGCCGCCGACCCGGTCGCGGTGAGCAGGGCCTCGACGGCGCCGGCGTCCGCCCCGTCCGTCGCGGCCCGGACGGCGAGCAGCAGGTTGAGCAGCCCGGGCACCTCGTGCCCCGCGCCCGGGTCGCGGACCGAGCCGGCGAGCGCGCCCGGCGCACCGGTCACCCGGAAGGCGACCCCGAGGTCGACGGCGTGCCGGACGAACGCGGCGAGGTCCGCGGCGGGGGAGGCGACGTCGACCGCGACGTTCTCGGTGCCGTCCTCGGCGACGACGTCGAGCGCCGCCGGCCAGCCCTCGACGAGCGGCACCTGGATCCACGCCGGGGCGCTGAAGTCGAGGATGTCGAGCAGCACCGCCGCGGCCGCGGCCGGGTCGGCCTCGCGGGGGAGCGCGAGCTGGACGCCGACGACCTCGACGCGGTCCTCGTCGAAGAGCCCGTTGCGGGCCTCGCGCAGGTTCGTCAGACCGTCGCGCTCGTCGCTCGCGTCGGCGACGAGGTGCACCTGCAGGTCACGGACGCCGTCCGGCAGCGCCGCGCGGAACTCCTCGAGCGCGCTGGCCCGCAGCACGAGCGGGCCGACGAGGTCGGCGTGGTCCGCGAGCCGGTGGGCCGCGTGGGCCGCCGGGCCCGAGGTGTCCGCGAGGACCGCCTCGAGGAGCGCGAGGTCGACCGGCGGCGTGGCGGTGCCGGGGCTGCCGGGGGTGTCGGTGCTGTCGGGGGAGCGGTCCGCGGGCATGCCGCCGACCCTATCGACGGTCGGTCGGGCGGCCGGTCAGCGACCGGCGACGACCGGCTCGCCGACGAGCTCGGCGCCGGCGTCGGAGAGCTGGGTGAGCGCGGCGTCCGTCGTCGCCGGTGCGACCCCGGCGGTGAGGTCGAGGAGCACGCGGGTGGCGAAGCCGTTCGCGACGGCGTCGAGCGCGGTCGCCCGGACGCAGTGGTCGGTCGCGATGCCGACGACGTCGACGGCGGCGACCCCGCGCCCGCGCAGGTACTCGGCCAGGCCGACCCGGGCGTCGCCGAGGTCGGCGGCGCCCTCGAACCCGGAGTACGCGGCGGCGGTCTCGCCCTTGGTGAACCACGCGTCCACCCCGCTGGTGTCGAAGGCGGGGTGCGGGTCCGAGCCCGCGGTCCCGACGACGCAGTGCGCCGGCCAGGAGTCGACGTAGTCCGGCTCCGCGGCGAAGTGGGCGCCCGGGTCGACGTGGTAGTCCTTCGTCGCGACGACGGTCGAGTACTCGGCGCGGTGCCCCGCGACGTACGCACTGATCGCGGCCGCGACGCCCGCACCGCCGGCGACGGGCAGCGAGCCGCCCTCGCAGAAGTCGTTCTGGACGTCGACGACGATGAGCGCTCTGGTCACCGCGCCAGCCTACCGAGCGCGCCGGTCAGTACCGCTGCTCGAGCAGGGTCGGGATCGCCGGCTCGCCGCGCGAGAGCTGGCGGGCCGTCGCGGGCAGCTCCGCGAGCGAGGCGGCGTGCCGGTCCCGGGCCGCCGCGAGCGGCTCGGTGCCCACCGGGGTGCCGTGCTCGACGAGGGGGAGCAGGAGCATCCGGTCGTCGCCGTCGTCGACCGGCTCGTGCCCGATCCCGACGACCTCGGCCTGCGCGACGCCGTCCGCGCTCCGGCGCCGCATCGCCCACTTGCGCCCGCCGACGCTCGCCTTGTCGGGGCTGCGCTTGGCGACCCCGACCATCCGGCCGTCGGCCCCCTCGCGGGCGACGAGCTTGTAGACCAGCCCGGCCGCCGGGGCGCCCGAGCCGGTCACGAGCGACGTGCCGACGCCGTAGGAGTCGACCGGGGCGGCCGCGAGCGCGGCGATCGCGTACTCGTCGAGGTCGCTCGTGACGACGATCCGGGTCTTCGTCGCGCCGAGCTCGTCGAGCAGCGTGCGGACCGACGTCGCGAGCTCGAGCAGGTCGCCGGAGTCGAGCCGGACGGCGCCGAGCCCGGTGCCGGCGACCTCGACCGCCGTCCGCACGCCGGCCATGACGTCGTAGGTGTCGACGAGGAGCGTCGTCCCGGTGCCCAGGCTCGCGACCTGGGCCGTGAAGGCGGCGCGCTCGTCGTCGTAGAGCAGCGTGAACGCGTGCGCGGCGGTGCCGATGGTCGGGATGTCGTAGCGCCGGCCGGCCTCGAGGTTGCTCGTGCCGGCGAACCCAGCGACGTAGGCGGCCCGAGCCGCGGCGACCGCGGACTCCTCGTGGGTGCGGCGCGACCCCATCTCCAGGCAGGGCCGGCCGTGCGCGGCGGTCGTCATCCGGCTCGCCGCCGCCGCGATGGCGCAGTCGTGGTTGAGCACCGAGAGCACGAGCGTCTCGAGGATGACCGCTTCGGCGAACGTCCCCTCGACGACGAGCAGCGGCGAGCCGGGCAGGTAGGTCTCGCCCTCGCCGTAGCCCCACACGTCACCGGTGAAGCGGTAGCCCGACAGCCACCGCAGCGTCTCCGCGCCGACGACGCCGGCCTCCTCGAGCGCGACGAGCTCGTCGTCCTCGAAGACGAAGCGCTGCAGGGCCTCCAGGAGCCGGCCGGTGCCGGCGACGACGCCGTAGCGGCGGCCCTCGGGCAGCCGGCGGGCGAAGACCTCGAAGACGCACCGGCGCTGCGCGTCACCGCTGCGCAGCGCGGCCTCGAGCATCGTCAGCTCGTAGTGGTCGGTGAGCAGCGCCGTGGAGGCGACGGCAGCCGACGTGTGGGCCTGGGCGCGCGCGGGGGTCACGATCGGCAAGCGTAGGGCGTGCCCCCGCGGACCGCCTCGGGCCGGACGGGTCAGGCGGAGCGGCGGCGGCGCTCCTCGACGGCCCGGCGCAGCCCGGCGGTCTCGACCCCGAGCTCGACGAGGATCCCGACGGCGACCGTGTCGCCGCCGCGGAGCAGGCCGAGGAGCACGTGCTCGGTGCCGATGAAGCCGTCGCCGAGGCGCAGCGCCTCGCGCAGGGAGAGCTCGAGCGCCTTCTTCGCGTCGCGGCCGAACGGGATGTGCCCGCGACCCGCGCCGCCCGGACCGCGCAGCAGGACGACCTCGGGCTCGCCGGGGCGGCGCGACCGCCGCACGAGCCGCCGCAGCCCGCGCGGGGCCGGCTCCGGCGGCGCGGCCTCGAGCGCACCCGGGCCGAAGGCGGCCTCGACGGCGGCCCGGATCCGGTCGAGGTCGAAGCCCAGGGCGGCGAGCGCCGCGGCGTCCTCGTCGGGCGCGGGACCGCCGGCCGGGGCGATCGGGTCCCGGCGGAGCACCCGGCGCAGCGCGCGCTCGGCGTCCTCCTCGGTGACCCCGCGCTCGCGCAGGAGCCGGGCCGTCGCGTCGTCGTTGGTGAGCAGGGCCAGGAGCAGGTGCGAGGTGCCGATCGCGGGGTGGTCCAGACGGCGGGCCACGTCCTGGGCGCGGACGACGGCCTCTCGGGCCTGCTGGGTGAAGCGCTCGAACACGGGGTCCTCCTGGGTGGTCCGGCGTGGGGCGGGGCGGGTCTGAGCGGTCTGAGCTGTCAGAGCGGTCAGAGGCGCTTGCCGTGCTTGCGGTGGACGGTCTGCTTGGTGACGCCGAGCGCGGCCGCGATCTCCTGCCAGGACCAGCCCCGGGCGCGGGCGTTGCGCACCTGGAGCGTCTCGATCTGCTCGAGGAGGCGGCCGAGGGCGGCGACGGCGCGCAGCCCGACGGCGGGGTCGAGGCTGTCGAGGTCCTTGGCGATCTCGGCGGGGGTCCCGGTCGTCGTCATGGCGTCAGCATATGCTGACGTGCCGCGGATCGTCAACATATGCTGACGGGATCCACAGGTGGTGCGGGCTGCGCGGGACAGGGTCGCCGGGCGCCCTACAGTGGACGGGTGTCCGTGGCGCCCGTCGAGCTCGAGCAGCCCGAGGTCGAGGAGAGCCTGCTGCTCGACTCGGGCTGGGTCACCATCGTGTGGAACGACCCGGTCAACCTCATGTCGTACGTGTCGTACGTGTTCCAGACCTACTTCGGGTACCCGGAGTCGAAGGCGAAGAAGCTCATGCTCGACGTCCACGAGAAGGGCCGGGCCGTCGTCTCCAAGGGCGGCCGCGAGGAGATGGAGCGGGACACCGAGGCGATGCACGAGTTCGGGCTCTGGGCGACCTTCCAGCGGGACCGCTGAGTGGGCGGCCCCTTCCGGCGCACCGGGGACCGCGTCCTCGTCATGCTCGCCGCCCCGGAGCGTGCCGTCCTGGCGCAGCTGCTCGCCGACGTCCGGACGATGCTCGCCGCCGAGGGCGCGGACGACGACCCCGCCGCCGACGGCGACCCGGCGTCCGGCCCGGCCCCGGCACGGGAGCGTGACCCGCTCGCCGACCTCGTCGGGGTCGACGACGACTGGCTCGCGGCGGTCACCGCCGGCGCCGGTCTGGAGGAGGAGCCGCTCGACGAGCGGCCGGCGGCCGAGCGGTTCGAGGACCCGGCGGTCGCGCGGCTCCTGCCGGACGCGAACCGGGAGGACCCGAAGGTCTCCGCCGAGTTCCGCCGGCTCACCGAGGCGGGGCTGCGCAGCCGCAAGCGTGCGACCCTCGACCGGGCCGGTGCGGCGCTGCGCCGTCCCGACCCCGTCGTCCTCGACGCCGAGGAGGCCCAGGCGTTGCTCAAGGGGCTCACCGACGTCCGGCTCGTCCTCGCCGAGCGCCTCGGGCTGCGCACGGACCAGGACGCGGAGATGATCCACGCCGTCCTGTCCGGGATGAGCGACTCAGAGGAGCCCTGGGTCGTCATGGCCGGGCTCTACGACGAGCTCACGTGGTGGCAGGAGTCGCTCGTCCGCGAGCTGCCCCGCTGAGCCGCTTGTGCGTACGTGAGGGGGAACACCCGTCCCGGCGCGACCGCCGCGGTGGGCGCTGGCTTAGGCTCGCCTGCGTGACCGACGCACCGATCGGCATCCTCGACAGCGGCGTGGGGGGACTCACCGTCGCGCGCGCCGTCCTGGACCAGCTGCCCCACGAGCCCATCGTGTACGTGGGCGACACGGCCCACGGCCCCTACGGGCCCAAGCCGATCGCCGAGGTGCGCCGGCACGCGCTCGCCGTCATGGACTCGCTCGTCGAGTCCGGCGTCAAGATGATCGTCATCGCGTGCAACTCCGCGAGCGCCGCGACCCTGCGCGACGCCCGCGAGCGGTACGACGTGCCGCTCGTCGAGGTGATCCAGCCCGCCGTCCGGCGCGCCGTGGCCGCGACGCGAAACGGTGCGATCGGCGTCATCGGCACCCGGGCCACGATCGCCTCCCAGGCCTACGAGGACGCGTTCGCGGCGGCCCCGCAGCTCGAGATCACCCCGATGGCCTGCCCGCGCTTCGTCGAGTTCGTCGAGCGCGGAGTCACCGGCGGCGCCGACCTGCTCGAGGTCGCGCACGGCTACCTCGACCCGGTCAAGGCGGCCGGCGTCGACACCCTCGTGCTCGGCTGCACGCACTACCCGCTGCTCACCGGGGTGATCTCCTACGTCATGGGCGAGGACGTCACCCTCATCAACTCCGCCGAGGAGACCGCGAAGGACGTCTACCGACGGCTCGTCGCGCACGGCCTCGAGCGCGACCCCGACCTGCCGGCGCCGCAGCACCGTTTTCTCGCGACCGGGGACCCCGAGCCCTTCACCCGGCTCGCGCGGCGCTTCCTCGGGCCCGAGGTGACCGTCGCCGAGCACGCCGGGGTCTTCGCGTGAGGCTCACGGTCGTCGGCTGCTCCGGCTCGTTCCCGGGCGTCGACTCCCCGGCCTCGTGCTACCTGCTCCAGGCCCCGGACGACGTCACCGGCGAGACCGTGTCCGTCGTCGTCGACCTCGGCAGCGGCGCCCTCGGCGCGCTCCAGCGGCACGTCCGGCCCGACGGGATCGACGCCGTCCTGCTCTCGCACATGCACCCCGACCACTTCATGGACCTGTGCGGTCTCTACGTCGCCCGGCGCTACGACCCGGCAGGCCCGGCGCAGCCGCGGCTGCGGGTGCACGGGCCGTCGAACGCCCTCGCCCGGCTCTCGGAGGCCTACGGCGAGGACGGCGCCGGGAAGATGGAGCACGTCTACGACGTCGTGCCGTGGGTCGGGGACGTCGACCAGGAGGGCGCCGAGCCGGACGACGGCAGCACCGTGCGGGTCGGCCCGTTCACCGTGACCGCCCGGCGGGTCGACCACCCCGTCGAGGCCTACGGGATGCGGGTCGAGCACGGGGGCCGGGTCCTCGCGTACTCCGGGGACACCGACACCTGCGACGCCCTCGTCGAGCTCGCCCGGGACGCCGACGTCTTCCTCGCCGAGGCCTCCTTCCAGGAGGGGCGCGACGACGAGCACCGCGGGGTGCACCTCACCGGCCGGCGGGCCGGCGAGGTCGCGGCGGCGGCCGGCGCCCGCTCCCTCGTGCTCACGCACCTGCCGCCGTGGACCGACGGGGCCGTCGTCCTCGCCGAGGCGAAGGGCGCCTTCGACGGGCCGGTCCGGGTGGCGGCGCCGGGGCTCGTCCTCGACGTCTAGGGTCTGCCCCGGGGCCCGCCCCGTGCCCCGGCCGAACCACCGAGGAGCCCGCATGGAGGTCGTCGACGCCCGCGTCCGACTGCCGCAGGACCGCCGTCCGTCCGGGTCGTACGCGGCCCCGCCCCGGGTCACCGAGCAGTACGACCGGGTGCTCGACCTGTCGGCGAAGATGAACGCCGGCTCGCTCGGCGCGCTGCTCGCCGAGCTCGACGCCGCGGGCGTCGGCCGGGCCGTCATGCACGCCGAGACCGAGGGCGGCGAGGACGCCGACGCGCTCAACGCGGCGCTGCGCGGCGTCCTCGACGAGCATCCCGGGCGGTTCGTCGGCGTCGGCTGCGTCGACATCGCCCGGCCGTTCCCGGGCCGGCTCGCCACGGACGCCGTGCGGTGCGCGGACCTCGGGTTCGTCGGCGTCTCGTTCCAGCCCGCGTTCTTCGGGCGCGACATCGACGACCGGCACCTCTACCCGCTGTACGCGCGCGCCGAGGAGCTCGGGCTGCTCGTCGCCGTCCACACCGGGGTCACGTACAGCCGGATGCACCCGCTGCGCCACGAGCGGCCCGAGATGCTCGACCAGGTCGCCTGCGACTTCCCGGACCTGCGCCTGGTCGCCTGCCACGCGGGCTGGCCGTGGGCGACCGAGTTCGCCGCCGTCGCCCGCCGGCACCCGACGGTCTTCCTCGAGTTCGGCGGCCTCGCGCCGAAGTACGTCGCGCGGGCCGGCACCGGCTGGGACGCCCTCTTCGGGATGATGCGCAACGTCCTGTCGCAGCAGGTGCTCTACGGCAGCGACTGGCCCGTCATCGCGCCGACCCGGGCGCTCGCCGAGTGGCGGGCCGCGGGCCTGCCGGACGACGCGCTCGCGGCGCTGCTCGGCGGCAACACCCGCCGCCTCCTCGGGCTCGACGCGACGCCGGCGGGCGCGGCGCCGGGCGCATGACGACGCTCGCCGGGCTGCTCGGCGCGGCGGCGGCCGAGGCGGGCGACCGGGTGTTCCTGCGGACGGCGGACGGTGACACGACCTACGCCCAGCTCCTCACCTGGTCGCAGGCGGCCGAGCGGTCGTTGCGCGGCCTCGGCGTCCGCGCCGGGGACGCCGTCGCGGTGCTCGCCGGCAACAGCGCCGAGCAGGTCGCCGTGTGGTTCGCGCTCAACCGGATGCGCGCCCTGCACGCACCGCTCAACACCGCGCTGTCGGGGCCGCGCCTGGCGCACGCGCTGCGGGTCAGCGGCGCCCGGCTCGTCGTCGCCGACCCTGCGCTCGCGCCCGTCGTCACGGGCCCGGACGTCGTCCACCTGCGGGACGTCACCGGTCCCCGCCCGACCGGTGGGACCTGTTCCACCGCAACGGCTCCGGCCCCGTCGGCGCCCCCGGACGACGGGCCCGACCTCGACACCGCGACGCTGCTCTTCACGTCGGGCACGACCGGCCCGTCGAAGGCGTGCGCGCTGTCCCACCACTACCTCGTACGGGCCGGGCAGATCCACGCGGCCGCGCTCGGGCTGTGCGGCGACGACGTCCTCTACTGCCCGTTCCCGCTGTTCCACATCGACGCCGCGACGCTCACCGTGTCGGCCGCGCTCGCCGTCCGCGCCACCGCCGCGCTCGACGTCCGCTTCAGCGCCTCGGGGTTCTGGCCGCAGGTCCGCGCGACGGGCGCCACGGTCTTCAACTTCATGGGCGCCACGCTGACGATCCTCTGGAAGCGCGACCCGGAGCCGGGTGACCGCGACCACCGGGTGCGCCTGGCCTGGGGCGTCCCGATGCCGGAGTGGGCACCGGGGTTCGAGGAGCGGTTCGGCGTCCCGCTGCGCCAGGTCTACGGCCTGACGGACGCCGGGGTGCCGGTCTACGACCCGCCCGGCGAGCGCCGTCCCGGGGCCGCCGGCCGGGTCGTCGCCGAGTACGAGGTGCGCGTCGTCCGCCCTGACGGCGCGGACGCCGGGCCGGGGGAGCAGGGCGAGATCCTCGTCCGCGGCCTCGAGCCGGGCCTGGTCATGAACGGCTACCACGAGGACCCCGGGGCGACGGCGCGCACGATCGTCGACGGCTGGGTGCGCACGGGCGACCTCGGCGCGCTCGACGCCGACGGCTGGCTGAGCTTCCACGGCCGGCTCAGCGACTCGATCCGGCGCCGCGGCGAGAACATCTCGTGCTTCGAGGTCGAGGAGGTCGTCGGCAGCCACCCGGACGTCCTCGAGGTCGCGGCCCTCGGTGTCCCGAGCGAGCTCACCGAGGAGGACGTCATGGTCTTCGTCGTCCCGCGGCCGGGCCGCACCGTCCGGCCGCGGGACGTGCGCGAGCACGCCCTGGCCCACGGCCCGGCGTACATGGCCCCGCGCTACGTCGAGGTCGTCGACGCGCTGCCGAAGACGCCGACCGAGAAGGTCGAGAAGGTCGCGCTCGCCGCGCGCGGGGTCGGTCCCGCGACCTGGGACGCCCAGCGCAGCTGACCACCCCCGCCCCCAATAGGCTGCGCCCATGACCCTCCGCCCCGACGGCCGCACCCCGCAGGACCTGCGAGACGTCAAGATCACCCGCAACTGGCTCGACCACGCCGAGGGCAGCGTCCTCGTCGAGTTCGGCCGGACCCGCGTGCTGTGCGCCGCCTCGTTCACCGAGGGTGTGCCGCGCTGGCGCAAGGGCTCCGGCCAGGGCTGGGTCACCGCCGAGTACGCGATGCTCCCGCGCGCGACGAACACCCGCGGCGACCGCGAGTCCGTCAAGGGCCGGATCGGCGGCCGCACCCACGAGATCTCCCGGCTCGTCGGCCGTTCGCTGCGGGCCGTCGTCGACACCAAGGGCCTCGGCGAGAACACCGTCGTCCTCGACTGCGACGTCCTCCAGGCCGACGGCGGCACCCGGACGGCGGCCATCACCGGCGCGTACGTCGCGCTCGCCGACGCGATCGCCTGGGGCCGTGAGCGCAAGCTCGTCAAGGCCGGCGCCCAGCCGCTGCTCGACTCCGTGGCGGCCGTGAGCGTCGGCGTCGTCGACGGCCGGCCCGTGCTCGACCTCTGCTACGACGAGGACGTCAAGGCCGGCACCGACATGAACGTCGTGTGCACCGGGGACGGGCGGTTCGTCGAGGTCCAGGGCACGGCCGAGGGCGTCCCCTTCGACCGGGCCGAGCTCGACGCGCTGCTCGACCTGGCGGTCGCGGGCTGCGCCGACCTGCGGGTGCTCCAGCAGGCCGCCCTCGAGGAGACCCTGGCGCGATGAGCCGGCTCGTCCTCGCGACCCACAACGCGCACAAGGTCGAGGAGCTGCGCCGGATCCTCGGCGACGCCGGGCTGCCCGTCGAGCTCGTCGGCATGGACTCGTTCCCGGACGTGCCCGACACCCCCGAGACCGGCGTGACGTTCGCCGAGAACGCCCTCCTCAAGGCGCACGCCGTCGCCGCAGCGACCGGGCTGCCCGCCGTCGCGGACGACTCGGGGCTGTGCGTCGACGTCCTCGGCGGGGCGCCGGGCGTCTTCAGCGCGCGCTGGTCCGGCCGGCACGGGGACGACGCCGCGAACCTCGACCTGCTCCTCGCCCAGGTGTCCGACATCGCCGACGACCGCCGCGGTGCGCACTTCGCGTGCGTCGCGGCGCTCGCCCTGCCGGGCGGTGCCGAGCGCGTCGTCGAGGGCCGGATGACCGGCGTGCTCGTCCGGGAGCGCCGCGGCACGAACGGGTTCGGCTACGACCCCGTCTTCGTGCCGGACGGCGAGGAGCGCACGACGGCCGAGATGGAGCCCGAGGAGAAGGACGCCATCAGCCACCGTGGGCGTGCGTTCCGCGGGCTGGTGCCGCATATCGCGGAGCTGCTGGGCTGACGGCGGGCCGCCCGGTCGCGGTCCGCACGAACGCCCCGACGAGCACGAGGTTGACGGCGACCGCGAGCCAGCCGATGTTCGCGATGTGCGCGACCGGCCACGCGACCGCGGCGACCGCGATCGCGGCAGCCGCGGCGGTGCCCGCGACCCGGCGGACGACGGCCGCGGCGAGCAGCAGACCGAGCGGGAAGAACAGCCCCATCGGCTTGATGAGGTTCGCCGCGCCGCCCTGGTCGACGAGCGCGGTGTCGCCGAGCGAGACGTGGATCGTGTCGAAGCCGTAGGCGACGTTGCCGGCGGCACCGAGCGCGCCGACCGCGAGGAGCACCGCGGCGAGGGCGCCGTCCGCCCACGTGACGACGCGGAGCACCAGGAGCGAGTAGGCGACCGCGCCGAGGACGTGCACGACGCCGGCCGTCGGGTCGGCCCAGCCGCGCAGCGCGTAGAGCACGTCGGCGAGGAGGTACACGACCGGAGCGACGACGAGGCAGGCGGTGAGCAGACGGTCGGTGGGCGAGCCGGGTTCACAGGTCACGACGACCTCCGTGGTGGGGCGGGTGGACGCCGACCACGCTGCCCGCGTGCTCCGGGTGCGCGCATCGGGGCAGTCCCGGCGACGCACCGAGGGTCTGCACTGATCCGGGACGGCGGCCGCTCTGCCACGATGACCGCCATGGGCCGGTCGGCAGGCGTCGTGCTCGCTGCGGGCGGGTTCTGCGCCGTGCTCGTCGCCGGCGGCGCCGCGCTCGGGCTGCACGCGGGCAACCTGCACAACGGCCTCATCGCCGTCTCCTTCACGGCGGTGGGCCTCTACGTCGTCGCCCGCCGTCCGGGGCACCGCGAGGGCTGGCTGTTCGTCGCGACCGGCGCCGCGCACGCCGTGCTCTTCGCGGGCCGGCAGTACGCGCTGCACCCCGGCCCGCTGCCCGGCGCCTCGTGGCTCGGCTGGCTCGGGGTGTGGCCGCTCCCGCTGACGCTCGTGCTCGTGAGCGTCACGGTCATGTGCTTCCCGGACGGCCGCCTGCCGTCACCGGGCTGGCGCCGCGTGGTCGCCGTCCTCGCCGTCGCAGGGGCGGCGCTCAGCCTGGTCAGCGCGGGGTACCCCGTCGAGTACGCGCGGACCGGCCTCGTCGCCCCGCACCCGTTCGCGCTGCCCGGGGCCGCTGCCGCCGACGCGTTCTACCGGGTCGCCCGGCCCGTCGTGTACCTGGCGTTCCAACTGACCTGGGTCGTCAGCGTCGTCGTCCGGCTGCGCCGGGCGCGGGGCGACGAGGCGAGCCGGCTGCGCTGGTTCGTCGCCGCGGTCGTCCTCACCGGGGCGGTCATGGTCGCCGGCCTCGTCGGGTGGGGGACGCCGCTGCCCGGGGTGCTCGCCGTCCCGCTCGTGCCCCTGGCGGCCGGCGCGGCGATCCTGCGGTACCGGCTCCACGACCTCGACACGGCGGTCAACCGGGCGTTCGTCGTCGCGACCATGGCCGGGGTCGTCACCCTCGGGTACGCCGCGGTCGTCGCCGGCGTGGGCGCGGTCGTCCACGGGCAGGGCACCGCCCTCGCCCTGCTCGCGACCGCGCTCGTCGCGGTCGTCTTCGAACCGGTCCGGCGCCGGGCGCAGCGCCTGGCCGACCGGCTCGTCCTCGGTCACCGGGCGACGCCGTACGAGTCGCTCGCCCGGCTCTCGGAGCAGCTCGCCGGGCCGCGGGGCCGGCTGCTCGACGGCGTCTGCACGACGGTCGCCGACGGTGTCGGCGCCCGGGAGGTCGTGCTCTGGACGGGGGAGCGCGACGACCTGCGGGCGGTGTCGGCCTGGCCCGCCGGACGCGCCCTGCCCGACGGGGCGCACCGGTTCGACGACCTCGCCGACACCGGCGCCGGGCGGGTCGCCGTCCCCGTCCTGCACGACGGCCGCTTCCTCGGCGCCCTCACCGTCCGCACGGCGCCGGGCGACCCGATGGGGGCGGCGGAGCGCCGGCTCGTCGGGGACCTCGCGGCCCAGGCGGGGCTGATCCTCGAGCTGCAGGGGAGCGCGCAGCGGATCGTCGCCGCCGGGGACCTGGCGCGCCGGCGGCTCGAGCGCGACCTGCACGACGGCGTCCAGCAGCGGCTCGTCACCGCGGCGCTCGAGCTCGGGGGCGTCGTCCGGCTCGCCGCGACGCGCGGGGACGACGACCTGGCCGCCCGCGCGGGCGTCGCGCGCGACCGCCTTCTCGAGGCGACGGCCGGGCTGCGCGAGACCGCGCGCGGGCTGCACCCGGCGGTGCTCACGCAGGACGGCCTGGAGGCGGCCCTCGGCTGGCTCGCCGACCGGTCCGCGGTGCCGGTCCGGCTCGCCGTCGACGTCCCGCGGCGGCTCCCGCCGCAGGTCGAGGCGACCGCCTACTACGTCGTGAGCGAGGCGCTGACCAACGCCGCCAAGCACTCCGGCGCGGACGCCGTCGACGTCCGCGTCCGGCTGACCGCCGAAGGGCTCGAGCTCGAGGTCGTGGACGACGGCCGGGGCGGCGCCGCAGTCCGGAGCGGCAGCGGGCTCGAAGGTCTCGCCGACCGGCTCCGGACGCTCGACGCGCGGCTCGGGCTGGACTCGGGCGCGGGAGGCACGCGACTGAGGACGGTGGTCCCGTGCGGGTGATGCTCGCGGACGACGGCGTGCTCTTCCGGGAAGGGCTGGCCCGGATCCTCCCGGACGTCGGCGTCACGGTCGTGGGGCAGGCCGGGGACGGGCCGGCGCTGCTCGCGCTGCTGCGGCGTGACCCGCCGGACGTCGTCGTCCTCGACCTGCGGATGCCGCCCGGCTTCGGCGCCGAGGGGATCGAGACCGCGGCCTCGGTCCGGCGCTCGCACCCGGGCGTGGGGGTGATGATCCTGTCCCAGTACGTCGAGGCGCACCACGCGCTCCGGCTCCTGACGGAGTTCGAGGGCGGGGTCGGCTACCTGCTCAAGGACCGGGTGTCCGACCTCGCGTCGTTCTCGACCGACCTGCAGCGGGTCGCGCGCGGGCAGACGGTCGTCGACGCCGAGCTCGTCACCCGGCTCGTCGCCCGGCGCCGCGAGCGCGACCCGATCGACGCCCTCACCGAGCGCGAGCGGTCGGTCCTCGCGCTCATGGCGCAGGGTCTGTCGAACGCCGCGGTCGCGGACACGCTGCATCTGGCGCTCAAGACCGTCGAGGCCCACGTCCGGTCGATCTTCGTGAAGCTGGGGCTGCCGCCCGACGACCGCGAGCACCGCAGGGTGCGCGCCGTCCTCACGTTCCTGCGGGCCTGAGCGGGTCCGTCCGGGTGCGGCTCAGCAGGCGCCGACCCACGAGCACTCGAGCTGCGACTCGTCGACGGCCGTGGCCGGGTCGTCCGGGACGGTCACCGACCGCGGCGGCGCGCCGGGGGCGGTCCCGGTGCCGCCGCCGTCCGCGGACTGCGGCGCCGTGCCCGCCGCGGACCCTGACCGGGCCAGCGCTACGGCGATCCGGTCCTCGAGGTCCTTGACCCCGGCCGCGACGAAGTCGGTGATGATCACCGAGAACACGAGCCTGCGGCCACCGGCCGTCGTCACGTAGCCGGACAGCGCCGACACCGACGTCAGGGAGCCGGTCTTCGCGTGGACGTTGCCGGCGGCCGCGGTGCCGCCCATCCGGTAGCGCAGGGTCCCGCCGACGAGCCGGTCGGCGCGCCCGGCGACCGGCAGCGCGGCGTACCAGGTCGGGAACCAGGGCTTGGCGCGGACGGCGCGCAGCAGGTTCGTCACCTGGTTCGCCGTCAGCAGGTCGGTCCGGGACAGGCCCGACCCGTCGCTCATCCGGATCGCCGACGTCACGACCCCGTTCGCCGCGAGCCAGGTGCGGATCGCGCTCGTCCCGGCGGCCCACGTCCCGGCGCCGGCCCGCTTGCGGCCGATCGCCTTGACGAGCACCTCGGCGTGGCCGTTGTTCGACAGCTTGAGGAACTTCGTGAGCAGGGTCGCCAGGGTCACCGAGGAGTCGGTCGCGATCCGGGTCGCCGTCGTCGGGGTCGTGGCCCGGCGCAGCACCGGCGCGGCGGAGAACCGGATCCCGCGCTTCGCGAGGGCCGCGCGGAAGACGTCGGCCGCGACGTACGAGGGGTCCCAGACGCTGAGCAGCCGCCGGCTCGCGACGCCGCCGGCCGGGACGGAGCCGGTGACGACGAACCGGTTGCTGCCGTGGGCGCGGACGACGCGCAGCGTCCGGCCGCTGCCCGCCGCGCCCGTCGTCGCCCGGTTGACGACGGTGTACCGGGTGCTCGCCGGCACGAAGGACACGGTGGGCCGGCTGCCCCGGGCGGCGGGGCGGACCGTCACGGCGACGGCCCCCGCGTCGTAGTCGGTGTCGGGTGCGATCGTCAGCGCGGAGACCTGCGCCGAGTACGCGTAGGGCTCGTTGTCCCACGACCAGGCCGGCCCGAGCCGCACCGCGTCGAAGGCGGTGTCGTCCACGCCGAGGAAGCCCGAGACCGACGTGATGCCCGCGGCGGCGACGGCGCCGGCGAGCCGGTCGTAGTCGGAGGCGAGCGTCGTCGGGTCGCCGGTCCCGCGCAGGTAGAGGTTGCCGGTGAGCCGGCCGCCGGCGACCGTGCCCGTGCGCGAGACCGACGTCGTGAACCGGAACGCCGGGCCGAGCAGGTCCATCGCCGCGGCCGAGGTGAAGAGCTTCTCGTTCGAGGCCGGGTTGCCGCGGAGCGTGCCGTTGCGGTTGTAGAGCACCTCGCCGGTGACGGCGTCCTTGACGACGACGCGCTTCTGCGAGCCCGCGAGCCGGCCGTCGGCGAGGATCCCGTCGATCGTCGTCGCGAGCCCGGCGATCTGCGCTGCGGGCCGCACCGTCGCCTGCTGGACGTGCACCCCCGGCAGCGCCCCGTGCACCCCGGCGACCGTCTGCGCCACGAGGGCCGTCGCCGTCACGAGGGCGAACCCGATGCCGGCCGCCCGGCGTCCGTCGAACCCGGTCATGTGTCCTTCCCCGCGCGCGACCCCGTGTCACCGACGCGTACCGCCCCCGCGGACCCCGTCCACCGTACGCGACCTAGAGTGCTGAATCAGTTACATTCAGTCATATCGGCGTTCGGGTCGGCGGTCTCCCCGCCGTCGTGCGCGAGGCGTCAGAGCCTCGTAAGGTCCTGCGGGCGCCGGTGCCGCATGCTGGGACCGTGGAGACCCGACCGCCCGACCTGAGCTTCCCGGAACCCGAGCCGCACGGGGCCGGCGCGCCGGCCGGCCGCCCCGCCGGTCCGCCCCTGCCGGCCTGGGCCTGGGCCGCGCTCGGGGTCGCGGTGACGCTGCTGGCGCTCGGCGTCGCGCAGGTCGTCGCCCTCCTCACCGGGGCCTCGACGGCGCCGCTCGTGGCCGTCGGCGACGCCTTCGTCGACCGGACACCCCCGTGGCTCAAGGACTTCGCCGTCGCGACCTTCGGGACGAACGACAAGGCGGTCCTCCTCGGTGGCGCGGCGGTCGTGCTCCTCGGGCTCGGGGCGCTCGCCGGGCTGCTCGCGCGCCGCCGTGCCGGGACGGCGTCCCAGGTCGTGCTCGGTCTCGGGGCCGTCGCGGCGCTCGCCGCCGCGACCCGGCCGGACGCCGGCGCGCTCGCCGTGCTGCCCAGCGTCCTCGGCGCGATCGTCGGCTCGGTCGCGCTCTCGGCGCTCGCCTCGCGGGCGCCGGGTGCCGGGGTCTCAGAGCCGGCCGGTTCGCCGCCATCCGGCAGTGCGCCGTCCGGCAGCGCCGACCGCAGGCGCTTCCTCCAGGTCCTCGGCGCCGTCGGTGCCGGG
This sequence comes from Kineosporia sp. R_H_3, assembly GCF_002198675.1. Lineage (GTDB taxonomy): Bacteria > Actinomycetota > Actinomycetes > Actinomycetales > Kineosporiaceae > R-H-3. Next base: position 44,966 of record NZ_MWLL01000116.1, on the reverse strand, counting down.
GGAGCGGCGGCGGTCGTCGTCGGCCGCGCGGTCTCGGCCCGGCTCGCCGGCGGGACGGCGTCCCGCGCGCAGGTCACGCTCCCGCGCCCGGCCGACCCGGCCCCGGCGCTGCCCGCCTCCGTCGAGGTCGGGGTCGACGGTGTCGTGCCGTTCCGGGTCCCGAACGCCGACTTCTACCGGATCGACACCGCGCTCGTCGTGCCCCAGGTGGACGCGACGTCGTGGACGCTGCGGATCCACGGGATGGTCGAGCGCGAGGTGACGCTCACGTACGACGAGCTCGTCGCGCAGCCGCTCGTCGAGCGCGACGTGACCCTCATGTGCGTCTCGAACGAGGTCGGCGGCGACCTCGTCGGCAACGCCCGCTGGCTCGGGCTGCCGATCAAGCCGTTGCTGGAGAAGGCCGGCGCGACCGCGGGGGCGGACATGGTGCTCTCGACGAGTGCCGACGGCTGGACCTGCTCGACGCCGCTCGACGTCCTGCTCGACGGCCGGGACGCGCTGCTGGCGGTCGGGATGAACGGCGAGCCGCTCCCGGTCGAGCACGGCTTCCCGGTGCGGATGGTCGTGCCGGGGCTCTACGGCTTCGTCAGTGCGACGAAGTGGGTCGTCGACCTCGAGGTGACCCGGTTCGCCGACGCGCAGGCCTACTGGACCCCGCGCGGCTGGTCGGAGAAGGCGCCGGTCAAGACCCAGTCCCGGATCGACGTCCCGGCCGCGGGGGCCGACGTCCGGGCCGGCACGGTGGCCGTGGCCGGTGTCGCGTGGGCGCAGCACCGCGGGATCGACGCGGTCGAGGTCCGGGTGGACGACGGCCCCTGGCAGCCCGCGAAGCTCGGCTCCGTGCCGAGCACGGACACCTGGCGGCAGTGGGTCCTCGCGTGGGACGCCACCCCCGGCCGGCACACGCTCGCCGTCCGGGCGACCGACGCGACCGGCACGCCGCAGACCGGGGATCAGGCGCCGCCCGCGCCCGACGGGGCGACCGGCTGGCACACGATCCAGGTCACGGTCACCTGACCCACTGACACCGGCAAAGAATTTCTGAGGTCCGACCCATCCGGGCCGGGGGCGGCGCCGAACAACCGGCGTGACCACGACGAGCACGACCCCCAGGGCGCCCCGGGCCGCCACCGCCGGACGGCGTGACGTCCGCGGCGCGCTCGCCGCGGCGGCCGCCGGGGTCGTCTCGGGCGCCCTGACCCTGGGCGTCGCCGACCTCGCCGCCGGCGTCGTCGCCCCGGGGGCGTCCCCGGTGCTCGCCGTCGGCCGGGCCGCGATCGACCTCGTCCCGGGGCCGCTCAAGGACTTCGCCGTGTCCACGTTCGGCGCCTACGACAAGGTCGTCCTGCTCGCGGGCATCGGCGCCGTCCTCGTCGCCGCGTCCGCCGTCGCCGGGCTGCTCGCCCGCCGTCGCCCGGCCGCCGGGCTCGCGCTCGTCGTGCTGCTCGGCGCGGCGGCGGTCGCCTCGGCGGTGACCCGGCCGGACGTCGACCCTGGCCTCGCGGGGATCCTGCGGGCCGCGGTCCCGACGGTGCTCGGGGTCGTCGCCGGGGGCGCCGCGCTCGTGCTGCTCGCCCGACGGGTGCGGAGCGCGCGCGCCGTCACCGGCGGGGCGTCGTCCGGCCTGCCTGCCGAGCTGCCTGCCGAGCTGCCTGCCGACCTGCCTGTCGCCGAACCGCCCGTCGCCGACCTGCCGCGCCGTCCGGTGCTCGGGAGCCTGCTCGCCGTCGGCGGCACCGCCGTCCTCGCCGGAGCGGGCGGCCGGGTGCTCGCCGCCCGCCGCGCGGCCGCCGTCCGCCCGTCGGACCTCGTGCTGCCCCGTCCCGCCGACCCGGCCGCAGCGCTCCCCGCGGCCGTCGAGGTCGACGTCCCCGGCGTGACGCCGTTCGTCACCGCGAACCGCGACTTCTACCGCGTCGACACCGCGCTCACCGTGCCCCGGGTCGACGCCGGCACCTGGCGGCTGCGGCTGCACGGGCTCGTGGAGCGCGAGGTGACGCTGAGCCTGGACGACGTCCTCGCCGAGCCGCTCGTCGAGCGGACCATGACCCTCACCTGCGTGTCGAACGAGGTCGGCGGCCGGCTCGCCGGGACCTCCCGCTGGCTCGGTCTGCCCCTGAAGTCGTTGCTGGAGAAGGCCGGCCCGCTGCCCGACGCCGACATGGTGCTCTCGACGAGCGCCGACGGGTTCACCGCCTCGACACCGCTCGCGGCGCTCCTCGACGGCCGGGACGCGCTCCTCGCCGTCGGCATGAACGGCTCGCCGCTGCCCGTCGACCACGGGTTCCCGGCCCGGATGATCGTCCCCGGCCTGTACGGGTATGTCAGTGCGACGAAGTGGGTCGTCGACCTCGAGGTGACCCGCTTCGACCGCGCCACCGCCTACTGGACCCGGCGCGGCTGGGCCGCCCAGGCCCCGGTCCGGACCTTCTCCCGGATCGACGTCCCCGCCTCGTTCGCGCAGGTCCCGGCCGGCCGGACGGCGGTCGCCGGGGTCGCGTGGGCGCAGCACCGCGGCGTCGACGCCGTCGAGGTCCGGGTCGACGGCGGGCCCTGGCAGCCCGCGACGCTCGGTGCCGTCCCCAGTCTCGACACCTGGCGGCAGTGGGTCTTCGCCTGGGACGCCGAACCCGGCCAGCACACCCTCGAGGTGCGCGCGACCGACGCCACGGGCGACCCCCAGCCGCAGACCCGCAGACCTCCGAGACCGGACGGCGCGACCGGCTGGCACTCGGTCGTCGTCCGGGTCGGCTGACCCATCCCTTCCGGCCACCGGCCGGAACCCGTTCCGCCCCATCGCGTGCACCCGCACGCGCCGACCACCCCTGCCCGGACCTCCCGGGCCGGGTCACCACGAAGAAGGGTCCGATCCCGATGCGCTCCTCCTCCCGCACCATGCGTCGCGCCGTCGTCCTGCCCGCGCTCGCCGTGTTCGCCCTCGGCACCGCGGCCTGCGGCGGCAGCTCGTCCGGCACGACGACGGAGACGGCCGCGGCCGCCCCGTCCTCGAGCGCGATGTCGCCGTCGATGACGGAGTCGCCGTCGATGTCGTCCTCGGCCGCCATGGCCGGCCCGGTGGGCCCCGGCTGCGCCGACTACGCGAAGGCCGTGCCGAGCGGCGCCGGCTCGGTGTCCGGCATGGCCCAGGACCCGGTCGCCACCGCGGCGTCGAACAACCCGCTCCTCACGACGCTCGTCTCGGCGGTCAGCGGCAAGCTCAACCCGAAGGTCAACCTCGTCGACACGCTCAACGGCGGCGAGTTCACGGTGTTCGCGCCGGTCGACGACGCCTTCAAGAAGGTGCCGGCGGCGACGATCGACAAGCTCAAGACGGACGACAAGCTCCTCACCTCGGTGCTCACGTACCACGTCGTCCCGGGCCGCCTCACGCCCGAGCAGGTCGTCGGCATGCAGAAGACCGTCGAGGGTGACTCGGTCGACGTCCAGGGCACGCCCGAGGCCCTGACCGTCAACGGCGCCAACGTGATCTGCGGCGGCGTCCAGACCGCCAACGCCACCGTCTACCTCATCGACGGGGTTCTCACCCCGAAGTCCTGATCATGTCGTCCCACCGCTGAACCCCGCGGCGCGCCGTCCCGAGANGTCCCGAGACGGCGCGCCGCGGACCTCGTAGGTGCCGCGAGAAACCGGGCGGTCGCACCCATCCAGGGCCCGACCCGCTCCGAACCCGCTGCAGTGCCGGGTCCGGCACCCCGCAGGACACCCCTGCGCCGGGGTGCGTCGCTGGGGCTGAGGGGCGCCCAGCGGCGCGTGCCCCCGTCCACCACCAGGTGGGCGGGGGCACACCCGTGCCCGGCGCCGTCTCTTGTGACGAACTGGGGTACGTCGGGGCTCGGCCGGGCGGGCGAGTGGGCGGACAGCGGGCGCGTGCTCAGCCGGCGACGGCGAGGCGTGTCGGGGTGCCCAGGGGGGGCAGGAGCAGGCGGTCGAGGGTTGAGCGGGTGGCGGCGACCGGGTCGGTGCCGTCGTGGCCCCACGCGTCGAGGGCCGCGCGGGCGACGCCGATGACGACGTTGGCGAGCACGCGCGCGTCGAGGCGGGCGGTGGCGTCGGTGGACCAGCGGTCGAGGAGGTGCTCCGCGGCGGCCTCCTCGTAGTCCCGGTCGGTGCGGGCGTCGAGGTCGCGGACGGCCGGGGACGTCACGACGAGGCGGCGCCGGCGCTGCCGGAACGACGACTCGGACTGCCGCCGGACCCCCTCGACGACGAGGTCGCACAGGTCGCGGACGGCGTCGCCGTCGTGGGGGAGCGCGGCGAGGCCGGTGCGGAACCAGGCGATGTTCGTGTCGTGGTCGGGGAAGACCGCCGCGGCCTTGGACCCGTAGTGGAGGAAGAACGTGCGGGGGCTGACGCCGGCCTCCCGGGCGATCTCCTCGACGGTCACGGCGTCGATGCCGCGCTCGAGGAAGGCGGCGAGGGCGGCCTCGGCGAGCACCTGCCGGGTGCGGGCGCGCTGCTCCTCGCGCCGGTTGGGTCGGGCCGCCACTGCGCACTCCTCCCGCCAGGGGATGCAGCGGCTGCACCGGAACGTTCCCGTGGCGGCGGTCGCGCGCCGGTGCAGCCGTGGGTCGAGTATCCGTGAAACGCCCTGCCTCGTCGAGACCGACCGCCGGAGCGTCGCTGCCGGGAGTCGGTCCCGTCAAGTGCTTGACGATGACCTCGATGACCCATTTCACTGCACTCACTGCACTGTTGTCGAGGCTGAGGTGGCCCGCGCGATGTTCGACGACCCGAACGCCTTCCAGCGTCTCGTCGAGGAGTTCTACCCGTACCGCGAGCGGTTCGAGACCTTCCGCCGGCTGCCGGAGAAGGGCCGTGACGCGCAGGAGGTGCTCGGTGAGCTGCGCTGGATGGCCGAGCGCGAGGACGAGCAGGGTCACGCCGGTCGCGTCTCCGGCTCGCTCTACCACGGGGACCCGGAGCACTACGCGTTCCTCACGGAGGCGTTCGGGCTCTTCGCGCACGCCAACGTGCTGCAGCGCGACATGTACCCGTCGGCGACGAAGTTCGAGGCGGAGATCGTCGCCATGGCCGCCGGGATGCTCGGCGCGCAGCCGGCGGGCGGCGTCTGCGGGGTCCTCACCGGCGGCGGGACGGAGTCCCTCACGACGCAGCTCCTCACCTACCGGGACCACGCGAAGGCCACCCGCGGGGTCACGGACCCGCAGGTCATCATCCCCGTGACCGGGCACTGCGCCCTCGACAAGGCGGCGCACTACTTCGGCGTCGAGCTCGTCAAGGCGCCGGTCGACGACGACTGGCGGGTGGACGTCGACTGGGTCCGCGCCCACGTCACCGACCGGACCGTCGCGCTCATGGGCTCGGCGGGCAACTACCCGCACGGCGTCGTCGACCCCATCGCCGAGCTCGGCGAGGTCGCGGCCGAGCACGGCATCGGGCTGCACGTCGACGCCTGTCTCGGCGGGTTCGTCCTGCCCTGGGCGCGGCGGCTCGGCTACGACGTCCCGCCGTTCGACTTCGCCGTCCCCGGCGTCACGTCGATCTCGGTCGACACCCACAAGTACGGCTTCGGTCTCAAGGGCACGAGCGTGCTCCTGTACCGCGACCGCGACCTGCGGCGGCACCAGTACTTCACCGCGGCCGACTGGCCGGGCGGCATCTACATCTCGCCGGGGATGGCGGGCAGCCGCTCGGGCGGGCTCATCGCCTCGACGTGGGCGGCGATGGTCACCCTGGGCGAGGAGGGCTACCTCGACGCCGCCCGGCAGATCCTCACGGCGGCCGACACGATGCGCGCCGGGGTCGAGGCCGTCGAGGGCCTCGAGCTCATCGGGCGCTCGCCGTTCATGGTGGCCTTCCGCAGCGGCGACCCCGACGTCGACGTCTACGTCGTCAACGACGAGCTCATCGCCCGCGGCTGGCGGCTCAACGGCATCCAGCTGCCGCCCGGCCTGCACTTCTGCGTGACCCGGCCGAACAGCGCGGACGGCGTCGTCGAGCAGTTCCTCGCCGACCTGCGGGAGGCCGTGGACGCCGCCCGCGGCCGGCCGGCCGGCTCCGCGCGCAGCGGTGCGCTCTACGGCCTCTCGGGCGCGGGCCCGGCCGGGGTGCAGGCCGCGGGACAGCTCCTGTCCGCCGCGCTCGACGCCTTCTACGAGCCGGCCCCGTGAGCGCGGCGGCGGGGGCGCCGGACGACGGGTCGCTCGTCCTCGTCGTCGACCTCGGGACGACGGCCCTCAAGGTCGGCGTCGTGTCCCTCACGGGGCGCGTCGTCCACGCCGAGGGCGTCGACCTCGACCTCCTGCTCGCCCCCGGCGGGGCCGCCACCCAGGACGCCCACCGGTGGTGGGAACTCGTCCTCGAGCTCGGCGCCCGCGCGGTCGCGGCGACCGCGGACGCCGGGCACGTCGTCGCGCTGACCGTCACCGGGCAGTGGTCCTCGACCGTCCCCGTCGCCGAGGACGGCACCCCGGTCGGGCCGTGCATCATGTGGCTCGACAGCCGGGGCGGCCCGGAGTCGGTGCGCCGGGTCGGCGGCCCGGTCGCCGGCTACGACCCGCGGGCCCTGCTCGCGTGGGTGCGCCGCAGCGGCGGTGCGCCCTCCCTGGACGGCGCCGACCCGCTCGGCCACCGCTGGTTCCTCGCCGCCGAGCAGCCCGCCGTGCACGCTGCGGCGCGCTGGCTCATGGAGCCGGTGGACTACATCGCCATGCGGTTGTCCGGCCGGGCCGCGGCGACCCAGGCGTCGATGATCGGCGTCTGGCTCACGGACAACCGGCGGCTCGACCCCGGCGGCTACGACCCCGGGCTCGTCCGGCGCTCCGGGGTCGACCCCGACAAGCTCCCGCCCCTGGTGCGCAACGGGTCCGTGCTCGGGCCGGTGCTCCCGGACGTCGCCCGCAGGCTGGGCGTGCCGCCGGGCGCGCACGTCGTCGCCGGTGTCGGGGACGCCCTGACGACCGCCCTCGGGTCCGGCGCCACGGACCTGTACGCGCCGCACGTGAGCCTCGGGACGACGTCCTGGGTCTCCTGCCACGTGCCGGCGAAGAAGACCGACGTCGTCCGGGCGTTCGCGTCGGTGCCGAGCACGCTGCCGGACCGTTACGTCGTCCTCAACAACCACGAGACGTCCGGCCGGTGCCTGCACTGGCTGCGCGGGCTCGTCGCCGGCCCCGACGACCCGCTCACCTACGCCGACCTCGACACCCTCGCGGCGCAGGCCGCACCGGGCGCCGGCGGGGTCATCTTCACGCCGTGGCTCATGGGGGAGCGGACGCCGATCACCGACCGGGCGGCCCGCGGCGGCTTCCACAACGTCTCGCTCTCCACCGTGCGGGCCGACCTCGTGCGGGCCGTCCTCGAGGGCGTCGCCTACAACGACCGCTGGAGCTTCGACATCCTCGAGAAGTTCACCGGACGTCGGCTCGGCGCGGTCCGGATGGTCGGCGGCGGCGCCCGGTCCGACCTGTGGTGCCAGATCCACGCCGACGTCTTCGACCGGGCCGTCGAGCAGGTCGAGGACCCGGACGCCGCGACCCTGCGCGGGGCAGCCTTCAACGCCGGCATCGCGCTCGGCCGGGTGCGCGTCGAGGACCTGCCGGACCTCACCCCGGTGCGCGCGACGTACGTGCCCGACCCGCAGCGGGTCGCGACGTACGCCCGGCTCTACGCCGAGTTCCCGGGCCTCTACACGCGCCAGAAGAAGATGTTCGCCCGCCTCAACGGGGCCGCGTCGTGACCGGCCACGGCGGGGCCGCGACGGCACGGCTGCCCCGGTTCCCCGACGGGTTCGTCTGGGGTGCCGCGACGGCGTCGTACCAGATCGAGGGCGCCGTGGCCGAGGACGGCCGGGGCCCGTCGGTCTGGGACACGTTCTGCCGCACCGAGGGGCGGGTCCGGGACGGCGACACCGGGGACGTCGCGTGCGACCACTACCACCGCTGGCCGCAGGACGTCGACCTGCTCGCGGGCCTCGGGCTCACCGGCTACCGGTTCTCCGTCGCGTGGCCGCGGGTCGTCCCGACCGGGTCCGGCGCCGTCAACGAGGCCGGCCTCGCGTTCTACGACCGGCTCGTCGACGCGTTGCTGGACAAGGGGATCACCCCGCTGCCCACGCTCTTCCACTGGGACCTGCCGCAGCCGCTCGAGAACGCCGGCGGCTGGCTCTCGCGGGACACCGCCCACCGGTTCGGCGACTACGCGGCGGTCGTCGCGGACCGGCTCGGGGACCGGGTGCCGCGCTGGGTGACCCTCAACGAGCCGTTCATCCACATGGCGCTCGGGTACGCGTTCGGCAGCCACGCCCCCGGCCGGGCCCTGCTCCTCGACGCGCTGCCCGCCGGCCACCACCAGCTCCTCGCCCACGGCCTGGCCGCCGAGGCGTTGCGCAGCAGCGGGTCCGCGACGGGCCGGCGGCCCGAGGTGCTCCTCACGAACAACCTCACCCCCGTCGCGCCGGCCTCCGACGACCCGGCCGACGCCGCGGCCGCAGCCGTGTACGACGCGCTGCACAACCGGTTCTTCACCGACCCCGTGCTGCTCGGCCGCTACCCGGACCTGTCCGCGGTCGGACTGCCCGAGATGCCGCCGTGGGTGCTGGACGGCGACCTCGCGACGATCTCGGGCCGCGGCCACCACCTCGACGGCCTCGGCGTGAACTACTACAACCCGACGCACGTCGCGGCCGCGCCCGACGGGCCGCTCCCGTTCGCCCCGGTCCGCGTCGAGGCCCCGACCCGCACCGGTTTCGACTGGCCGGTCCTGCCCGGCGGCCTGCACGACCTGCTCACCGGCCTGCAGGCCCGGTACGGGCGTGCACTGCCCCCGGTGTGGGTCACCGAGAACGGCTGCTCCTACCCGGACGTCGTCGCCCCGGACGGTGCCGTGCACGACCCCGAGCGGATCGCCTTCCTCGACGGGCACCTGCGGGCCCTGCACGCCGCGATCGCCGACGGGGTCGACGTCCGCGGGTACTACGTGTGGTCGCTGCTGGACAACTTCGAGTGGGCCGACGGGTACAGCCAGCGGTTCGGCCTCGTGCACGTCGACTTCGAGACCCTCGTGCGGACGCCGAAGGACTCCTACGCGTGGCTGCGCGACGAGGTCGCCGCCCAGCGCGGGCCGCTGCCGTGAGCACCCCGGCGCCGGGCGCCGCGACCACGGGCGGGACGCCGTCCGCCCTCGCCGAGCCGACCGCCCGCGTCGGCGCCCGGTGGACGACGCTCGTCGCCCTCGCCAACCTCGGGCTCTGGATGGGTTACTTCGGCCCGCTCCAGGTGCTGCTCCCCAACCAGGCGCAGGCGATCGACCCCGCGGGGAAGACGACGTTCCTCGCCGTCGCGACCGGGGCCGGTGCGCTCGTCGCCGTCGTCGTCAACCCGGTCGCCGGCGCGCTGTCCGACCGGACGACGAGCCGGTTCGGCCGCCGCCGGCCGTGGGCGCTCGGCGGTGCGCTGCTCGGCGCCGCCGGGCTCGCCGCGCTCGCCGGCGGGACGACGCTGCTCGCCGTCGTCATCGGCTGGTGCGTCGCGCAGGCCGGGCTGAACCTGCTGCAGGCGGCGGTGACAGCCGTCGTCCCGGACCAGGTGCCCGTCGTCCAGCGTGCGACGGTGTCGGGGTGGATCAGCGTGCCGCAGTCGTTGGGCGTGGTCCTGGGCGTCCTCGTCGTCGCGCTGCTCGTCACGGGCAACGCCCCGGGCTACCTCGTGACCGCCGCCCTCGTCGTCGCGCTGACTCTGCCGTTCGTGCTGCTCTCACCCGACCCGCGGCTGCACCCGGCCGACCGCCCGGCGTGGTCCTGGCGCGCGTTCCTGCGCCGCTTCTGGCTGAGCCCGCGCGCGCACCCCGACTTCGCGTGGGCGTTCGCGACGCGCTTCCTCGTGCAGCTCGGCAACGCGCTCGCGACCCTGTACCTGCTCTACTACCTGCGCGACGAGGTGCGCTACGAGCAGCTGTTCCCCGGCGCGAAGGCCGAGGACGGCCTGTTCCTCGTCATCCTCGTCTACGTCGCCGTCACCGTCGTCGCGACCGTCGTCGGCGGCGTCGTCTCGGACCGCAGCGGACGCCGGAAGCGCTCGGTCGTCGTCTCCGGGCTCGTCATGGCGGTGCCCGGTGTCACCCTCGCGTTCTGGCCGACGTGGCCGGTCGTCCTGGGCTCCGCGGCGGTTCTCGGCCTCGGGTTCGGCGTGTACATGTCCGTCGACCAGGCGCTCGTCACCCAGGTGCTGCCGACCGCGGCGGACCGGGGCCGCGACCTCGGGATCATCAACATCGCGAACTCCGCGCCGCAGGTGCTCGGCCCGGTCGTCGCGGCACCGCTGGTGTCGACGTTCGGCGGCTACCCGACGCTGTACCTCGCGGTCGCGGTCGTGACCGTCGCCGGCTCGGTGCTCGTGCACAAGATCAAGGGCGTGCCCTGACGGGCAGGGCCGTGGTGCGGAAGGCGGGACTCGAACCCGCACGCCCGAAGGCACAGGAACCTAAATCCTGCGTGGCTGCCAGTTACACCACTCCCGCGAGGAGGCCAGAGTAGGCGATCGGACGCAGCCCTGCGGCGGCCGGACGTCAGCGTCGACGGGGAAGAGCCGACAGGTCGATGTCCAGCGGTACCGGGCTCAGGACGGTGAGCCGGTGCGGGCCGCGTGCTGCTTCCTCGTACTCGCCGTCCACGAGGACGAACGCCCTCGACGCCTCCGGATCGGCCAGGTCGAGAACCCAGTAGGTCCCGATGCGGGCGTCTGCGTACTCGACCGGCTTCATGACCCGGTCCGTGCGGCCGGTGCCCGGGGACACGATCTCGACCGCGAGTGCCACGTCTGACGCGAGAACCCTGGACGGGTTGCTGTCCAGCAGCGTCGTCGGCAGCACGACGACATCCGGTGCGCGAACGGTCGGCGGGAAGGCGGCGTCGACGAGTACCTCGACATCAGGCGCAGCGAGCAGGTGCGTCGGAAGCTGCCGGTTCAGCTCTGCGGCGAGGTTCGCCATCGCGACCTGGTGCTGGACGGTCGGACGTGGCACCACCTGGACGACCCCTTCGACGAGTTCGAGTCGTCGAGAGCTCTCCACGGGGACGTCGTCCCACTCGGCGAGCGTCAGGAGATGGTCCGGCCACAGTGCACTCATGCGGCGTGCTCCTCCCTTGCGGACGACGGCCCCCACCGCCGTCTGCAGTGTAGGGCCGGGGTCCGTCAGATCCCGAGCGCCTTGCGCAGGGCCGCGACGTGCCCGGTGGCCTTGACGTTGTAGCGCGCGTACTCGACGACGCCCTCGGGGTCGACGACGACGGTCGAGCGGATGACGCCGACGACCTTCTTGCCGTAGAGCGACTTCTCGCCCCAGGCGCCCCAGGCCTCCATCGTCGCGTGCGAGGGGTCGGAGAGCAGCGGGAAGGTCAGGCCGTCGCGCTCGACGAACTTCTGGAGCTTCTCGGGCTTGTCGGGGGAGACCCCGAGCACGGCGTAGCCCTGGGCCGCCAGCGCGTCGAGGGAGTCGCGGAAGTCGCACGCCTGCTTCGTGCACCCGGGCGTCATCGCCGCCGGGTAGAAGTAGACGACGACGTGCTTGCCGCGCAGGTCCGCGAGGGAGACGGTCGAGCCGTCCGCGGCGGGCAGGGTGAGGTCCGGGGCCTTCTCACCGACGGCGACCTGGGGCACGACAGCTCCTCGGGGGACGTGTTGCCGGACCGGCTGGTTGTCGGACCGACGGGGACGACGGACAGGGGCGGCGCCATCGTAGGCGCCGCCCCTGCTCGATGCAGCCGGTGGATCGGGGTGGGTCAGGTGGAGCAGGTGGAGCAGGGGGGTCAGGCGCCGGCCCAGATCTTGGCGTAGATGTCCCGGTACCCCGAGGCGGGGTCGAAGACGTCACCGGTCGGCGCGTTCGCCTTGGTGACCAGGCCCGGCTTGGCGACGAACGTGGACGCCGCCTCGCCGGCGACCGCCCGGTTGAGCTCGTCGACGAGCTGCCAGCCCTGCAGGAGCAGCGGCTCGGCGACGGTCGCCGCCTGGTAGTCACCGGTCCGGATCCGCTGGAACTCCGCGGCGTCGCCGTCACCGGCGGCCACCGACTTGGGCGGGCCGTCACCGGGCTTGCCGGCGTCCTTGAGCGCGGCCCGGGCCCCGCCGAAGTAGTTGCCGTTGATCGCGAGCAGGTACGTCAGCTTGTCGCCGTGCTTCTGGAGCAGCCCCGAGATGACGCCGGGCATCCGGGAGTCCGCCTCGGCGATCGGCGAGTCCTGGTACTCGAGCACCGTGCACGTCGTGCACTTCTCGATCTCGGCCTTGATCGCGTCGGCCTTCGCCACCGCGATCTCGTACTGGCTGTCGGTGAAGATCGCGACGCCGGCCTTGCCGTCGGAGTCGGCGATGGCGAACTTCGCCGCGATCGCCGAGACCTCGAGCGGGTCGGTCGTGACGTTCGTGAAGAGCCCGTTCGCGGTGTCCGGGCCCGGGGCGGCGCCTGCGTGCCAGCCGACGACGGGGATCTTCAGGTCCGTCGCCTGCTTGATGACCGACGCCTGCTCCTTGGCGTCGAAGCCGCCGAGCACGATGCCGGCCGGCTTGGACGCCAGCGCCTGGTTGAGGGCGTCGGTCCGGCCCTGGGCGGAGGCCTTGCCGTCGATGACGGTGACCTTCCACCCGATCTTGGCCGCGGCCTCCTTGACGCCCTCGCCGACGGCGTTGACGCCGCCGTTGGTGAGGTCGGCCGCGACGTAGACGATCGTCGAGCCCGCCTTCTGGGCCTTGGGGCCGGTGGACGGCGGCGTGAAGCCCTCCTTCGCGGCGAGGCTCGCCTCGACGAAGGCCTTGGCGTCGGCGACGACCGAGTCGCTCGCGGCGGGCGCCGAGGACGACGCACCGGCGGCGGGCGCGGACGACGAGGCGTCCCCGCTGCCGACCGACGCGCTGCCGCACGCGGTGAGCAGGAACCCGGCGGCGGCGACGACCGCCACGCGACTGCGAGCAGCGGTTCTCATGTGGTGCTCCCTTCGGGTTGCTGGACGGGCGCCGTCGCCTCGTCCGCAGCGGCGTCGTCCGTGGCCCTCCCGGGGGCAAGGGCGGCGCCGTCACCGGCGGGTGCCGGTGTGTCGGTGGCCTGGTGCCGTTCGGCGCTCGCCAGCCGTCGACGGCTCGCCAGGCTCGCGATGGTGATCGCGGCGACGAGCGTCAGGCCGTTGAACAGCGGCTCCAGGTAGAAGCGGCCGGGCAGCAGCTGCTGCAGGCCGGAGATGCCGAGCGTCGTGATGACGACGCCGAGCACGGTGCCCCACGCGTTGACCCGGCCCGGCCGGATCGTCGTGGAGCCGAGGAACGCCGCGGCGAGCGCGGGCAGCAGGAACTCCGGGCCGATGTTCGCCTGGACGACGCCGCCCTGGCGGGCCGAGAGCAGGATCCCGGCGACGGCGGCGAGCACGCCGGAGGTGACCATCGCGCCGACGACGTACGACCGCCGCCGGACGCCGATGAGCTCGGCGGCCTTCGGGTTCGCCCCGACGGCGTAGAGGTAGCGGCCGATCGGCGAGAACTCCAGGACCACCCAGAGCGCGACCGCGAGGGCGAGGGCGATGATGAACGGCCCCGGCACCGGGCCGACCGACCACGTCGCGAGCGCGTCGAACGCCTGCGCCCGCTTGCCGTCGGTGTCGGTGATCTGGCGGCCGCCGGTGTGCCAGTAGGTGATCGCGTTGATGACCTGCCCGGTGGCGAGCGTCGCGATGAACGCGTCGACCTGGGCGAGCTCGACGAGCAGGGCGTTGACCGCCCCGACGACGGCGCCGCCGAGGAGCACGAGCACGATCGTCAGCCGGTAGTCCATGCCCTGGATCTGCCACGACAGCGCCATGACCTGCCACAGGCCCACCGCGTAGCCGACCGACAGGTCGATCTTGCCCGCGACCATGGGCACGCTCACGGCGAGCGCGAGGACGAGCAGCACCGCCTTGCCGGCCGCGAGCAGCCGGAAGTTCAGCAGGGTCGGGAACGTGTCGGGCCGCAGCACGCTGAAGAAGATCGCGAGCGCGACGGTGAGCACGACCATGCCGTGGACCGTGAGCACGCGGCGGCTCAGCGCCGTCCCCGCCCGTGGTTCGAGCGCCGTCGACTTGACGGACGTGTGCAGCGTCATGACCGGACCTCCTCGTCCGTGGTGCTGGTCGTCGGGCTGTTCGTCGTGCCGGTCGTCGTGCCGGGCAGGGGGGCGGGCGGCAGGCCGGAGGCGGCCGCGACGAGGCCGGCGACGGTGAGGTCGTCGCCGGCGAGCTCGGCGGTGACCCGGCCGCGGCCGAAGACGAGCGCCCGGTGGCAGATCGCCGCGACCTCCTCGACGTCCGTGGAGACGACGACCGCCGCGGTGCCCTGCTCGCCGGCCTCGCGCAGGAGGGCGTAGATGTCGGCCTTGGCGCCGACGTCGACGCCCATGGTCGGCTCCTCGAGGACGACGACCTTGCGGCCGACGCCGAACCAGCGGGCGAGGACGACCTTCTGCTGGTTGCCGCCGGAGAGGGTGTCCGCGGCGACCTCCGGGTCGCCGGGCCGGACGCCGAAGCGCGCCACGAGCTCGCGCGCGCGGACACGCTCGGCGCGCTGGGTCGACAGCGACCGCAGCCGCCGGCCCCAGACCCCGGGGTTGAGGAAGAGGTTCTCCCGCACCGAGAGCCCGGCGGCGATGCCCTCGGTCTCCCGGTTCGACGTCGCGAAGCCGACGCCGTCGACGACGGCGTCGGTCGTGGAGCGCGGCGCGAACGGGGTGCCGTCCAGCCGCATCCGGCCGCCGGTCACCGAGGTGGCGCCGGCGATCGCGCGGCCGACCTCGGTCTGGCCGGCGCCGCGCAGGCCGACGAGGCCGACGACCTCGCCCTGCCGGACGGTGAGGTCGACCGGGCCGACGTCCCCGGCGACGAGCCCGTCGAGCTCGAGCCGGACGGCGCTGCCGACCTTGCCGGGGCTCACCGCCCGCGTGCTGCGGCCGACGATGAGCTCGACGAGCCGGGCCGGCGGCACCTCGGCGACGGGGGCGTCGCCGACCTTCACCCCGTTGCGCATGACGACGACCGAGTCGGCGATGTCGTAGACCTCGTCGAGGCGGTGCGACACGTAGATCATCCCGACGCCGCCGGTGGCGAGCTCCCGGACGACGTCGAACAGGCGCTGCACGTCCGCCGCCGGCAGGCTCGCGGTCGGCTCGTCGAGGACGAGGAGCGCGGGTTCGGTGACGAGGGCGCGGGCGATGGCGACGAGCGCCTTCTCGGTGCGCGGGAGGTCGAACATCCGTGTCGACGGGTCGATCCCGCCGCCGACGAGCGCGAGCGCCTTCGTCGCCTGGGCGTCGACCGCGGCCCAGTCGACGAGGCCGCGCGAGCCGCCGCCGCGGCGCGGGAAGCCCAGGGAGAGGGCCATGTTCTCGCCGACCGTCATCCAGTCGACGAGGCCGAGGTCCTGGTGGATGAAGGAGATCCGGTGGCGGACCCCGGGGTCCTCGAGGTCCTGGCCCCCGAGCAGGACGCGGCCGCCGTCCTTCTTGTAGACGCCCGCGAGCATCTTGATGAGCGTCGACTTGCCGGCGCCGTTCTCCCCGAGGAGCGCGACGATCCGGCCTGCCTCGAGCGTGAACGACACGTCGTCGACGACCCGGTTGCCGTGGAACGACTTCACGAGGCCCTGGACCTCGAGCAGGGCGCTCACGACGTGGCTCCTGCGACGAGGCCCGACCCCGTGCCCGGGACCGCGGGCGTGCCCGGGACCGGCGTCGGCGCCGGCCGGCCGGCGAGCACCTCGGCGACGTTGCGTGCTGCGAGGTCCACCATCGCGGCCCGGGTCGCCTCGGTCGCGGAGCCGACGTGCGGCAGGACGACGAGCCGGGACTCGGCGAAGAGCCGGTCCGCCGGGTCGCTGCGCGGCTCGCGCTCCATGACGTCGAGCCCGGCCGAGTGGATCGTGCCGGCCGCGAGCGCCTCGAGGAGGGCGTCCTCGTCGACGACCCCGCCGCGGGCGGTGTTGACGAGCGTGGCGGTCGGCTTCATCGCCGCCAGGAAGTCGCGCCCGACGAGGCCGCGGGTGCCCGGGGTGAGCGGGACGTGGACGCTGACGACGTCGCTCGTCGCGACGAGCTCGTCCATGGACACGGCGCGGGACAGCCCGCCGCCGTCCGGGCGCGCCGGGTCGACGTGGACGACGTCCATCGCGAACCCCCGGGCCCGGCGGGCGACCGCCTGGCCGATCTGCCCGAAGCCGAGCAGCCCGAGCCGCGCGCCGTGGACGTCCATGCCGAGCAGGTCGCCCATCCGGAAGGTGCGCCACGCCCCGGCGTGCAGGGTCTCGGCCGCGACCCGGAGCCGGCGACGGGCCATGAGGATCAGCGCGAAGGCGAGGTCGGCGGTCGTCTCGGCGAGCACGGACGGCGTGTGGGTCGCGACGACGCCGCGGGCGGCGACCGCCTCGAGGTCGACCGCGTCGTAGCCCATCGAGGCGAGCGCGACGACCCGCAGCTGGGGTCCGGCGGCGTCGAGCAGGGCGGCGTCGATCCGGTCGGTGCCCAGGGCCAGCAGCCCGGACGCGCTGGCGACGAGGGCGGCGAGCTCATCGGCGGTCGGCGGGGTGTCGGTCGGCCAGGAGCGGACCTCGGCGGCCGCGGCCAGGCCCGCCACCGCGGTGCCGGGGAGGTCGCCCCGGCTCACGGCGACGAGCGGGCGCGGGCTCGCGGTGTCGGCCATGGTCATCATCCGTCCTTCGTCACGTCGTTGTGCGGTACGTGTTCAGCCTGTGGGACAACGTTCGGTTCGCTGGATGCAGCTGTCGCAGGGGGTCGGTCGGGGGAGCGGTCTACAGCCGGGCGAGCGAGGAGAGCTGCCGTGCGAGGTCGGTGAGGTCGCGCACGAGCGCCTCCCGCAGGTCGGTGGTCATCCGGGCGGTGAGCAGGGTCGTGCTCACCGCGGTGGGCGGGTCGGACATGCCGGGGACGGCGACCCCGAGGCACGTGACGCCCTCGGTGTTCTGCTCGTCGTCGACGGCGTAGCCGCGGGCCCGGGTGGCCGTGAGGTCGGCGCGCAGCGACTCCACGGTCCGGTGCGAGCGGGGGGTGAGGACCGGCATCTCGTCGACGAGACCGAGCCGGGCCTCCAGCTGGTCCTCCGGCAGGCTCGCGAGCATCGCCTTGCCGAGGGCCGTGACGACGGCGGGCAGCCGCCGTCCGACGTCGCTCGCCAGGCGCACCGGCTGGGTGCCGTCGTGCCGGGCGAGGTACAGCACGTCCGGCCCGTCGAGGACGGCGAGCAGCACCGTCTCCTGGTGGCCGGTGGGGAGCGCGTCGGTGAGCCGGCGGAACTCCGCGACGAGGTCGGTCCCGGCGAGGAAGCCCTGGCCGAGCTCGACGACCTTGTAGCCGAGGGCCCAGCGGGAGTCGGTCCGCCGGACCATCCCGCCGCCCTCGAGCGCGACGCACAGGTTGAGCACCGTGGACTTCGCGAGGTCGAGCCGGCGGGCCAGCTCGGTGAGCGCGAGCGGGCTGCCGCTGCGCGCGAGCTCCTCGAGGAGGGCGACGGCACGGGTCACGGCGGGCGCGGGGGAGTCGACCGAGCGCAGGGAGCGGACGTCAGGCACGGCAGTCATGGTGTCGCACCCCCGGCCGTGTCGTCGTCGAGGTCGTCGGTCAGGTCGAGCAGCACCTTGCCCGAGCGTCGTGGGTCGCCCGCGAGCTCGAGCGCCTCGGCGGCCCGCGCGAGCGGCAGGACGTGCGTGACGACCGGACCGGTGACGAGCGAGCCGTCGGCGAGCGCCGCGAGGACGTCGTGGATCTCGTGGTCGAACCGGAAGGTGCCGACGAGCTCGATCTCCCGGGTCACCACGAGGTTGCCGGGGAACGGGACGTCGCCGGGCGGGAGCAGCCCGAGGGTCACGACCCGGCCGCTGCGGCGGACGGCGCGCACGCACGTCCCGAGCCCGGCCGGGCTGCCGGACGACTCGATCGCGACGTCGACCTCGAGCGCGGCGAGCGCCTCGTCAGGGGTGCGGCCGTCGACGGCCGGGGCGTCCGGGCCGACGACGACGGTCGTCGTGGCCCCGACGGCGGCCGCCCGGGCCAGCGGCTCCGCGGCGACGTCCGTGACGACGACCTCGGCCGCGCCGGCGCGGTGCAGCGCGGCGACGACGAGGGCCCCGATCGGGCCGGCGCCGGTGACGAGCACCCGGGCGCCGCGGACGTCGCCGGCCCGGGTGACCGCGTGCCAGGCGACCGAGGCGGGCTCGGTGACCGCGGCGTCGAGGAGCGAGAGCCCGTCGGGCAGTGCGACGGCCTGGTCGGCGGGGACGACGAGGACGTCGACGAGACCGCCCTGGACGTGCGGCAGGTGCGCGGCGCTGCCGAGGTAGCGGACGGCGCGGCAGACGTTGCGCCGTCCCGACCGGCACTCCGGGCAGGTGCCGCACGGCGTCGCCGGGTGGACGGCGACCGGCGTGCCCGGTGCGGGCGCCCCCGTGGCGCCCGGCCCGACGGAGAGCACCGTGCCGACGACCTCGTGCCCGAGGGTCAGCGGCTCACGCAGGTAGAAGTCGCCGACCCGGCCGTGCCGCCAGTAGTGCAGGTCGGAGCCGCAGACGCCGCCGTAGGCGATGCGGACGGCGACCTGGCCCGGGCCGGGGACCGGCGCCGGGTGCTCCTCGACGCGGACGTCGCCGGCGCCGTGGGCGACGAGGGCGCGGACGGTCCGGGTGCTGCTCGGCGGGGCCACTCAGACCACCGCCGTCATGCCGCCGTCGACGTGCACGACCTGCCCGTTGACGAAGTCGGACGCTCCGGACGCGAGCCACAGCAGCGTCCCGACGAGCTCCTCGGGACGCCCCCAGCGGCGGGCCGGGGTGCGGCCCCTGACCCAGGCGTCGAACTCGGGGTCGTTGACGAGCGCCGAGGTGAGCACGGTGTCGAAGTAGCCGGGGGCGATCGCGTTGGCCTGGACGCCGGACGGCCCCCACTCGGCGCACATCGTCCGGGTGAGCATCGCGATGCCGCCCTTGCTCGCGGCGTAGGGGGCGATGCCGGGGCGGGCGAGCCGGGCCTGCACCGAGGCGATGTTGACGATCTTGCCGGCGCCGCGCGCGAGCATCCCGCGGGCGACGGCCCGGGCGACGAGGAACGGCCCGGTGAGGTTCGCGGCGAGCACCCGGTTCCAGTCGGCCACGTCGAGGTCGAGCATCGGGACCCGGTGCTGCACCCCGGCGTT
Source organism: Kineosporia sp. R_H_3 (assembly GCF_002198675.1). GTDB lineage: Bacteria > Actinomycetota > Actinomycetes > Actinomycetales > Kineosporiaceae > R-H-3. The sequence goes on along the minus strand of NZ_MWLL01000116.1, from coordinate 25,771 downwards.
GTTCACGAGGACGCCGATCGGCCCGACGGTGCTCTCGACGCCGGCGACCGCGGCGGCGACCGCCGCGTCGTCGGTGACGTCGAACGCCGACGCGTGCACGGTGGCACCGGTGGCGGCGGCGAGGCCCGTGCGGGCGGCCTCGAGGGCCTCGCCGTCGCGGGCGTTGAGGACGACGGTGGCCCCGGCGCGGGCGAGGCCCTCGGCGAGCGCCGCACCGATGCCGCGGCTGCTGCCCGTCACGAGCGCGACGGTGCCGGTGAGGTCGAACGGGTTGCTGGTCATGAGACGGCTCCGGCGTCCGTGGCGGGGCGGGGCGCGGCGGTGGCCCCGGCGAGCGCTGCGAGGCCGTCCGGGGCGAACAGCGTCACGAGGGCCGCGTGGTCGGCGTCCGGCATGGTCGCCGCGAGGGCGGTGGCGTGCCCGCGGACGACGTCGGCGGCCGGCGTGGCGACGCCCGACGCGGCGGCGAGCTCGGCGACGATGCCGAGGTCCTTGGCGAACAGCGACACGGCGCCGACGGTGCGGAAGTCGGCGCGGATCATCCGGTCGCCGGCGAGGTCGAGGACCGGGGAGGCCGCGTACCCGCCGAGCAGCGCGGTCCGGACGAGCGCCGGGTCGACCCCGTTGGCGGCGGCGAGCGCGAGCGCCTCGGCGACGGCCTCGATCGTGCACGCGACGACGAGCTGGTTGGCGGCCTTGGTGACCTGCCCGGCGCCCGGGCCGCCGCAGTGCACGACGGTGCCTGCGAACAGGTCGAGGACCGGGCGGGCGGCGGCGAGGTCCGCGGCGTCCCCGCCCGCCATGACGGACAGGGTGCCGCGGCCGATCGCGGACGGGCCGCCGCTCACCGGGGCGTCGAGCGCGCCGTGGCCGAGGGCGGCGAGGTCGGCGTGCAGCGAGCGCGCGTCGGCGGGCGAGCAGGTGCTCGTGTCGACGAGCAGCAGGCGGCGTCCGGCGGGCAGGCCCGCGAGCAGCCCGGTCGGGCCTTCGACGACGGCGCGCACCTGCGGCCCGGCGGTGACCGCGACGAGGACGACGACCGGGGCCGGGGCCGGGGTGCGGTCCGCCACCGTGGCGGCGACCTCGGCGGGGGTGTCGACGAGCGTCGTGCGGGCGGTGCCGGCGACGGCGTCCCGGGAGGACCGCGAGCGGCTCGTCGCGACGACGTCGGCGCCCTGCCCGGTGACCCGGTGCAGGGTGGCGGCGCCCATGACGCCGAGGCCGACGAGGCCGACGGGGCCGGCGGGGCCGGTGACGGCCGGGGTCGCGGTGCCGGTCATGACGTCCCCGCGAGGAGGTCGGTCGGCGAGCAGCCGCGGGTCCGGGTGTCGATCCGGTACAGCCCCGCCGTCGCGGCGACGAACAGCGTCGAGCGGTCCGGGCCGCCGAAGCAGACGTTGCCGACCTTCTGCGGGACCGGGACGGCGCCGAGCCGCACGCCGTCCGGTGCGAAGACCTGGACGGCGTCCTCGCTCGAGGTCCAGACGTTGCCGTGGACGTCGACCCGGAACCCGTCGGCGACCCCGGGGGAGACCTCGGCGAACGTCCTGCCGTTCTTGGCGTAGCGGCCGTGGACGACGTCGTAGACGCGGATGTGGTGGTTCGCGGCGAGGAAGTGCCCCAGGCCCGCGGCGACCGCGGTGTCGGCGACGTAGAGCAGCGACTCGTCGGGCGAGAACGCGAGCCCGTTGGGCTCCTCGACGTCGACGACGACGGGGGTCACCTCGCCGGTCGCCGGGTCGAACCGGAAGACGTGGTGGTCGCCGTACTCCCGCGTCCCGGGGTGGCCCTCGTGCGCCTGGATGATCCCGTAGGCGGGGTCGGTGAACCAGATCGTGCCGTCGGACTTCACGACGACGTCGTTGGGGGAGTTGAAGCGGACCGGGCCGGCGGGGGAGGTCCAGCGGTCGACGAGGACGTGCGTCGTGCCGTCCGGCTCGGTGCGCTCGATGCCGCGCCGGCCGTGCGAGCAGGCGACGACCCGGCCCTGCAGGTCGAGGGTGCGGCCGTTGGTGAACTCGACGTCGGTGCGGTGCACCGTGACCTCGCCGCCGGCCGCGTCCCAGCGCAGGATCCGGTTGCCGGGGATGTCGGACCACAGGACGGCGTCCTCGTCCGGCAGGTACACCGGGCCCTCGGACCAGGCGGCGTCCCCGCCGAGCCACTGCGCGGTGACATCCGCGTCGACGAGGTCGAGCATGCGGGGGTCGTCGACGACGACAGCCCCGGATCCGTTCTCGTGCAGCGTGTCGCTCGTGGTGTCGCTCATGAGTGGCCTCCCGACGGCAGCAGGGACGCGTCGAAGAATCCCATGAGCGCCGCGCTGTCGGCGTCTCCGTGCCCCTGTGCCACGAGCCAACGGTTGAGCTCGCACACCAGTGACGTGAGCGGCAGCGGGACGCCGACGCCGCGGCCGTGGTCGCGCGCGGTGTCGAGGTCCTTGACCATGTTGGCGATCCGGCCCGTCGGGGTGAGGTCGCCGGTCGCGAACTTGACGAAGAACTCCTGGAGCAGGGCGGAGTCCGCGCGGCCGCCGGTCAGCGCGCCGAGCACGTCCGCGGGCCGCAGGCCCTCGGCGCGCACGAGCGCGGCCGCCTCGGCGATCGCGGAGAACGCCGCCCCGACGAGCACCTGGTTGACGAGCTTGACGACCTGGCCGCTGCCGGCCGGCCCGAGGTGGGTGACCCGGGCCGCGAGGCGGTCGAGGACGACGCGGGCACGGTCGACGTCCGCCTCGGCGCCGCCGACCATGAGGGCGAGCCGGCCCTCGGCCGCTGCCGGGGCGCCACCGGAGAGCGGGGCGTCGACCCAGGCGGCGCCGCGGGCCGCCGCGGCGGCGGCGAGGTCGCGGGTCGACACCGGGTCGATGCTCGACATGTCGACGACGAGCAGCGGGGCCGCGCCGGCGGGGCGGGCGGCGGCGAGCAGACCACCGTCGCCGAGGACGACCTCGCGGACGACGGCGGCGGTGTTCAGCGAGAGGACGACGACGTCGCAGGCCGCGGCCAGGGCGGCGAGGTCCGCGCAGTCGGCCGCACCGGCGGACACCAGGGCGGCGCGGGCGTCGGTGCGGACGTCGTGGACGGCGACGGCGAGGCCCCCGGCGAGCAGGCGCCGGGCGATGGCGGACCCCATGACGCCGAGACCGACGACACCGACCGGTGCGGCGTCGTCCGCCATGCCGCCACCTCCGTCGCCCTCGACCAGCACCGCTCCGGGCTGTGCCAGATATGGAACGCCGTTCAGCCTGTGGAACACAAGAGCAAAGCGGTCTCGACTCGGTAACGGCCGACCGATGCGCGGCGACGCGCTGCGACGCGCCGTGACCGACGGCGGATGTGCGGTTGCTCCCGGTGGCATAGCGTGATTCCTCAGGAGGTGGGGCCCGTGAGCACGGACGAAGCGGCACGAACCCAGGCGGCGGTCGAGAAGGTGGCCGCCGAGGTCGAGCGCGCCGCTCTGGACGGCGAGGTCGTCGCGCGGCGCAGCAGCGACCCGGCGACGATCGAGGCCGAGATCGCCCGGCGGCGCGAGCACCTCGCCGCCACCGTCGACGAGCTCGTCGAGCGGGCGCACCCGAAGGCGCTCGCCGCCCGCGGGGTCGAGGACGCCAAGGGCCGGCTGCAGGCCGCCGTCTACACGCCTCAGGGTGACCTGCGGGCCGAGCGCGTCGGTGCCGTCGCGGCCGCCGTCGCGCTGTTCGTTCTCCTGTCCGTCGTGCTGCGCCGCCGCCGCAGGAAGGGCTGAGCGGCTCCGTGCGCCCGCTGCCGCCCGGGGTCGTCCCCGAGGTGCCCGGGCCCGGCCAGGAGTCGGTGTGGGACTACCCGCGCCCGCCCCGGGTCGAGCCGTCGTCCGAGCACGTCGTCGTCGTGCTCGGCGGGCTCGTCGTCCTCGAGACCCGGCGTGCGCTGCGGGTGCTCGAGACGAGCCACCCGCCGACGTACTACCTGCCGCTCGCGGACGCCGCCGAGGGGGCGTTCCGGCCGGCGGCCGGGTCCTCGTGGTGCGAGTTCAAGGGCATGGCGGGCTACCTCGACGTCGTCGGCGGGCCCGGCCCGGACGGCGCCGCGCGCGTCGCGCCGTCCGCCGCCTGGACCTACCCCGACCCGACGGCCGGCTACGAGGCGCTCGCCGGCCACGTCGCGCTCTACCCGGACCGGATGGACCACGTGACCGTCGACGGCGAGACCGTGCGCGGCCAGGACGGCGGCTTCTACGGCGGCTGGGTGACGCAGCGCGTCGTCGGGCCGTTCAAGGGGGTCCCGGGCAGCCGGTTCTGGTGACCGGGCAGTACCGTTCGGGGCATGACGACCCCGACGGCCGCGCCGCTCGGCGGGACCGACGCGGCCCGCCTGCCCATCCGCATGCTCCACGACAGGGTGCTCGTCTCGACCGACGGCGAGGCCGGGGAGCGGCGCTCGACCGCGGGCATCGTCATCCCGGCGACCGCCGCCGTCGGCAAGCGTCTCGCGTGGGCCGAGGTCGTCGCCGTGGGCCAGAACGTCCGGCACGTCGAGGTCGGCGACCGGGTGCTCTTCGACCCCGAGGACCGCTCCGAGGTCGAGCTCCAGGGCGGCCAGTACGTGCTCCTGCGCGAGCGGGACATCCACGCCGTCGCGGCGCCGCGCGTCGCGGACGGTCAGACCGGCCTGTACCTCTGACCGTCCGGCGCCCGGCGTGGACCCCGTGACGGCGGAGCCGGCGACCCCCGCGTCCCCGGCGCCCCCCGGGCGCTCCGGTCCTCGGCGCAACGCGCGCTACACCGGCCTCGACGTCGACGGGCCGCTGCCGCTCGACATGCTCCGCGCCGTCCCGGCGATCCGGCGCGACCCGCTGACGTTCCTCGACGGGCTCGTCGCCCGGTACGGCGACCTCGTCGCCTTCCCGATGCCGCGCGGCCAGGTGCTCCTCGTGAACACGCCCGAGGGTGCGCGCCGGGTGCTCGTCGACAACGCGCGGGGCTACGGCAAGGCGACGCTCCAGTACGGCGCGCTGTCCCTGGTCACCGGCGCGGGCCTGCTCACGACGGACGGCGAGGTGTGGCGGCGGCACCGCCGGGTCGCGCAGCCCGCGTTCCACCCGCGCTCGCTCGAGGCCGTCGCACAGGCGGCCGGGACGGCGGCGCAGCGGATGCGCGCGGAGTGGGACGCCGCCGGCCCGGGCGGGGTCGTGGACGCCGACGGCGCCGCGATGCGCGCGATGCTCGAGGTCGTCGGCCGCACCCTCTTCGCCGCCGACCTGCGCCCGGTCGGCGAGCGTGTCGTCGGGGCCGTCGACACCGCGCTGCACGCCGTCGTCCGGACCGCGGCGTCCCCGCTGCCCGGCTGGCTCCCCACCCCCCGCCGGTACAGGCTGCGCCGGGCCGTCGCGACCCTCGACGCGGTGTGCGCGGACCTCGTCGCGCAGCGCCGCGCCCGCGGCGTCGGGCCGGACGACGGCGACGTCCTCGCGCTGCTGCTCGCCGCCGTCGACGCGGGGGAGGCCGGGGCCGACGGCGGGCTCGCGCCGCGCGAGGTCCGCGACGAGATCCTCACGCTCGTCATCGCCGGCCACGAGACCGTCGCGTCGTCCCTCACGTGGACCCTCGACCTGCTCGCCTCGTCGCCGCAGGTGCAGGCCCGGCTGCACGCCGAGCTGGACGCCGTCCTCGCCGGTCGTGCCCCGGGGTGGGACGACGTCCCGCACCTGCCGTACACCCGCGCCGTCGTCGACGAGGCGCTGCGGCTCTACCCGCCGGCCTGGGTCATCACCCGGCGCGCGCTCGCGGACGACGTCGTCAGCGAGGTCGCGATCCCGGCCGGGACGCTCGTCCTGCTCAGCCCGTGGCTCCTGCACCGCCGTGCGCGGTCGTGGCCCGACCCGCGCCGGTTCGACCCGGGGCGCTTCCTCGGCGACGCCCCGCCGTCCCGCGGCCCGGCGCGCGGCGACTACGTGCCGTTCGGCGCCGGCCCCCGGCTGTGCATCGGCCGCGACATGGCGGTCGTCGAGTCCGTCCTCGTGCTCGCCGGCCTGCTCCGCGACCGCACCGTCAGCCGCCCCGACGGGGTGCCGCCGCCGACCGTCGACGCCCTCGTGACCCTGCGTCCCCGCGGCGGCCTCCCGCTCCGCCTGACCCCCCGCTGACGGCCTGCCCTGAACCCCGCTCATGCTCGCGCCGCGTACCGGATCCGGCGGTCCGGAGCGCCCGGAACGGTACCGAGCCCGAGCATGAGCGGTGTCCTGGACGGGCCGGGTGGCTGCAGGATGGGGGCATGACCGGAGCCGCCGTCCCCACGGGCTGCTACGCGTGCTCGATCAGCGCCCGGCTCGGGGCGCTGCCCGTGCGGGAGGCGACCTGGGTCGAGGCCGGCTGGTACCTCGCGCACAACTTCGAGGGCGGTCTGCCCGGGTGGTTCGTGCTCGTGCCGCAGCGGCACGTCCTCGCGCTCGACGAGCTGACCGAGGCGGAGGGCGAGGCGATGGGGCGGCTGCTCGTCCGGGTCACGGCGGCGCTGCGTGCGGTCGTCGGCTGCACGAAGACGTACACGATGCTCCTCGCGGAACGGCCGGGGTTCGAGCACGTGCACGTCCACGTCGTCCCGCGGATGCCCGACCTGCCGCCGGAGCGGCTCGGCCCGCGGATCTTCGGCTACGCGGACGACGAACCCGTCGCCGAGAGCGAGCGCGACCGGATCTCCGGCCTCGTCCGCGACCATCTGGCGATCCACTGAGCCGCACGCGACCACCCGCACCGCGCAGCGCGAGACGGCTCCACGGGACGGTTCTGGTTGCGGCGTGGTCGGGGCCGCCCATGCTCACGCCCGGTACCGGATCTCGCGGTCCGGAGCGCCCGGAACGGTACCGATCCCGAGCATGAGCGGGGTTCGGTCAGGCGGTGAGGCGGACCGGGACGACGACGACCGGGCAGGCCGCGAGCCGGACGCAGGCGCGGGCGACGGAGCCGACGTCCGGGCGGCCGGGTTCGGCGTGGCTGCCGACGACGAGCAGACGGGCGCGACGGGACTCCTCGAGGAGCAGGCTGGCCGCGTCACCCTCGCCGAGGACGGTCTCGATGCGGCAGTGCACGGGGCCGAAGCGACGCAGCACCCGGGCGAGCTGCTCCTCCTGGAGGAGGCGGGCCTGCTCGACCTGCCGGGCGGCACGGCCGCCGACGGCGGCCAGGAGCCGGGCGTCCCACGACCAGGCGGTGACGGCGCGCACCGGCGCGCCCTGCTCCTGGGCCTCGCGCAGCGCCCACTCGAGGGCCCGTTCACCACCGACGCCGCCGTCGAGCCCGACGAGCACCGGCGGCGTGACGTCGAACGGGGTCCGCGGCGACGGCGGGCGCCAGGCGGGCGACGCGATGAGGTCCCAGGCCTCGTCGCGGACGTCGCCCCGCACGGGGTGCGCCGCGTCGTCCTCGGTCCGGTCGCGCATGTCCCTCACCTCCACGCCACGGCGGCGTCCCCCGCTGGTCGTTGTCAGCGTCGGCCATGCCCGTGGCGCACCCCCCGGGCCCTAGGTCGCCCCGGGCCGGCGACCGACCCGTGAGCGTTCACGGATCCGTCACGCGTCGGGTCCTAGGTCACGCCCGGACGACGGATCGCGCCGCCGCGGGCCCCGTCAGGCCGGGCGGGACGTGTGGTCCGCCGTCCAGGCGAGCAGGTCGTCGAGCGCCCACGCCGACACGACGCGGTCGGCGGTGACGCCGCACTCCTCGCCGCGGGCGCAGCCGTAGGGCTGCCAGTCGAGCTGGCCGGGGGCGTGCGCGTCGGTGTCGACGGAGAAGATGCACCCCGCCTCGACCGCCTGCCGCAGAAGGCGTCTGGGCGGGTCGAGCCGCTCCGGGCGGGAGTTGATCTCGACCGCGACGCCGTGCTCGACGCACGCGGAGAAGACCTTCTCGGCGTCGAACCGGGACTCCGCCCGGGGCTTGCCGGTGCGGGTGTTCGTCGTGACGTACCGGCCGGTGCAGTGCCCGAGGATGTCGACGTGCGGGTTCGAGACCGCGGCGACCATCCGCCGGGTCATCGCGGCCGGTTCCATCTGCAGCTTGCTGTGGACGCTCGCGACGACGACGTCGAGCTCGGCGAGCAGGTCCTCCTCCTGGTCGAGCGAGCCGTCGTCGAGGATGTCCACCTCGATCCCGGTGAGCAGCCGGAACGGTGCGAGCTGCTCGTTGAGCCGCGCGACGACGTCCAGCTGCCGGCGCAGCCGCTCGGCGGTGAGCCCGCGCGCGACGGTGAGCCGCGGCGAGTGGTCGGTGAGCGCCGTGTACTCGTGCCCGAGCTCGAGCGCCGTGACCGCCATGTCCTCGATCGGCGACCCGCCGTCCGACCAGTCCGAGTGGCAGTGCAGGTCCCCGCGCAGCGCCGCGCGCAGCGTGTCGCCGCCCTCGACCAGCGGCCCGCCGACCTCGCGCTCGAGCCGCGCGAGGTACTCCGGCTCCTCGCCGCGCAGCGACGCCGTGATGACCTTCGCCGTCGAGTCCCCGACGCCTTTGAGCGCGGTGAGCTCGTTGCGGGCCACGGCCTCCTCGAGCCGGCCCGCGGGCAGGACGGCGATCGCCGTCGACGCCCCGCGGAACGCCTTGACCTTGTAGCTGGACTGCAGGCTGCGCTCGAGGAGGAAGGCGATCCGGCGCAGGTCGGCGACGGGGTCCCGGGGGGACGGCGAGGAGCTCACCGCCCCAGGGTGCCGTACCCGTCCGGCCACGGCATGCGCTCAGCCCCGGAAGCGGCTCAGCCCCGGAAGCGGCTCAGCCCTGGCAGGGCGACGTCCCGGCCGGCGGCAGCGTCCCGGAGACGATCCCGGCGAGGAAGTCCGGCAGCGGGCGCGGGTCCGCGACGGGCGTCCAGCGTCCGCTCTCGAGCGTGTACTCCCAGGTCTCGCCCTCGACGACGAGCTGCTCGACCGCCGCGAGGAGCCGGTCGACGTCCTCGGACGACGAGCCGACCCCGAGCGACGCCCGGACCGCACCGTCCCCGTGCCCGAGCCGGGCCAGCAGCGGGTGCGCGCAGAACTTGCCGTCGCGGACGCCGATGCCGTGCTCGGCGGACAGGTACGCGGCGACCCGGCCCGGGTCGTGGCCGGCGACGGTGAAGCCGACGACGCCGACCCGGTCGGGGGAGTCCGCCCAGATCCGGAGCACCTCGACGCCCGGGATCCGGCCGAGGCCCTCCTCGAGGCGGGCCACGAGGGACGCCTCGTGCGCCTCGAGCGCGCCCTCGGGCAGCCCGGCGAGGTCACGGCAGGCCTGGGCGAGCGCCGCGGCGCCGAGCACGTTCGGGGTGCCGCCCTCGTGACGCTGCGGGGCCGGGGCCCACTGCGTCGTCGCGGAGTCCGGGCTGTCCGCGGTGTCGACGGTGCGGACGGCGCCGCCGCCGGCGAGGTAGGCCGGTGCGGCGTCGAGCCAGTCCCGGCGGCCGACGAGGACGCCCGCACCGAAGGGGGCGTAGACCTTGTGGCCGGAGAACGCGAGGTAGTCGGCGCCGATCGCGGCGAGGTCGACGCGGCGGTGCGGCACGAGCTGGGCGCCGTCGACGACGACCCGGGCGCCGTGCGCGTGCGCGATCCGGACGACGTCCGCGACGGGCAGCACCTCGCCGGTGACGTTGCTCGCACCCGTGACGGCGACGAGCGTCGCGGGGCGCTGCGCGAGCGAGGCCTCGAGCGCGGCGAGCGTGCCCGCGACCGTCTCCTGCGCGGGCACGCAGCGGTGCGGCAGCCGGGTCCACGGCAGCAGGTTCGCGTGGTGCTCGACGTCGAGGAAGACGACCTCGCCGCCGCCGGGGCCGTCGGTCTGCACCGCGGACGCGAGCAGGTTGAGCGCGTCGGTCGTGTTCCGGGTGACGACGACGACGTCGTCCGGGCGGGCGCCGACGAACGCCGCGACCGTGGCCCGGGTGCCCTCGTAGATCGCGGTGCTCACCTGCGAGGCGTAGCCCGCGCCGCGGTGCACGCTCGCGTAGTGCTCCAGGCCGCTGCAGACGTGGTCGGCGACGGTCTGCAGGGCCGGCGCGCTCGCGGCGTAGTCGAGGTTGGCGTACCGGACGGTGCCGCCGGGGACGACCGGGCTGCGCAGGTCGCGCCCGACGACGGGCAGCAGCGGGCGGACGACGGGCGCGTACGTGGCGGTGGCGGTGCGGGCCACGGGCGCGCCCTGCGCACAGGGGTCGGCGGGCGGACAGGTGTCGTTCTCGAGGTGGGACAGCACAGCGGTCATGGCTCCTCCAGCCGGAGGGACCTCGTCGAGAGGTCCGCGCTTGCCGCTGCCGGTCGGGCAGCGGCCCGGTCCTCACCCGGAGCACCCCACCGCGGAGGAGGGTTGCCGACCAGCGAGCCGGGGCTTGACGCTGGTACTCGTGACCTGGCGTCAACGGTAGGTGAGCGGTCCCGGCCTGTTCAAGGGCCGGACGAATGAGTCTCGGATCGTGAGAAGCGACGTGCGCCGCCCCGGGGCCCTGCGCGCCGTCGTCCGGGTGCTCCGGTCAGGTGGTCGTCAGCACCGGGTCCGGACGGCCCGCGTTCTGTTCACCTTCTGGATGTTTACTGGCCACATGACGCCCCCCGCCCCCACCCGCCACGTCGAGATCGAGCGCAAGCTGGACGCCCCCGCGGGGTTCGTCCTGCCCGACCTCCTCGGCGTCGCCGGGGTGGCGGCCGTCTCCGACCCGGTCGAGCACTCCCTCGACGCGACGTACTTCGACACCGAGGACCTGCGGCTGCAGAAGGCCCGGCTCACGCTGCGCCGGCGGACCGGCGGCACGGACGGCGGCTGGCACCTCAAGCGGCCGGCGTCCGGCGGCGCCCGCACCGAGGAGCACCACCCGCTCGGCCGGGCCACCCGCGTCGTGCCGCCCGCGCTGCGCGCCGGGGTCGAGGTGCACGCCCGCGGGGTCGCGATCGTCCCCGTCGTCCGGCTGCGGACGACACGCACCGTCCGCAACCTGCTCGGGGCGGACGGCGCCGTGCTCGCCGAGGTCGCGGTGGACGCCGTCCACGCGTCGGTGCCCTCGGCCAACGGTCGCTGGACGACGCTCACCGCCTGGGACGAGATCGAGGTCGAGCTCGTCGGCGGCACCGAGAAGCTGCTCGCCAAGGTCGTCAAGGCGTTCGTCAAGGCCGGCGCCGCGGTGAGCGACTCGCCGTCCAAGGTCGCCCGCGCGCTGGCCGCCGCGGGGCGCGTCCCGGCCGCTCCCGGCGCGGACGAGGACGCCGACGACGCCGGCGAGGACGCCGCGCAGCCGCCTGCCGAGGGCAGCGCCGGGGCCGTCGTCCTGGCGTACCTGCGCGACCAGGTCGCGCACCTGCAGACCCACGACCCGCTCGTCCGGGTCGACGCCGAGGACGCCGTCCACCAGATGCGGGTCGCCTGCCGCCGGCTGCGCAGCGCGCTCACCGTGTACCGGCCGCTGCTCGACCGCGAGGTGACCGAGCCGCTGCGCGAGGAGCTCGCCTGGCTCGGGGAGGAGCTCGGCGCGGCCCGGGACGCCGAGGTCGTCCGCGACCACCTGCGCGGTCTCGTCGAGGCCGAGCCCGCGGGCCTCGTCGAGGGCCCGGTCGTCGAGCGGATCGTGCGCACGATGGACGAGCGCTACCGGGCCGCCCATGACGAGGCCCTCGTCACGCTGGACACCCCGCGCTACTTCGCGCTCCTCGACACCCTCGACGCCCTCGTCGCGACGCCGCCGTTCACCGCCGGTGCCGAGGGCCCGGCGGCCGACGTCCTGCTGCCGCTCGTCCGCAAGACGTGGAAGCGGACGGCGCGGCTCGTCGACGCGGCGCACGCCACCGACGACCCGGCCGAGCACGACCTGCTGCTCCACGACGTCCGCAAGGCCGCCAAGCGCGCCCGGTACGCGGGAGAGAGCCTGGTCGCCGCCTTCGGCAAGGACGCCAAGGCGTACGGCAAGCAGATGGCGGCCGTGCAGGAGGTGCTCGGCGAGCACCAGGACAGCGTCGTCATCCGCGGCTACCTCGTCGAGCTCTCGGCCGCGGCGCACGCGGCCGGTGAGAGCACGTTCACGTACGGCCGGCTGCACGCGCTCGAGCAGGTGCGCGGCTACACCACCGAGACGGACTTCGACGGCGTCTGGGCGGCGGCGCAGGACCCGGCGTACCGGGCCTGGCTCGGTTGACGGCCCGCGCCGCGGGCTCAGGCGGCGCCGGCGCCGCCCTCGACGCGGGCCTTGAGCCCGGCCGTGAACCGGTCGAACGAGGGCTGCAGGTCCGGGATCGAGCGCGTGACGAGGCCCGCGAGCGGGCCGGTGTACTCCTCGCGCATGACGAGGCGGGTGCCCGCGCCCTGCGCCGAGACCCGGTAGGTCCGGGTCCCGGTGAACAGGCCCAGGGGCATCCCGCCGCGCCAGGTCATCGCGCCCGGCGGGGCCAGCTCGACGACCCTGACCGGGAAGGCCCGGCCCGGGTTCGCCTCCACCCGCACGGTCACCTTCGCGCCCAGGGCGACGCTCCCCTCGACGCCCAGCACGCCCGAGTCCCACTGCGGCCAGCGGGCGGTGTCGACGAGGACGTCCCAGACGGCGGCGGGCGCGGCGTCGACATCGACCGTCGACTCGAAGATCGGCATGGCCCGACGCTAGCCCTCGAAGACGACATCTCCTGTCAGGGACGTGCTGCGGGTCACGACGGGTCGCCGGGCGCCGCCAGGGCCGCGACGAGCCGGTCGAACAGCTCCGCCTGGGCCGGGATGACGACCGCCTTCGCCTCCTCCGGGGTCATCCAGGCGACCCGGTCGATCTCCGGGAAGGTCTGGATCCGTCCCGAGCGCGGCGGCCACTCGGCCTCGTAGGTGTTGCTCACGCACGTGTCCGGGTCCAGGTCGCCCTCGGCCGCCCAGACGGTCACGACCTTGCCGCTCTTCTGCCGCACGCTCCCGAGCGGGAGGAACTCGGTGGCCGGCACCGGCTGCCCGAGCTCCTCGGCGAACTCGCGCAGCGCGGCCGCGAACGGGTCCTCGTCGTCGAGGTACTCGCCCTTCGGCACCGACCACGAACCGACCGTCTTGCGGGCCCACGCCGGGCCCCCCATGTGCGCGACGAGCACCTCGACACCCCCGGACCCCCTGCGCCACAGCAGGATCCCTGCCGAGCGTCTGCCGGCCACGACGACCTCCCTGCTCGACGGCGGACCGTCCGGCCCGCTGCCACCCTAGAACTCGCCGGCGCGCCGCAGCGGGCGGGACCGGCCGTCGGGGTCGTACACCGTGCGGTACAGCGGCACCGACCAGGTGCGTGCCCAGCGTGGCACCGGCTGCGGCCGGTGCACGCGGGCCCGGCCGGGCGGCCGCTCGCCCGCCCGGCGCGCGTGGTGCCAGTCGTCGAGCGCCCGCGCCCGCGCCGCCCACAGGTCGGCGCTCGCCATCGGGTCGACGAGCCGTGCGTCGTCCGCCGCGAGCCCGAGGTGCTCGGCCGCCAGACGCATCCGCAGCGTCCGCGGCAGCACCCGGGCGCCGTCCCCGGTGCCGCTCACGTCCCGCGGCTCGCGCGGGTCCCGCTCCGGGTCGAGGACGGCGACCGTGAGCTCGCTGTCCGACGTCCAGGACCTGCGGTTGACGTTGTCGGACCCGCAGCTGACCCACACGTCGTCGACGACGCAGACCTTGGCGTGCACGTAGATCGGCGTCCCGGCGGCGTTCTCGACGTCGTACACGCCGACCCGGCCCGGGCCCGCCCGGTAGAGCCGGGCCAGGGCGTCGATCTGGCCGAGCCGGTTGGCCGGCCCGGCGAGCGCGTCGTCGGCGTCCGGGAAGCGCGGGACGACGGCGACGACCCGCAGGCCGGGCGAGCGGCGCAGCGCCGCGCACAGCGACTCCACGACGTCGCCGGACCACAGGTACTGGTCCTCGAGGTACACCAGGCTCCGGGCGAGCCCGAACGCCGTCCGGTAGCCGCGGGCGACGCTTCGCTCGCCCTCGGGCGCGAAGGGGTAGCGCGGCCGTTTGCGCGGGTAGGTCCGCAGCACCTGGACGGCGTGCCGGCCGGCCGCCGGCGGGTCGGGGAACGCCTCGGGCAGCGGCCGCGGGTGGCGGGGCATCCGGGCCAGGCGCTGCGTGAGGAGCCGGTAGGGGGTGCGGCGGTCGAGCGGCGTGGGGTCGTTCCAGCGCTCGGCGAAGGTGCGCAGCAGGTCTCCGACGACCGGGCCGTGCAGCTCGAAGGTCACGTCGTGCCACGGCGCGCGGCCGCGGTAGCGCCGGTCCATCGGCGGCTGCTGCGGGTCGCCTGCGTGCTCCTCGTCGTCGCGGCGGCCGTGGCACAGGTCGATCCCGCCGACGAACGCGACGTCCCGCTCCGCGTGCCCGGTGTGCTGGACGACGAAGAGCTTCTGGTGGTGCGAGCCGAACCGGCGCACCCGCTGGTCGAGGAGCACCTCGCCGCCGGCCTCGTTGAGCCACCGCCCGAGCCGCTGGTTCTGCGCGGCGGTGAACGACAGCCGCTCGGAGTGCGAGCGCCACAGCAGCGCCCGCACCTCGACACCGGCGGTCACGAGGTCGCGCAGGACGTCCCCGACCTCGCCGCCGTCGGGCAGGAGCCGCTCGTCGGCGTCGCCGGACCAGTCCGTGAAGAACACCCGGTCGCCCGCCGAGAGCGCGCAGAGCACCTCGTGGAGGCGGCGGAAGTACGTCGCGCCGTGCAGGAGCGGGACGACGCGGTTGCCGCCGCACCAGGACCCGGGGGAGTCCTCGGGCAGCCGGTCGATCTCGGTGGCCGGGTTGCCGCGACGGGCCGGGGTGAGGAACCACCGCGCCGCCGCCCCGTCGTCCGTCGCGCTGCCGTGGGCCCTCACCGTCCGATCATCACGCCGCCCGGGGCGCCCTGCACCGGGACGTGCGCCCGCCGTCAGCGCCGTTCGACGGCGACGGAGTCGACGAGCATCGGGCGGCCCGGCGTCGTCGTGCCGTCCGGGGGCCCCGGCCAGCCGCCGCCGATCGCGACGTTGAGCAGCACGAAGAAGCCTCGTCCGGTCGCTCTCTCCCACACCGCCGCCGGCACGTCGCTCGAGCGGACCGTGTGGAAGAGGTCGCCGTCGAGGTACCAGCGCAGCTCCTCGGTCGCGCCGGTGCGGTCCCACACGACGGCGTAGTCGTGGAAACCCTCCGACAGGTGGGTGCCGTCGGGCACGGACCTGGCCCCGGCGAGACCGTCGGTCTCGGAACAGGGACCACCCGGTGCCGTGCCGCAGTGCAGCGTGCCGTGCACCGTCGTCGGCTTGCGCCCGATGACCTCGAGGATGTCGACCTCGCCCGCGCCGGGCCAGTCGGTGACGTTCTCGCGGAACCCCTCGCCGAGCATCCAGAACGCCGCCCAGTAGCCCTGGCCGCCGTCCGGCACCTTGATCCGGGACGTGACGCGCAGCTCGCCGCCGGGCTCGGCGGCGAAGTCGGTGCGCCGGGTCTCGATGCGACCCGACCGCCAGGCGCCCGAGGCGTCCACCGTCGGGGTGATGCGCAGGTGACCGTCGCCGTCGTGGCCGACGTTCGCGGGGTCGTCGGTGTAGGTCTGGATCTCGCCGGTGCCCCAGTTGGGTGCACCGCCGGGGTACTGGGTGCCGGTGTCGACGATCCAGTCCTGCGAGGGCAGGCTCCCGGCCGAGGCGTCGAAGTCGTCGCGCCACTCGGTCTGCCAGCGCTGCGTCGTCCACCACCAGGTGCCGAGGGCGGCGAGGAGGACGACGAGTCCACCGGCGACCAGGGCCGTCGTCCTGCGGGGGCGCCGCGGCCGGCGGACGTCCGCGGCCGGGTCGCCGCCTTGTCCGGGGCTGGGCGGCCCGGTCGTTCTGTCGGTCGTCGCGTGCGTCATGAGAAGCCTTCCTGGAGAACGGGTCAGGAGCCGCTGAGGATCCCGCCACCGGCAGGCGTGGCGTCCGGGTCGGCCTGGACCGAGCCGGTGAGCTGGTAGCCGGGCACGAGGTCGGCGACCTGCGTGGTCGCGGCCGGGGTGAGCACGAGCTGCATGGCGCCCGCCGCCACGTCGTCGGTGCTGCCGACGACCCGCGGTGCCACCCGCTCGACCTTCGCCGTCACGGGCGCGGCCAGGCCGGGACCTGTGAGCGTCACGGTCATGCCCCTGCTGAGGTGGGTCAGCGTGTCGATCTTCACGTCGCCGACGAAGGTCATGTCCGCCGGGTCGTAGATGCTCACGAAGGCCTGGCCGGGCGCGACGGTCGCGCCGACAGGCATCGGGTCGGCGACGACGACGCCGTCGGACGGTGCGCGGACGGCGATCTCGGCGGTCTCGACGCGGCCGTTGCCGGTGACCGTCGTCGTCGTGACGGTGCCGAGCCGGGCCCCGGCCTTCACGGTGTCCTCCGCGTTCACGGCCACCGTCTTCACGACGCCCAGCTGGGACGGCGAGACGGCGGTGGCGCGCGCGGTGAGCGTCACGGTGCCGATGTCCATGGTCTGCTGCTGGGTCGTGCGGTACTCGACGAGCTTCGTCCCGCCGTACACCGCGCCCGCGATCATGGCGAGCACGAGGAGCCGCGACCACCACTTCTTCACGTCGGGCCGGCGACGGGTGCGGGGCAGGGGGTGCCGCGGCGCGGCCGGGGTACCGGCGGCGCGGCGCCCCGGGGAGTCCGCGGACAGCCGGCGGACGGCGTCCGTGTCGCCGCCGGGGGTGCGGTCGCGGGCCTCGGTGCCGCGGGCGGGGTCGAGCTCGGTGAGGTCGATCATGGGGTTTCCCTTCGGGTCCGTGCGCGGGGAGGTCAGCGGGGAGGCGCTCATGCGAGGGCCTGCGCGCTGCGCTCGTCGTCGGTGCGTGCCGGCCACGGCAGTGCACGGATGATGCGGGCACCGGCCTTGCGGTCCTCGCGGCGCTCGCGCTCCTGGCCCGGGGCGAGGACGGCCTCGACGACGACCCGGCCGAGGACGAGCACGTGCAGCGACGCCCACACGACGGACAGGCCGGTGGCGAGCGGGTCGGTCATCGTCGCGATGCCGACGGCGATCGCGGTGACGTTGAGGATGAGCAGCGCGACGTGCGGCAGCACGAGCTGGACACCGGGGAGCCGGCCGCTCTTGACGTTGGTCACGGTCCATTTCGCCTTGCGGCCCAGCACGGCCATGACGAGCGCCCGCAGGTGGATCGGCGCCGCGCCGATGCTCGTGACGACGGCCGACGGCTTGAAACCGCCGGTCTGCAGCCACGTGACGGCCAGGACGAGCGTGTAGAACGGCACGTAGTGCGTGAGCCAGACCGACATCGTCGCGGTGACGGGGCTGAGCCCGAGGAGCAGGTACGCCGACGGCAGCAGCATGAGCACCATGGCGCCGAGCGACAGCAGGTAGTTCGTGCCGGTGAGCAGGTACTGGAAGCGCTGGTCGAGCGTCAGGCCCTTGCGGCGGAAGATGCCGCCGCGCAGGAGGATCTCGAAGCCGCCGTAGGACCAGCGGAACTGCTGCTTGAAGAACGCGAGCAGGTTGTCGGGCGCGAGACCGCGGGCGAGGGTCTCGGGGACGAACACCGAGCGCCAGCCGCGGCGGTGCAGCTCGATCGAGGTCCAGATGTCCTCGGAGTTGCTCGCCGTCCACATGCCGCCGAGCTGGTCGAGGGCCGCCCGCCGGAAGATGACGTTCGTGCCGACGCAGAACACCGCGTTGAAGTGGTTCTTGCCGGGGCAGACCAGCTCGTAGAAGATCCGCTGCGCCTCGGCGGTGCCGGTGGCGACGAGGCCCTTCGCGGCCGGGAACGCCTGCGGCGTCTGGGCGAACGCGACGCCGTCGTCGAACAGGTGCGGGAGGGCACGGACCAGGAAGTCCGGGCTCGGGACGTGGTCGGCGTCGAGGATGACGACGAAGTCGCCGTCCGTGCGGGCCAGACCGGCGTTGACGTTGCCCGCCTTGGCGTGCGCGTTGTCGCCGCGGCGCAGGTAGCCGACGCCGAGCTCGGCGCACAGGTCGCGCAGCTCGTCGGACTTGCCGTCGTCGAGGATCCAGGTCTTGTGCGGCACCGCCATGTCACGCGCGGCCCGGATCGTGCCGTCGACGATCTCGACGGGCTCACCGCACGCGGTGATGAAGACGTCGACGGTCGGCGTCCAGGAACCGGTGGTGAGGCGGCGGCGGTTGAGCACGACCTCGGTCGTGTCCGGGTGCCCCTGGTTGGCCAGGACCGTCCACCAGGTGCCGAGCGCCTGGAAGACCGTCAGGCCCTCCGCGAAGAGCACCGCCCCCCACAGCCACGGGTTGCCGCGGTAGGCGGGGTTGAGCAGGAAGACGACGTAGTAGATCGTGACGGCGAGCGCCAGGGCGACGGCGACGCGGGTCGAGCGTTGCAGCGGCCGCCACGAGTAGTCGTCGACGGGCTGCGCGGTGAGGTGGTTCGCCCGGGCCTGGGCAGGGGCGTGGGCGGCAGCAGGTTCGTGCTCGGACAGGTGTCCCGTGTCTGCAGACATGACGATGTGGCGTCTCCGTCCTGGAGCCGGCGGTGCGCCGGCGTGGGGTGCCGCAGCGGTCCGGCGCAGGGCGCGCCGCGGTGCGATGGTCTGGGGCAGGGCCCGGCGTCGTCGCCGTGCGACCTGCTGCGGGACACCCGCCCGGCTGCGGTGCCGGGGCGTCCCGTCGTGGAGGGCACCGGGCCCGGCCGGCGTGACGACGGACCGGGCTTGACGTGGCGCAGATGCGCATCATCACGGAGCGGCGCGGCTCCGTCCTGGGGCCCTGTGCCACTCCCGGCGCGGATCATGCACGCGACGGGGGGACGTGACCGGGGACACTCGGGGGGGTCCGCAGGCCGGGAGGGCCGGGGACTCGCTCGCACGAGTGGTGGGGCAGTGCGGACCCTACGGACGCCGCCACCCGCTGCGCGGTGACGTCGTCCGGCGGTCTTCTACCGGGCGACGCGGCCGCCCGGAGGCGGCCGCGTACCTGGCTAGAGGATCGAGAAGCCCCGCGCTGCGGGGGTGACCTGCTTGGTGCCCGCCGACCCGAAGTCGACGGTCACGTAGTGCTCTGAGACGGCGACCACACGGCCGAGGCCGCAGTGGTCGTGGGTCACCCGGTCACCGACGTGGAAGTCAGCCGTGGTGGGGAGGGTGACCTCCTTACGCTGGAACGGGCTGGTCGGAAGCGGCCGGCGCTGGCGAGGAGGGCTCTGCGTCACACCCCTAGTCTGCGCCCTCCGGGCCGATTCTCCGAACACTTCTTCCGGATCCGCCCCGGACGGCGTCGTCCGGACGGCCCGCGGGGCACGTCCCGCAGGCCCTTCCGCGGGCCATCGGTCCCGGTCAGGGGCCTGATCGCCGTCCGGCGGACCGGCTGTGGTCCGGTCGGGTCGTCCTGCCGCGCCCGGGTCAAGAACGGGGGGATCCGGACGATCTGACAGGCATGCACTCGTGCGGCCGCCGGTCGGACGGTCGCCGTCACGCGCCCCTGCCCCCGGCGCCGGACGACCGGGGCTTCACGCTGCTCGAGAACGTCCTGGCCGTCGTCCTCGTCGGGCTGGTCCTCGCCTCGGCCTCCGTGACCTTCGTCGGGAGCACCCGTTCGGCCGCGGCGCTGCAGCGGCACCAGACCGCCGTCCGGCTCGCCGCGCAGGCCCTCGGGACGGCGGCCGCCGTCCCCGTGACGGCCCGCGGCGACGGGTGCGTGCCCCTGCTCGACGGCCGGACGGCGTCGGCCGTCACCCAGCAGTGGGCCGCGGCGCCCGCGGGGCTCGACCTCGCCGCGACCGACCCGGCGACGACCCCGACGGACTGCGCGTCCCGGCCGGCCCTCGTGCCGCTGACCGGGCTGCGCTCCGGCACCGCGCAGACCGTCTCCGACCCCGTGGTCGTCGGCGGCCAGCAGTTCACCGTGCGGACCTACGTCGGGACCTGCTCGCTGCCCGTCGCGGGCGGGGCCTGCGTCGCGGCGTCCGGGATCGGGAACGTCCCCGCCACGACCGTCTACCGGGTCGTCGCCGCGGTCTCGTGGGCGGCGGCCCGCGGCTGCCCCGGCGGCTGCCTCTACACCGCCTCGACGCTGCGCGACGCCTCCGACGACCCGCTCTTCGAGATCCGGCGCCCGACGCCGTCCGTGCCGCGGCTGCTCGTCGCGGTCCCCGGCGACGGCGTCGCCGACCTCACGTGGGCGCTGCCGGCCTCGCCCGGGGACTCGCCGATCCTCGGCTACACGCTCACCGCGGTCCCCGGCGACGGCGGCACCGCCGTCACGGCGACGGCCGCAGCGGCGGCGCTCGGCGCCCGCCTCACCGGGCTCGTCAACGGGGTCACGTACACGGTGCACGTCGTCGCCACCAACGCGCTCGGCGCCGGTGCCGAGGCCTCGACGACCGTCATCCCCTACCCGGCCGCGGTGATGACGGGCGCCCGGCTCGCCTGGTGGCTCGACGGCGCGGACCTCGCGACGCTGGCGACCGACGCGGCCGGGACGACGGCCGTGACCGGCTCGGGGCAGCCGGTGCGGCGCTGGAAGGACAAGTCCGCCCGCGGCAACGACGCGACCGTCCGGGCCGGGAGCACCCCGCCGTCGAGCGTCGTCGGCGCCGGTCGCGTCGTCCCGGACTGGGACGGGACGACGACGTGCCTCGCGGCGGACCCGGTGCTGCTGCCCAACGGGGCGACGCCGAGCACGGTGTACGTCGTCGCGACCGCCGCGGACCCGACCCCGGCGACCGCGCCGTACCGCCAGGTCGTCACCTGGGGCACGCACCTCGGCGGCCAGGCGCGGCAGGTCTACAAGGTCGCCGGCAGCGCCCAGGCCGCCGCCGACACCGCGTTCAGCGACAAGGCGGTCTCCGCGCTCGACTGGTCGCGCACCTCGGCGCAGGTCGTCGGCGCGCAGCACGACCCGGGGCAGGTCGTGCTCTGGGCCGCGGGTCAGGCCGCCGTCGTCCGGGCCACGGCGGCCTTGCGCAGCACCGGGACGGGGGCGGCCGGGCTCGGCTGCACGATCTGGCCGGACGGCTCCGTCAACGACCGCTGGCGCGGCCCGATCGAGGAGGTCGTCGTCCTCGAGGGGACCGCGACGACCGCGGAGCGCCGGGTGCTCGAGGAGTACCTCGCCCGCAAGTGGTCCGCGCCGGTCACCCCGCGCGCGCCGGCCGGCGTCACCGTGACGACGGCCGCGCCCGGCAGCCTCGCCGTCGTCTGGGACGCACCGTCGTGGGACGGCGGCTCGCCCCCGACCGGCTACACGGCGACCGCGGCCCCGGGCGGTGCGACGTGCACGTCGGCCGCGAACGGCTGCGTGCTCACCGGTCTCACCACGGGGACGACGTACTCGGTGACGGTGACCGCGACGAACGCCATGGGCACCGGCCCGGCGTCGGCGGCCCGGACGGGGACGGCGTGACCCGCCGTCCGCGCCCGCGGGACGAGGGGACGACCCTCGTCGAGCTGCTCGTCGGGAGCATCCTGCTCACGGTGGTCCTCGTCGTGAGCGCGCTGGCGGTCACCGGGATGATCCGGACGGCGGGCCGGCTCGACGCGACCGCGGCGTCCGCGCAGGACGCCCGCCGGGCGGTCGACGCCGTCCGCCGCGGGCTCGCCTCCGCCGAGCTCGTCAACCCGCCGGCGACCGTCGGTGCCGACACGTACCTGGAGGCCCGGACCGCTGCCGCGGCAGGCGGTCCCGCGGTCTGCCGGCAGTGGCGCGTCGTCCCGGCGGAGCAGGTGCTGCAGACCCGCACCTGGACCGCGGGCACGACGACGCCGACCGCGTGGCTCACCCTCGCGACCGGCGTCGCGAACACGACGGGCCAGCCCGTCTTCGCGCTGCTCCCCGCGGACGACGACTGGGCGCAGGGCCGGGTCGTCGTCGACCTGCGCCTGCGGCGGGCGACGGGCGGGCCGGTCCCCGCCGGGACCGTCGTCCCGCTGACCGAGGGCGCGGGCGAGAGCGGCGGTGTCGCGTCCGAGCAGGTCTGCGCGGAGGTGGCGCGGTCATGACCCGCCCCGGAGGACCGCTCGCCGCGCTGCGGCCCCGGCGGCACGACGACGAGGGCGTCGGCATGCTCCAGGTCGTCCTCGTGCTGCTCATGACCGCGGCGATGTCGGTCGCGGTGCTCGCGACCGTCGTCGGGGAGGTGCTCCCCACGGCGGCCGAGCGGGCGCGCGAGCGGACCCTGCACGCCGCGGGCGCCGGGCTGGAGGCCGGGCTCGCCGTCGTCCGGGCGGCCCGGACGACGGTCGCCGGGACCGGCGAGGTGGGCGACCTGACCCGGCTGCCCTGCGCGACGGCCGCGAACCCGTTGCGCGGCAGCGCCGGAGCGACGGTCTCCGCCGACGGTGCGTCGCCGACGTCCTACGCGGTCGTCATCCGCTACTACCTCGACGACCCGTCCGGGCACCCCGAGTCCTGGCGGGCGACGAACACGATCTCGTGCGTCACCGGTGGCGGCACCCCGCAGGCGCCGTACTACGCGTTGCTGCAGTCGGTCGCCACGGCGTCCTCCGAGGGCGGGCTGCCGGCGGGGTGGACCGACCGCTCCGTCGAGGTCGTCTACGCCTTCAACCGCACGGACGCCGGGATCGCCGGCGGGCTCGTCAAGGTCGGCACGTACTCGGCCTCCGCGGACCTGTGCTGGGCCTCGCCGTCCACCGCACCGGCCACGGGATCGGTCCCGGTGCTCGCGACGTGCGACGCCGCCCGGGACGAGCAGCTGTGGTCGTTCCGCGACGACTACTCCGTCGTCCTCGCCGGCACCCAGAGCGCCGTGAGCGGGACCTACGACGGCATGTGCCTGACCGGCGAGCCACGGGACCGGGCGGACCTCACCGACCACGGCACGTCCCCCGCGGACGCGACGGCGTCGTCCTCGACGGCCGTGACGCCCGACCTCACCGGCCCGGTCGAGGGCTCGGCCCACGCGTTCTCCGGGGCGTCGTCCTGGCTGCGGACGTCGACGTCGTTCGCCCCGCCCGCCGCGGTGACGGTCGCGGCGTGGTTCCGGACGACGGCGCGCAGCGGCACCGTCATCGGCTTCGGCGGCGACCCCGGGACGGCGGGCACCACCGCGGACAGGATGCTCTGGGTCGACTCGGCCGGGCACCTCGTGTGGGGCGTCTCGCCGACGTCCCGGCGCACGGTCACCTCGACCGGCACGTACGCCGACGGTGCCTGGCACCACGTCGCGGCGTCGGTCGGCTGGGGCGGGACCAAGCTCTACGTGGACGGCGCGCTCGTCGCCTGGGACCCGCTGTGGACGTCGGCCGGGAGCACCGCGGGCTACTGGCACGTCGGGTGGGGCGGCGAGCTCGTCGCGGGCTGGGTGCAGGCGCCGTCCAACCCGTACTGGCAGGGCTCGCTCGCGCACGTCTCGGTGTGGCCGCGCCAGCTCTGGGACTGGGAGGTGACGAGCGTCGCGACGGCGCCGACGTGGCAGGACGTCACGGGCCTCGCCGCGAGCACCGGGGCCGAGCACCACTGGCCGCTCGGCGGTGCCGTGGACGACGTCGTGGCGTTCCTCGCACCCTGCGACGGCGGCCCGCACCAGAAGTGGGCGTACAACGACGGCGGCCGGATCGAGCTCGAGCGGTTCGACGCGACGGCGCTGTCCGGTGCCTGCGTCGACGCCCCGACGCTCGCCGCCGGGGCGGGGCTGACCCTGCAGGCCGACTGCGGTGCGGCCCGGGACTGGGCGCCGAGCTCGGCCGTCGGGGCCGGGGCGGCCGGCGACGTGACCGGTCAGCTCGTCAACTACGGCGAGTTCGGCCGCTGCCTCGACGTGACGAACCAGAAGGTCACGTGGCCCTACCTCATCGCCTTCCCCTGCAAGGCCGACCCGACGCGGCCGGTGCTGTGGAACCAGCGGTTCGTCCACGACCCGGTGACAGGGCTCGTCACGACGCCGGCGCCGACCGGTGACCACTGCCTGCGCACGCCGACGTCGACGGGCGGGTACGTGCTCACCGTTCCCTGCGACGCCGCCGACACCGCGCAGCACTGGGTGAAGCTCGGGGCGACCGGGGCCCGCGCCACGGCGTACACGATCACCGACGTCCAGGGACGCTGCCTGTCCCTCGGGAGGCCGGGGGAGACGTCGGGCGGCCTCGCGCAGTGGTCGACGATCACCGCGGACGTCTGCGACGGCAGCCGCGTGCAGAAGTGGAACGCCCCGCCGCAGCTCGCCGGGGCCGGGGTGCAGGGGTACCGCGAGACGACGCTCGACGGGTCGGGCGGGTAGCCGATCAGCGCGGTCGCAGGCCGGCCGCGGTGCCGCGGCGCCACGACCAGCGGGCCGCCAGGGCGCACGCGAGCAGCCCTGCGAGCCCGGTCACGCCGAGGCCGACGGGGTCCGTGAGGAGCAGCGCGGCCGTCACGGCCGGGCCGTCGCCGGGGGTGACGGCGGGCCCGGGTGGCAGCGCCGGCAGCGCCGGCAGCCCGGCGCGGGCCGTCGTGGGGCGGGCGTCGGTGGCCGCGGCGGAGGTCGTGGTGGTGGACGTCGTGGTCGTGGGGGTTGTCGTGGTGGGGGTCGTCGTGGCGTCGTCGCGGCCGCCGGACGTGGTCGGCCGGTCCGGGATGGTGAAGCCGCCCGCGCGGGGCGTACCCGGCACCCGTGCGTCGTCCGGGTCGCGGTCCGAGCCGGGAGCGGGCCGGACGCCGCCGACCCGGAAGGCGACCGTGCCCGCGGCGCCGCCCTCGCCGTCCGCCGCGCCGTACCCGGTGTCGGCCCCGGCGGCGCCGGCGCCGTCCGCGCCCGGCAGGACGTACCAGACGACGCGGTAGTCACCCGGACCGTCGTCCGGCAGACGCACGCTGAGCACCGCACCCGACACCGACAGCCGCACGTCCGTCGCCGAGGTCCGGCGCGGCGTCGAGACCCGCACGGCCGCGGCCCGCGCGACGGTGCCGGAGGTGAACCAGAGCCGGACGGCGTCGGGGGTGCGCCGCGCCCAGGACCCGTTCTCCGGGTCCGAGCGGAGCAGGCCCGCCGGGGCCTTCGTCAGGGCGGCGGAGGAGACGTCGGAGAGGGCGGAGGAAGCGGCTACGGAGCCGCCCGGGGCCGCGGGCGCAACGGCCGCGGCGGCAGGCGCGGCGGCGAGGCCGCCCGCGAGCACGAGGGCCGCGGCGGCAACGGCTCGCGGTCGCGCTGTCACCCTGTAGGTGTCGGCCGCCGGGGGCGCCGGGTTGACGCCGTCCGGGGCGGATCACCGCCGAGAGGGTGGTGCGGCTGCGAACGATCTCAAGAGCGCACACGTCCCGCCGACAAGTCAGAGGACCGGCACAGGAGCCTGCCGGGCGCGGCCCGTCCGCGTCCGACGGGCCCGCGGACGGTCGAGCAGTCGAGCACCCGGCCCAGGAAGGAGCCGCACCTGCCGTGCAGATCGTGTCCGTCATCGACCGCGCCGCCCGGCAGTGGATCCGGGTCTCGCTCAGCGGGGAGATCGAGACCGCGACGTCGACGGCCATCCTGCGCTCCGGCCTGGGCGCGCTGCTGCGCTCGCGCCCCAAGGGCATCAGCGTCAACCTCGGCGGCGTGGACTCGTTCGGCGACAGCGGCCTCCAGGAGCTGCGCCGCGCCGTCCTGCAGGCCGCCGACGACGGCATCTGGTTCGAGATCGTCAACGCGCCGCTGCCCGTGCACCGCAGGCTCTCCATGGACCCGGTGCTCGCCACCGTGCTCGAGGCCTACGCCTGGCGCCGGCCGGGGGAGCGGGCGCAGCTGGCGAGCGTCCGCGGCTGACGCGGCCGCCCGGGGTGGGACGACGCGGGCTAGCGTGAGGGCGTGACCCGGACCGCTGCCCGCCGCCCCCGACGCGCTGCCGCCGCGGTCCTCGCCGCCGTCGGGTCCGTGCTCGTCCTGGCCGCGTGCAGCGACCCGGCGCCCGC
>NZ_MWLL01000115.1 GCF_002198675.1 Kineosporia sp. R_H_3 | reverse complement strand
CCCCGCCCCCCGCGAGGCGTACCTGCGCGAAGGCCTGCTCGGCGAGCACCCGGCACCCCCGGCGCCCTCGGCCCCCGAGGGCGTCGGCCGGGTGCGGATCGCGTTCGTCCCCGGCGAGGCCGACCAGAAGAACCTCGCGGCCGAGCGCGACGTCCGGGTGCCGCCCGGCGTCACGGTGTTCGACGCCGCGTCCTGGAACGGCATCGCGATCGACTCCACGTGCGGCGGCCACGGCACGTGCCGCAAGTGCAAGATCCGCGTCGTCGAGGGCGACGTCCCGGTCGCGCGCCTCGACCCGCGGGCGTTCTCCACCGAGCAGCTGCGGCAGGGCTGGCGGCTGGCCTGCCTGGCCCAGGCGAACCGCGACCTGCGCGTCGAGGTGCCGCCGCTGCTCACCCGGCCGAAGGCGGCCACCGTCGGCGTCGGCCGGCAGGTCATCCTGCGGCCCGCCGTCCAGAAGCGCTGCGTCACCCTCGCCGAGCCGACGCTCGCCGACCAGGCCCCCGACCTCGACCGGCTCCTCGCGCAGATCGACGACCTCGAGCTGCGGGTCGACCTGCACGCCCTGCGCAGCCTGCCGAAGGCGCTGCGGGACAACGACTTCACCGTGACCGCGGTGATCGTCGACGACGTCCTCGTGGACGTCGAGGGCGGCGACACGACCGAGCAGCGCTACGCGATCGCGTTCGACCTCGGCACGACGACGGTCGTCGCGACGCTGCTCGACCTCTCCACCGGGACGCCGTCCGCCGTCCGCTCGATGCTCAACAAGCAGCAGCCGTTCGGCGGGGACGTCATCAGCCGGATCAGCGCGACGATGCTCGACCCCGACGCCCTCGGCCGGCTCCGGGACGCCGCGCACGCCACCCTTGCCGAGCTCGCCGACGAGGTCTGCGCCGAGGCCGGCGTCGCCCCGCGGCACGTCTACGAGGTCGCCCTGGCCGGCAACGCGACGATGACGGCGCTGGCCCTCGGGATCGACCCCGAGCCGCTCGGTGTCGCCCCGTTCGTCATGACCGCGAGCGGCTTCCCCGACGTGCTCGCCGCCGACCTCGGCCTCACCCTGCACCCGCGGGCCCGGGCCTACGTCTTCCCCTCGCTCGGCGCGTACGTCGGCGGCGACATCGTCGCGGGCATGCTCGCCAGCGGCATGGACCGGGACAAGCGGCTGCGCCTGTTCATCGACGTCGGCACGAACTGCGAGATCGTCCTCGGCGACGCGAGCCGCCTCGTCTCGACCGCGGCCCCGGCCGGGCCCGCCTTCGAGGGCGCGTCGATCCGCTGCGGCATGCGGGCCGCGGACGGCGCGATCGAGGTCGTGAAGATCAGCGACGACGACGTCCAGCTCCAGGTCATCGGGGACGTCGCCCCGATGGGCCTGTGCGGCTCCGGCCTCGTCGACGCGGTCGCCGAGCTCGCCGCCGTCGGCATCCTCGACACCTCGGGGCGGCTCGTCGCCGACGAGGTCGCCCGCGAGAAGCACCCCGGGCTGGCCGACCGGCTCCTCACCGTCGGCAAGGAGCGCGTCTTCGTCCTGCACTGGAAGGGCGAGGTCGGCGACGTCGACGAGGCGATCTACCTGTCGCAGCGCGACGTCCGCGAGCTGCAGTTCGCCAAGGCCGCCATCGCGACGGGCTGGAAGCTCCTCGTCGAGGAGATCGGCGCCGACGTCGCCGACATCCAGCAGGTGCTCCTCGCCGGCTCGTTCGGGTCGTACCTGTCCCCCGCGAGCGCCGTCCGGATCGGTCTGGTCCCCAAGGTGCCCCTGCTGCGGATCGTCAGCGCCGGCAACGTCGCCGGCGAGGGCGCGAAGATGACCCTGCTCTCGGTCCGCGAGCGCCAGGGCGCGCAGACCCTGCTCGAGGAGGTGCGCTACGTCGAGCTCTCCGACCGCACCGACTTCAACGACCTCTTCGTCGAGCAGCTGTCGTTCCCGGTCTGACGAGGTCGCGGACGACGGGCCGCGCGTCGGCGTCGTCGCCTGCGGCGCGCTGTCGCTGACGATCGGGCGGGTCGCCGCCCGGCGCGGCTGGCCCGTCGACGTGCACCCGCTGCCGCCGCTGCTGCACAACCACCCGGACCGGATCGCCGCGGCCGTCGAGGAGGCGCTCGCCGGACTCGCGGCGCACCGGCCGCGGTACGCCCGGCTCGCGGTCGCGTACGCCGACTGCGGCACGTACGGGGCCCTCGACGAGGTCCTCGCGCGGCACGGGGTCGCCCGGCTCGCCGGGGACCACTGCTACGACGTCTACGCGGGCGTCCAGCGGCTCAAGGAGCTCTTCGAGGCCGAGGCCGGGACGTACGTGCTCACCGACTTCCTCGCGGCGTCCTTCCGCCGCAGCGTCGTCGTCGAGCTGGGCCTGGACCGGTACCCCGAGCTGCACGAGGACTACTTCCGGCACTACCGCCGCGTCGTGTGGCTCGCGCAGCACCCGACGCCTGCGCTCGAGGCGGCCGCCGCGGACGCCGCCGCCGTGCTGCGGCTGCCGCTGGAACGGGTCGACGTCGGCGAGGGCGGGCTCGAGTCCGAGCTGGAGCGGCTCGTCACGGGCTGACTCCGCGCCGCTGTGCCCGCAGACCGGGCGCGCAGACCGGGCCCGCGCACCCCGCACGCGTGGCACCCTGGCCCGGTGAGCCGAGCCGTACGCGTCGTCGTCCTCGTCCGTGGCATCAACGTCGGGACGGCGAAGCAGGTGCGGATGGCGGACCTCACGACCGCCCTGGAGGACGTCGGCGGTACCGGCGTCCGCACCTACCTGCGCAGCGGCAACGCGGTCATGGACGTCCCCGCGCGGGCCGCCGGGACGCCGGCCGCTCTCGCCGCGCTCGGCACGGCCGCCGAGCAGGCGCTGCTCACCCGCAGCGGTGTTCAGGCCCGGGTCCTCGTCGTCACCGCCGACCACCTGCGTGCGGTCGCGGCGGCGAACCCCTTCCCCGACCTCACCGCGACCCCCAAGCAGCTGCACGTCATGTTCTGCGAGACCGCACCCGACGCCGCCGCGCTCGACGCCACGGTCGGCCTGCGGCACGGCGACGACGAGATGGCGGTCGGCGACCACACCCTCTACCTCGCGTTCCGCAGCGGCCGCAGCATCGACTCACCGCTGACGAAGGTGCTGCCGAGGACGAAGATCGTCGCGACGGCCCGCAACTGGTCGACCGTCGTCGCGCTGCTGGCACTCGTCGACGCCTGATCCGAGTCGGTCCCGCTCCTGTGTGTGGTGCGGTGCGGGGCGGCAGGCGGGTGACCGTCGGACCCGGTCGGCCGGAGGGAGGGCTCTGTGGAGGTGCTCGCTGCTGTTCGTGAGCTCTACGTACGGCGGTGGGGAGAGCCGTCAAGGCACGCGATCTTCCGTGCCCCTGACGCCGAGATGGAGATCTGCAAGTGGGATGCTGCGGCGAACGACCAGGGCGTCGATCTCTACGCGACGCTGGGGGCGAGCGCACAGGATCTCCCGGCCGGCGGCCTCGGGCACAGGAACGAGTTCTTCGTCGGCCTCCGGCCGGGCGAGGACGACGTCGCGTCCGCCCTCGCGGCACTCGGGCTCTACTCCGTCCGTGAACGCGTGGCCGTCGATCATGGCGATTCGGTGCCGTGCGACGGCCCGTTGTGGCCGGGCACCGAGATGAGCTCCTTCCTGGTCATGCGGCAGGTGGGAGAGATCCTGGCTCCCGCGTCCCTGCCGAGCGGGGTGCACGTCGAGTTCCTGCAGGCGATACCTCTGTTCGAGTCAGAGCGTCGGTTCAAGGTCGCCCACGGCGCGGATGCCTTGATCCGCCGCTGGCAGAGCGCCGGCACGGCCTTCTGGGACCCGGGGCGCAGACCCGATCCGGCGTCGTGAGACGTGCCGCGGCGCTCAGAGCAGCCCGCGCACCGCCAGCTCCGCCTCGCACGCCGCGGCGTCCGTGAAGAGCAGCGCGTGCCAGCCCGCGGACCGGGCCGCGTCGACGTTCGGTGCGTGGTCGTCGAGGAAGAGCAGGTCGCCCGCGGGCACGCCGAACCGCTCCTGCGCGACCTCGAAGATCGCCGGGTCCGGCTTGGCGAGGTGCACCCGGCCGGAGAAGACCCCGTCGGCGAAGAGGCCGAAGAACGCGTGCTCGGCCTCGAGCCGGTCGGCGTGCGGCGCGGGCATGTTCGACAGGTAGAACATCGGCGTCCCGCCGTCGTGCAGCCGCTCCAGCAGGGCGACGCTCGAGGGCACCGGCACCAGCTCGGACGGCACCTGGGCGAGGACGGCGCGCAGGTCGTCCGGCGTGAGGTCGGTGCGCACGGCGATCCCGGCGACGACCCCGTCGGCGTCGAGCAGGCCGCGGTCGAACCGGGACCACTCGCCGCCCGGGTGGCCGAAGATGCTGCGGGCGAGCCGCTCCGCGTCGTCAGCCCGGTGCGGCAGCGCCCGGCGGACCAGCTCGAGCGGGCGCCAGCGCAGCAGGACCCCGCCGAGGTCGAAGACGAGGTGCACCGGACCGCGGACCTCAGCCCTCGCCGAGCAGCCGCCGCCGCCAGGCCTCGGTCTCGGCGACCTGGTTGAAGGTGAAGACGTGCAGGCCGGCGAGCCCCCACTCCGGGTCGCCGACCTCCTTGGCGAGGCGGTTGAGCAGCCGCTCGGGGGTGTAGCCGGGGTTGGCGAGCCGCGCGAACCAGCCGGCGTGCTTCGTGAGGAACCGCGTCGACTCCCCGACCCCGACCTTCGTCGCCATCGAGAGCAGCTTGGTCGCCTCGACCGGCCCGGCGATGCCGACCTGGATCGGCAGGGTGACGCCGCGCCGGCGCACGCGCTTGACCCAGCCGGCGATCGCGGAGGGGTCGAAGCAGAGGTTGCTGACGATCTCCGTCGCGTGGGAGCGCTTGTCCCACATGGCCTGCACGGTGACGTCGTCGTCGATCGACGGGTGGCTCTCCGGGTAGCCGGTGATGCCCACGGTGGAGAACGGGCTGCCCATCCGGCTCAGCTCGGCGAGCGCCGGCAGCGCGGCGTCGTACTCGCCCGCGGGCGGGTCGGCGTCCCCTGCCGGCACGAAGACGGCGGTGATGCCGGCGGCCGTGCAGCGCGCGACGAGGTCGGCGAGGTGCGCGCCGTCCCTGATGAGCCGTGCCGACAGGTGCGGGACGACCCTGTACCCGTGACCGGCGAAGCGCTCGGCGAGGTCGACGGTCTGCTCGATGCCCTTGGCCGGCGAGGCGGTCACGGTGAGCGCGACGTCCTTGGGGACGGCCGCGAGCACCTTCTCCTCGATCGTCTTCGTCGGCAGCACCTCGTACCGCGCGTTGCGCAGCAGACGCTCCGCGGCGGTCCCGCGGGTGAGGGTCTCGGTCCTGGCCATCAGGCGCTCACCTGCCGGGTCGGGTCGGGGTCGGTGCCGTCGGAGAGACCGTCGGACAGACCGTCGGACGAGGGGGCACCGGTGCGGACGGGCGGGTAGTGCTCGCCGACCGGGCCGGCGGGGCGGTGCCGGTAGAACGGCTCGGTGATCGCCTCGAGCGGGGTGTTGCCGAGCACGAGGTCGGCGGCCTTCTCGGCGAGCATCATGACGGGCGCGTAGATGTTGCCGTTCGTCACGTACGGCATCACGGAGGCGTCGACGACGCGCAGCCCTTCGACGCCGTGCACCCGCATCGTCAGCGGGTCGACGACGGACTCCTCGTCGACGCCCATCCGGGCGGTGCACGACGGGTGCAGCGCGGTCTCGCCCTCGTGACCGACCCAGTCGAGGATCTGCTCGTCGGTCTCCACCTGTGCCCCGGGCGAGATCTCGCCGCCGTCGAAGGGCGCCATCGCCGCCTGGCCGAGGATCTCGCGGGTCCGGCGGACCGCCTCGACCCACTCCCGGCGGTCCTGGTCGGTCGACAGGTAGTTGAAGAGCATCGACGGCTTGACCGTCGGGTCCGCGCTCCTGATCCGCAGGTGGCCCCGGGCGTCGGAGTACATCGGCCCGACGTGCACCTGGTAGCCGTGGCCGCCCGCGGGCGCCGTCCCGTCGTACCGGACCGCGATCGGCAGGAAGTGGTACATGAGGTTCGGGTACTCGACGTCCTCGTTGCTACGGATGAAGCCGCCGGCCTCGAAGTGGTTCGTCGCCCCGGGGCCGCTGCGCAGGAAGAGCCACTGCGCCCCGATGAGCGGCTTGTACCGGTGCTTGAGGTAGGGCTGCATCGTCACCGGCTGCGTCGCGGTGTGCTGGATGTAGACCTCGAGGTGGTCCTGGAGGTGCTCACCGACGCCGGGCAGGTGGTGGACCATCTCGACGCCGAGCGGGCGCAGGTGCTCGGAGTTGCCGATGCCGGAGACCTGGAGCAGCTGCGGGGAGTTGATCGCGCCGCCGGCGAGGATCACCTCGCCCGCCTCGATGCGCTCGACGGAGCCGGCGGAGTAGCGACTGGGGGCGCCGCCCCACAGCGGTGCCTTCGCGACCTCGACGCCGATCGCCTTCTTGCCGCGGAACAGCACCTTGGTGACGAACGCCCGGGTGCGGACCTCGAGGTTGCCGCGACCCTTGACCGGGTGCAGGTAGGCGCGGGCCGCGGAGAGCCGGCGGCCGCGGTGGACGTTGCGGTCGAACGCCGAGAAGCCCTCCTGGCGGTACCCGTTGACGTCGTCCGTCAGCGGGTAGCCGGCCTGCTGGACGGCCTCGAGGAAGGCCCCGAAGAGCGGGTTCGTCGCCGGGCCGCGCTCGAGGACGAGCGGGCCCGAGTGACCGCGCCACACGTCCTCCGGGCCGGTCGCGAGGCAGTTCTCCATGCGCTTGAAGTACGGCAGGCAGTGCGCGAAGTCCCAGGTCTGCATCCCCGGGTCGGCGGCCCAGCGCTCGTAGTCCATCGGGTTGCCGCGCTGGAAGATCATCCCGTTGATGCTGCTGCTGCCGCCGAGCACCTTGCCGCGGGCGTGGTAGATCCGGCGGTCGTGCATGAAGGGCTCGGGCTCGGACTCGTACTGCCAGTCGTAGAACCGGCTGCCGATCGGGAACGGCAGCGCCGCGGGCATGTGGATGAACACGTCCCACGGGTAGTCGCTGCGCCCCGCCTCGAGGACGAGCACCTTCGTGGTGCCGTCCGCCGAGAGCCGGTTGGCGAGCGCGCAGCCCGCCGATCCACCACCGACCACGATGACGTCGTACCGCTGACCGGACACGCTCGACGATCCCTTCGCCGCACGGAAACGCCTGATGGAACGGCAGCGACGCCGCCCCGACGAGTCCCCCCAGGTTCCGGCGATCGTATCCGAGCGACGCGCTATACGGAACGATGTGCGCGATACGCAACAGCGGCACCATCATGTGGGCCGCGGCGCGAGGAGCGTGTCGTCAGGGCGGCGGGAGGACGACGCCGAAGCCGCGGACGCCGAGGCGCACGAGCACCGGACCGGGGGTCGTGAGGTCCCGGACGCGCGCCGAGGAGAGCACCTCCAGCTCGGCCAGGCGGCGGCGGTAGACGTCGTCGCCGGCGACCCGGGCCTCGTGGAGCGCCTGGGTGTTGAGCCAGACCTTCGCCCGGGACTCGCGCAGGAACCTCGTCGTCATCCGGCGGTTCAGCGGGGTCATCGCCCGGTCGACCACGCGCCGCGGGCCGGAGACGCGGCGCAGCTCGCCGTCCTCGGCGGACACCCGGCGGGCGAGCACGTCGTCGATCCGCGCGTGGTCCCGCTCGCGCCGGGCGATCAGGCCGGGGTCGCCGAACTGGGTCGGCGAGATGACCCCGACGAGCGACTGCGGCAGGTCGTAGTTGATGTGGGCGTTCATCCCGAGCAGCACGTGCAGCACCGGCGGGGCGTCGCGGGCGGCCCCGAAGGCGATCCGCCACGGCCGGGGCGCGGCCTTCGGGTCGATCCGGTGCGCGTCGAGGGCGTCCAGGTACAGCTCGGCGAAGACGACGTCCCACCACTCCACCCACGGCGCGTCCTCGAAGCGGCCGTCGTCGACGGCGTCCGCGACCGCCTGCGTCGTGCGCAGGTAGGTCGCGAGGAAGAACCGCGCGGGGTCCCGGTCGCGTTCGAGCACCGACAGCCGCTCGCGCATCCGCGCGACGACAGCGTCGACCGTGTCGCTCACCGCACCTCCCGAGCAGGCCGCACCGCAAGGTCCGGCCCATCACACCATCCCCGGCGGCGTGCTGTCCGGTCGGGCCGCCCGGCGGGCCCGGGCCGGACTCGCCGCACGGCCGGGTGCGGTACCGATAACAAGGGAGTCTGCCCGGGATCGACCGTCAAGTGACGTGCGTCGCACGTCGATGTCCCTCTCGACCCGGAGACAGGGCTCCGCCCGGGGTCAGGCCGTCCCACCCGTCGTTCCCGTCAGGAGACCAGGCGCAGATGTCCATCACCCAGCTGCTCAACGGGGGCGGCAAGCGTGCCGCCGCGGGGATCACCGGCTACCTCGACGACCCGAGGAACCCGGTCAAGGCGACGCTGGACAGTCTCAACGCGAACTGCTTCATCGCGGACACCTCCCTCAACCTCGTCTACATGAACCGCAAGGCGGCGCAGACGGTGCGGGCGCTCGGCCCCGCCGTCCGGCAGGCCTTCGGGATGTCCATCGAGGAGCTCCTCGGCGGATCCATCCACCGCTTCCACAAGGACCCGGCCCGGATCGACCGGATCCTCGCCGACCCCGCCGCGCTCCCCCGCGAGGCGGTCTTCAGCTTCGGCGGGATCACCCTGCGCACGCTCATCAACGCCGTCACGGACGGCGAGGGCACCCGCCACGGGTTCGTCGTCATCTGGGACAACGTCTCCGAGCGCAACGGCCGCGCCGACACCTCGATCGGCGACGTCGACAGCGCCACCGAACGGCTCCGCGGGATCGTCGGCCACATCGTCCAGGTCGCCGCCGAGACCTCGAGCGCCTCCGACACCGCGGCCGCCGCGACCGAGGAGCTGCGCGCGGCCGTCGCCGAGATCGCGCGCTCGTCCTCGGACGCCGTGACCCAGGTCCGGGCCGCGGTCCAGGCCACCGACGAGGGCGCCTCGACGCTGCGGGACCTGCAGCGCTCCAGCACCGAGATCGGCGACTTCCTGCGCCTCATCACGGGCGTCGCCGAGCAGACGAAGATGCTCGCCCTCAACGCGACGATCGAGGCGGCCCGGGCGGGCGAGGCCGGCAAGGGCTTCGCCGTCGTCGCCGACGAGGTCAAGCAGCTCGCCGGCACCACGGCCGCGTCCATCAGCGACATCGAGGCCAGGATCGCCGCCATCCAGCGGGCGGCCGACCTCGGCGTCCAGGCCTTGACGAACATCGAGTCCCTCATCGGCACGATCAGCGAGAGCCAGAACACCGTGGCCGCCGCGATCGAGGAGCAGTCGGCCGTGACGACCGAGATCGCCCGTGCGCTCGAGGGCATCGCGAGCGGCGCGCGGGACACCGCGGCACAGTCCGGTGACATCGAGCAGGCGGTCAGCGAGGTCAGCGAGCAGACGAAGATGCTGCACCGGATCATCCTCGACAGCTGAGCGGCGCCGCCCACCCGTCCTCTGGCGCCCTACGCACCCCAAGAAGCGTTCTTGGGGTGCGTAGGGCGCCAGAGGACGGTGATCTTTGGGGGGGTGCCTCAGACGCCCACGACGGACAGCGCGGCGGCCGCGCCGGCGGTCCGGCCGGCCTCGACGAGGTCGGCGGTGCGGGTGAAGTCCATGAGGCCGCCGGGGCCGTCCGGGGCCGCTCCCAGCTCGACGTGGTGCAACACCGTGCCGTCGAGCCGCGGCAGCGGCCGGCAGCGCATCGATGCCGCGAGCGAGGCGACGAGGACGTCGAGCGCGCTGCGGACGCGCCACGCGCCCGTCCCGGGGTGGGCCGCGACGTCGAGGAGCCAGATGTCGGTCGGGGCGAGGTCGAGCGCCCCCGCGACGGGGACGAGGTCGGTGACCCCGCCGTCGACGTGCTGCTCGGTCCGCACCGTGCCGTCGTCGTCGTAGCCCGCGGGCAGGTGGACCGGCGGGAAGAGCCCGGGCAGGGCGGCCGAGGCGAGCAGGACGTCGGTGAGCGGACCGGTGCCGTGGTAGACGGCGCGGCCGGACGTCAGGGACGTCGTGACGACGCGCAGCGGCACCGCGAGGTCGTCGAAGTCGTCGACGGGCAGCCAGTCGGCGAGCAGGCGCCGCAGCGGCTCCTCGGAGAACAGGGCCGGGCGGCGCGCGACGACGTTGCGCCAGGTCGAGAGCCGGCCGCCGCCGAACACGTCCCGGCGGTGCAGGCCCGACCAGCGGGCGGCGAGCGCCTCGGCGCGTGCGGGGGTCGGGTCGACCGCGAGGAACGCGCCGTTGAGCGCCCCCACGGAGCAGCCGACGATGCCGACGGGGTCGATGCCGGCGCCCAGCAGCGCGGCGAGCGCGCCGGCCTGGGCGGCACCCCGGGCGCCCCCGCCGGACAGGACGACGACGTGCCTGCGGACGACGGGCGCCGCGGGCGGGGCCGGCGCACGGCGGCCCACACGCACGCTGTCGCGCACCGTGGACCACATCGCCACCGGCGGACCTCCGCTCGCCCTCGAGATGAGTTGGCGTCGTCGCGGCGGGCCGCACCCCACCGCGACGACGCGCTGCTGGTCTATCGGCAGGAGGAGCCGCGAGGGTGAGCAGGTACGTCCGGTCTTTCGGCCGGCCGGGTGACCCGGCCCGCGGTGCGGGTGCGGCGGTCGGTCAGGGTGCGGCGGGCGCGGACGGCGGGCGGCCGCCGTCCGTCGGGGGCGCCTCGGCCGCCGCGGGCTGCTCGGCCGAGGGCAGGCCGACGGTGCCGGGCGGCGTCCACATCCGGCCGTCCGGATCGGGGCTGTACCGCACCTTGCGCAGGTGCTTGGCCATGCTCCGGACGAGGACGACGACCGCGAGCGCCAGGCAGAACACCGTGACGAACCCGAGCAGGCCCGGCGACACCTTGTCCGCGTTGGGCCCCTCCGGGTCGACGGCGAGCAGGCCGCCGTGGAGACCGGTGAGCAGGCCGCTGTGCAACGACGTCACCATCACGCCACCTCGACCCGCTCGCGGACGCCTGCGAAGAGGTCGTCCTCGGGGGTCTCGGTCGGCACGTGGGACCGGGCCAGCTGGAAGTCCTCGGTCGGCCAGACGCTGCGCTGGATCTCCGACGGGATGGAGAAGAACCAGCCGTCCGGGTCGATCTGGGTCGCGTGGGCCAGCAGGGCCTTGTCGCGCACCGGGAAGAAGTCGGCGCACTCGACGCGCGTGGTGATGGTGACCTCCTCGCGGTCCTCCCAGCGCTCGAGCCACTCCGCGAACGGGGACTCCAGACCGGCCGCGAGCATCGCCTCGTGGAAGCCGATGATCTTCGCGCGCGAGAACCCGCGGTCGTAGTAGAGCTTGAGCGGCTGCCAGGGGGCGCCGGTGCCCGGGTAGCGCTCGTCGTCGCCGGCCGCCTCGAAGGCCTCCATGCTCACCTTGTGGGTCATGATGTGGTCCGGGTGCGGATAGCCGCCGTTCTCGTCGTACGTCGTCATGACGTGCGGCCGGAACGAACGGACGAGGCGCACGAGCGGGGCCGCGGCGACGTGCAGCGGCTCGAGCGCGAAGCAGCCCTCGGGCAGCGGCGGCAGCGGGTCGCCCTCGGGCAGCCCCGAGTCCACGAAGCCGAGCCACTCGTGCCGGACCCCGAGCGCCGCGACCGCGTTGGCCATCTCGGCCCGGCGGTACTCGGCGATGTCCCGGAGCAGGTCCGGGTCGTCCTTGAGCTTCGGGTTGAGGATGTCGCCGCGCTCGCCGCCGGTGCACGTCACGACGAGCACCTCGACGCCTTCCGCGACGTACCGCGCCATCGTCGCCGCACCCTTGCTGGACTCGTCGTCCGGATGCGCGTGCACGGCCATGAGCCGGAGCACCTCGCCCACGCCACTGCCTCCCTGGTCGTTCGTCGGTCCCCCGGAGGGAGGTCCCCCCTCCCAGGGCGAAGCCGCCCCGGGGGACAATCATTCCCGACGCTACGCCGCCGGTCCGACACCGGCCCGGCGGAGCACGAGGAGGACGACGTGACGCTCGCCGACGGGGCCGCCGGCCCGCGCCGCCCCGAGGGCCGCTACGGCCCGGTCCGGCGCCCGCCGAGCCGCCGCACGCTCGTCGGCGCCGCGGCGGCCGCCCTCCTGCTCGCCGTCGGCTGGTTCGCCTACATCGCCTTCGGCCCGGGCAACCCCGGGGTGCACTACCTCGACATCGGGTACGAGGTCGTCGCGGACACCGAGGTCCGGGTGACGTTCGAGGTCCAGAAGGCCCCGTCGGCGACCGCGGTGTGCACCGTCCGCGCGCTCAACGTGGGGTTCGCCGAGGTCGGGCGCACCGACGTCCGGATCCCCGCGGCGCAGGACGGCGCGGTGACCGTCACCGCCGTCGTGCCCACGAGCGAGCGCGCCGTGAGCGGGAATGTCAAGGCCTGCGCCCTCGGGTGAGCCTTGCTAGG
Organism: Kineosporia sp. R_H_3; assembly: GCF_002198675.1. Taxonomy (GTDB): domain Bacteria; phylum Actinomycetota; class Actinomycetes; order Actinomycetales; family Kineosporiaceae; genus R-H-3. The sequence goes on along the minus strand of NZ_MWLL01000115.1, from coordinate 23,282 downwards.
CTCGACGCTTCACCTACCTGACCGAGGGTCCGCATCGGCGGGCCGGGTCAGACGCGTGCCGGGAACAGGCCCGGCCGTGCGGCACAGGCCGACAGCACGTGGAACGGAGGCATCGTGACCGAGACGACGAGCGTCCAGTGGTTGACGCAGGAGGCCTACGACCGCCTCAAGGCCGAGTACGAGTACATGTCGGGTGATGGCCGCACCGAGATCGCCAAGAAGATCGAGGAGGCCCGCCTCGAGGGCGACCTCCGCGAGAACGGCGGCTACCACGCCGCCAAGGAGGAGCAGGGCAAGCAGGAGGCCCGGATCCGGGTCCTGCGCCACCTGCTCGAGAACGCCAAGGTGGGCGACGCGCCCCAGAACGCGGACGACGGCATCGCCCCCGGGATGGTCGTGACCATCGACCTCGCGGGCGACGAGACGACCTTCCTCCTCGGCAGCCGCGAGGTCGCCGGTGACACCGACCTCGACGTCTACAGCGAGAAGAGCCCGCTCGGCTCGGCGATCCTCGGCGCGAAGATCGGCGACAAGGTCGCCTACACGGCGCCGAACGGCAACGAGATCCCGGTCGTCATCAAGGACGCCAAGCCCTACAGCGGCTGAGCGGCCCGCGGCGGCGGGTCAGCTCCCGTCGCGCAGGTCGGCCGGGACGTCGGCCGACCAGGAGATCCCACGGAACGACGCGGTGCAGCCCTCACCGAGCGGGGACTGCGCCGAGAGGCCGAGCCGGACCGAGTCCGGCTCGGCCTTCGCGTCGCCGAGGCCGAACAGGCGCAGCAGGTCCCAGCGGCCGTCCTGCTCGACGTGGAACGCGAAGGCCCCGCCGCCCGCCGAGCAGACCCGCAGCCGGACCGGGCCGGCCACGACCCGGTGGTTGCAGTCGTCCGAGGTGCCGTCGGTGACGACGCTCACGAGCGTCTCCTGGCCGAGCGGGTTCCGCTCCAGCGCCAGCTTCGCCCAGGACCGGTCGTCGACGAACACGTAGAGCGCGGCGGCGTCGAACTGCGTGCCGCCGTCCATGGCGGCCGTCGCCGTGAGGCAGGCCCGGCCCGGGCCGGCCGCGGCGCCGTCGCCGGACGTGCCGAGCGGGGCGAGCAGGATCGGCGCGTTGCCCGCCGCGGCGTGCACCCCGGACGGGTCGACGAACCAGTCGGTGAGCCGGCCGGCCGTGACCGTGAGGACGCCGTCCTCCCAGGTGCTCTCGGCCGGCGCGCCGGGGACGGGAAGCCAGTCGAAGGCCGGGGCGCCGTCGGTGAGATCCATGCCCGGCACCCTACGCGGAACGGCCCGGACCCCGTTCGGGGACGGGATCCGGGCCGCTCGGGCCGACGCCTCGGGAGGGCGCCGGACCGCTATGCGACGGTCACCGTCACGTCGTCGAAGGACGCCGTCGCGTTGCTCGTGCCGACACCGACCCGGCCGGCGGTGAACGTGGCGTCCGTGGCGCTGACGAGCTGGGTGCCGCCGACGGAGCCGGTGAGCGTCGTGCCCTTGACGACGAGCCGGAGCGCGAACGCCTTGTTCGTGGCGGCCTTGTACGGGGCCGACGCGAGGACCGTGGTCTTCCCGCCGACGACCTTGCGCAGCTCGACGACGTTCGCGTCGCGCAGGGCCAGGGCGTAGTAGCTCGTCGCGCTCTGGGCCCGGGCGAGCACCGAGACCGCCGAGCCCGAGCCGGTGACGCCCTTGTTCGTCGCGGTCACCCGGACGTCGGTCGCCGTCCAGGCGGCCGACCCGGCGACCGCCGCGGTCGTCCCGGCGGCCGACTGGGCCAGGGCCCCGGCGCTGACCGCCCAGGTGCCGGCGCCCGCCGTCCAGCCGCTGCTGTTGCCGTCCGCGAAGTCGTCCGCGAACAGCGGCGTCCCGCCGGGGGCGGTGGTCGTGGTCGTCGACGTGGTCGTCGTCGGCGACGGCGACGAGCACGACNGTCGTCGACGTGCTCGTCGCCGTCGGGGTGGCCGAGGTCGTCGTCGACGTCGGCCTCGGCGTGACGACCGTCGTGCCGCCGAAGCTCACGACGAGCTGGCCGCTGCCGGCGAACGACCACTTCATGGCGCCGGTGTACGTGCTGCAGCGGGAGCCGTTCCTGCCGTTCCAGAACTGGTTCGAGGCGTCGGCGTCCCCCGAGGTCTTGTCGACCGTCGAGCCCGAGCTGCGGCAGGACGTGTCGTTGCGGAACACCGAGACGCCGCCGTCGAACGCGAAGTTGCGCTCGGTGTTGTCGATGCTCACGTTGTCGGACACCGTGATCCGGCCCGGGTTGCTGTTCCAGGTGAACCCGTGCTGCCCGTTCTTGTAGGCGATGCTCCGGCGGATCACGTGGTTGACCGCGATCTTCGAGCCGCCGAGCTTGAAGCCGTTGCGGTCGCCGTTGGCCAGCTGCGTGCCGTCGGACAGCGTGCCGTTGGAGTAGGCGAGGGAGTCCTCGATCGTCACCGGGTCGATCGGGCCGGTGTCCGGCTTGGCGAACAGGTCCCAGCCGTCGTCGACGTTGTGGTGCGCGACCGTGGAGCGGAAGACGTTGCCGGGGCCGACCGTGAGCTTCGCGGCGAACCCGTCGGCGTTCTCGCCGAGCGCGTCCTTGTTGTCGTGGGACTCCGAGGTGACGATGAGGTTGTTCGCCGGCCAGCCCGAGCGCGGGGTCGTGGACGCGGCCCGACCGATCTGCAGACCGGTGTCGCGGTTGAAGCGCGTCACGGTCCGCTCGACGACGTTGTTGCTGCCGGAGACGTAGATGCCGTTGTCACCGGCCCGCTCCACGACGAGACCGTAGAGGTGCCAGAAGTTCCCGCCGAGCACGAGACCGCGGTTGGAGGCGGCCTCGCTCTGGGCGGAGAAGTTGAGGACCGGGGCCTCCCCCGGGTACGCGGCGAGCTCCTTGCGCGCGGACGACGTGCCGTTGTTGCCCGCGGGGATCGTCACCGTCGAGGAGAGCTTGTAGGTGCCGCCCCGCAGGTAGATCGTGCCGCCCGGGGTGATCTTCGAGATCGCCGCCGCGAGCGTGGTCGGGGCCGAGGCGGTGCCGGCGGCACCGGCGCTGCCGGTCGGGGAGACGTACAGGGCGTTGCCGTTGAGCGCTGCCTGCGACGTCGACGTCGCCACGGCGACGACCGCGGAGGCCCCCACCGCGACGACGACGGCGGCGGCGAACGCCCGGGCCCCGACGCGGGCGGGGCGCCGCCGCGCAGTCCTTGCAGCCATGAAGATCGGTGTCCCTCTGCTCGGTGGTGTCCGACGCGCAGAGGTCGTCCCGGGGCCGCCGCGGGTTTCCATCCGCGACAGGATGTGACGTGGACCACACCGAGGGCGGGTCAGGCCTCCGGACCGGGCTCCCCGGCGGCCCGGCGGGCGCCCTCGACGGGCTCGTCGGCGAGCGGTCCGGCCCCGGCGGCGGCGACGGCGGCGTCCTGCGCGGCCCCGTCCGGGGTCTGGCCGGTCGCCGCGCCCTTGTCGAACCCGTCGAGGACGCCGTCCGCCGCGTCGCGTCTGGAGTCCTCCTCGTCGTCCGACCCCGACAGGTACGAGGCCACGACGTTGACGACGGCCGCGAGCGGGACGGCGAACAGACCCCCGACGATGCCGGCGAGGAGCACGCCCGCGGCGATCGAGAGGATCACCGCGAGCGGGTGCACGGAGACCGCCCGGCCCATGAGGAACGGCTGGAGCACGTGCGCCTCGAGCTGCTGCACGGCGATGACCGAGGCGAGCATGATGAGCGCGACGACCGGGCCCTTCGCGACGAGCGCGACGAGGACGGCGACGATGCCCGTGACGAAGGCACCGACGATCGGCACGAACGCGCCGAGGAAGACCAGGACGCCGAGCGGCAGCGCGAGCGGGACGCCGAGGATCGCCGCAGCGATCCCGACGCCCGCACCGTCGACGACCGCGACGATCATCGTGGCCCGCACGTAGGCCGTCAGCGTCGCCCAGGCCCGCACGCCCGCACCGTTGACCCGGGCCCGGGCCGTGCGCGGGAAGAGCCGGACCACCCAGGCCCAGATCCGGTCGCCGCCGGACAGCATGAAGAACGCGCTGAAGAGCACGATGAAGAAGCCGGTGCCGATGTCCGCCGCCGTCGACCCGACCTGCAGCGCACCGCTGACGAGCTGGGAGCTGTTCGCCTGGATCTCGGCGACGATCCGGTCGATGTACTGGGACACCTGGTTGTTCGTCAGGTGCAGCGGCCCGCTGGCGAGCGACTTCTGCAGCTCCTCCCAGCCGCTGAGCGCCTGCTTCTGCAGGCTCGGGAAGCCGGTCGTCACCTGCTGGCCGATGAGCGTGATGAGACCGGCGATGACGAGCAGCGACAGGACGATCGCGCCGATCGCCGCGAGCCCGCGCGGCACGCCGGGGCGGCCGCGGCCCGCGGCGACGAGGTCGACGAACGGCTTGAGGAACGCCACGACGAGCAGCGCGACGAGCACCGGGACGACGAGCACCTCGAAGATCCCGAGGATGCGCAGCAGGTAGTAGATCGCGACGCCGACCACGAGCATCCGCCAGGACCACCCGGCGGCGGCACGCAGCCCGGCAGGGACGACGTCGGCGTCGTCGAGGCGTCCGACGGCGGCACGCTCACGCGGCGAGAGGCTCATGGCCCCATCCTGCCGGGTGCGGGTGCTCCGGACCGGGCGACGTGGCGGTCGGGCCGCGCGGTCCGGGCGGTCGCGCCGTCAGGGGTCAGCCGGGCGACGTGATCGAGCGGGCGAGCCGGGCGGCGGCGACCGGGGCCCCGGCGGCGAGCAGCCCGGCGGCGAAGAGCGTGTACCGGCCATCGACGACGACCCGGGCCCGGTCGGGCACCCGCCAGCCGCCGGCGTGGTCGGACGTCGCCGGCGCGAGCACCGCGGCCCGGGTCGCGGCGTCCGCGTGCCGCAGCACCCCGCCGCTGCCGACGACGAGCGCGACGTCGCGCAGCGGGCGCGGCGACGCCGAGGGGGTCGCGGGGCGGCCGTGCCGGCGCAGCGCGACGGTGACCGCGAGCCGGGCCAGCGTCGTGTCGAGGTCGCGGGCCGCGGCGCCGTCGGCGGTCCCCGGGCCGGGCACCCAGGCCGGTTCGGCGCGGGCCCGTTCGGCGTGCGCGGCGAGCGCGGCGGTCGTGGCGTCGCCGGGTTCCAGGAGCCGTTCGGCGACCGCGGCGGCCACGACCCCCGGCGCGCCCCAGCGCATCCCGAGGTCCCCCTCGACGGTGCGGGCCCGCCACAGCGTCGCGACGACCTCCTTGGCGAGCGCGGCATCCTCGCCCTCGGGCGTGAGCACCGAGTAGACGTCGGTCGTGGCGCCCCCGACGTCGACGACGAGCACGTCGCCGGCGCCCCGGACGTCGTCCGCGCCCGGGACGTCGTGGCTCCCGTCGGCGAGCGCCTCGACGCCCGCGAGGACGGCGTCCGGGGTGGCCGCGCGGACGAGCCGGGCGAACGCCGGGCCCTTCGAGAGCCCCTTGCCGCCGATGACGTGGCTGAGGAAGACCTCGCGGATCGCCGCCCGGGCCCCGAGCGGGTCGAGGACACCGATCCGGGGCAGGACGTTCGCCGTGACGACGACGTGCCGGCGGCGGCGCTCGAGCTCGGCGCGGGCCTCGTCGGCGGCGTCGGCGTTGCCGGCGAGGACGACCGGCACCGGCAGCCGGGCGATGCCGAGCCGGCGGGCGTTGTGCAGGAGCACCTCGGCGTTGCCGCCGTCCGTGCCGCCGACGAGCAGGACGACGTCCGGTGCGGCGGCGCGCAGGTCGTCCAGCCGGGGGTCGGCGTCGCCCGGGCCGTCGAGCGGACCCGCCGCGACGTGGACGACCTTGCCGCCGGCCGAGAGCGCGACCCGGTGGCCGGCCTCCGCGGTGACGAGCCGCTCGTAGCCGACGACGGCGATCCGCAGCCCGCCGCCCGCGCTCGAGCAGACGAGGACGTCGTCCGCACGCCGCCCGGCGGCCCGCTCCGCGTCCGCCCGGACGGCCGCGACACCGTCGAGGACGTCGCTCGCGAGCGTCGTCGGGTGCGAGGCGGTGGCGAGCAGGTCGCCGGTCGCGGTGTCGACGAGGGCCGCCTTCGTGAAGGTCGACCCGACGTCGACGCACAGGACGTCGCTCACGCCACACTCCGCTGCCGCTGCGCCGTCGCCACGGGCGCTAGCGTGCCAGAGCGAGGGTCGGGCTGAAGGAGGACGGCATGACGTACGAGTGCTTCGAGGTCGAGCGCGACGGCAAGGTCGCGCACGTGCGGCTGTCCCGGCCGGACGCCCTGAACACGATGACGCCCGCCTTCTGGCGCGAGCTGCCCGAGCTCGTCACGGCGCTGTCGGACGCCGGGGACGTGCGGGCCGTCGTCCTGTCCTCCACGGGCAAGCACTTCTGCGCGGGGATGGACCTGTCGGTCTTCATGGGCGGCGGCCTCGTGCCGTCCGGCGAGCCGGCCCGGAACAACGCGAACCGGCGGCTGCTCGTCAAGGCGCTGCAGCGCACCTCGGACGCGATCGAGGCGGCCCGGATGCCGGTCGTGGCCGCCGTCCAGGGCGGGTGCATCGGCGGCGCACTGTCGCTCGTCACCGCCTGCGACCTGCGCTACGCGAGCGCCGACGCGTTCTTCGTGCTCCAGGAGACGAACATCGGCATGACGGCCGACGTCGGCGCGCTCCAGCGGCTGCCCCGGATCGTCGGTGACGGCGTCGCCCGCGAGCTCGCGTTCACCGGCCGTCGGATGCCCGCCGCCCGCGCCCGCGAGGTCGGCCTGGTCACCGAGGTGTTCGACACCCACGAGGACCTCGTCGCCGGTGCCCTCGACGTCGCTCATGAGATGGCCCGGCACTCCCCGCTCGTGCTGTGGGGCGTCAAGGAGTCTCTCAACCACGCCCGCGACCACTCCGTCGCCGAGAGCCTCGACTTCGTGAGCCTGTGGCAGACCGGCATGCTCCAGACCGCCGACATGGCGACGGCGCTCATGGCGAAGCAGGCCCGCACCGAGCCGGAGTTCGAGGACCTCCCGCCCGCGCCGACGGGCCTGTAGCCCCTCCCCCACCATCGGCGTGCGGAGGATCGGACGGCGATCTGCCGCGAGAAGCTCCGCAGTCCACAGGATCGGCGGAAGGCTGTGGACGGTCGCGGCAGCGGACCCGCGGTTCGGGCAGGATCTGCGGGCATGGTGGGACGTGACCGGCGGTCTGCGGCTCGGGCGGCGCCCGGTTCCACGCCCGCGTGGCAGGAGCTCGCGTCCTGGCAGGCCGGTGCCGTCAGCCGCAGGCAGCTGCTCGCCTCCGGGCTGACCGCAGGCCAGGTGGGCGCACTCCTCGACGCCCGGCGGTGGACCGGCCTGCACCCCGGCGTCTACGCCACGTTCACCGGACCGGTCCCACCGATGACCCGGGTCTGGGCCGCGGTGCTCGCGGCCGGGGACGGCGCGGCGCTCGGCGGGACGACGGCGCTGTGGCTCTGGCAGGTGCTCCCGGTCTGCCCCGGCCGGCTCACGCTGTGCGTGCCGGAGCGTCGCCGCGTCGTCGCGCCCGCCGGTTCGTACCTCGTGCGCCGACGGCACCTCGCGGACCGGGTGCACCCGGCCGGGGCGCCCCCACGCCTGCGGCTGGAGGAAGCCGTGCTCGACGTCACCGACGAGGCGGCGGACCTGGGCACTGTCGTCGAGGTCGTCCTGCGGGCCACGGCGAGCCGGCGGACGACGCCGGCCAGGCTCCGTCTCGCGCTGCGCGGCAGGAAGCAGCACCGGCGGCGGCGCCTGCTCGAAGAGATCCTCGGTGAGGCCGCGGACGGCGTGCAGTCCGCGCTCGAGCGCCGCTACCGCCGCGACGTCGAGCGCCGGCACGCGCTCCCCCACGGCGAGCGCAACCGGGCCGAGCCCGTTCACGACGCGGCAGGCCGGTTGCTGCGGCACCGTTACCGTGACGTCCGCTACCGGCGATGGAGCCTGGTCGTCGAGCTCGACGGGCTCGAGGCCCATCCCCGATGGCTGCGCCACCGCGACCGGCGCCGCGACAACTCGGTGACCCTCGCCGACGACAAGTGGCTCCAGTACGGATGGCTGGAGACCGTGAGCACGCCGTGCATCGTCGCCGCGGAGGTCGTGACGGTGCTGAGGAGTCAGGGTTGGTGCGGCTCCCCGGTCCGCTGCGGGCCGGGGTGCGATGTCGCGTCAGACTGAGAGCCAGCGGGGAAGGAGAGCGGGATGGCAAGAGGCGCGGCCGGGCCGGATCCTCGCGGCAGCGGCGGACCGTTCGCGGCGCCCGTGTTTGCCTGGGAGATCCCGCTGCGGCCCGAACGCCTCGTGGCCGCCGCGCTGGCAGCCGCCCGGCCGGTCGCTCTGGCGGCGGGTCCCGTGCGGCTCAACGGGCTGGACGACGCGGAGGTGGCCGAGCGCTACCTGGCGCTGCGGGGCGCCGTGCTCGTGCACGCGGCGCACGACGGCGCCGACCGCGGCTCGTTCGAGCGGCTCGAGTCGGCGGAGCCGGGGGCGTCGCCGACCCGGCTCGAGACCTGGCTCATGGTCGCCGACGCCTGCGACGAGGAGGTGGTGCGGCGCGCGCACGACGTCTGGGAGGCCCTGGGGCCCAACGCGTACGCCGTGGCACTGCGGGCCCGACCGCGCACGCTGCGCGGATTCTGGGAGGCGCGCGACTGGGCGGTCGCCGGCACCCTGGTGCCCGTCCTGATGCTCATCGGCGCGATGGAGGTCGACGCGAGGACCGGCGTCCCCTGGTGGTACTGGCTCCCGCTGGTCTGCGCCTGGCCGGTGGTCGTGCTCTGGCTCTTCGACCGCCGTCGCCGTCGCCTGCTCCGCATCGGCGGCGCCGAGCTGCCGCACCTCTGACGACAGAGTCGCAGCCGTGCGGAGGTTCTCGCGGCAGGCTGCCGTGAGAACCTCCGCACGATCAGGCCAGCGCGGTCTTCAGGTCCGAGATCAGGTCGTCGGCGTCCTCCAGGCCCACCGAGAGGCGCACCAGGTCGGCGGGGACCTCGAGCGCGGAGCCGGCGACCGAGGCGTGGGTCATCCGGCCGGGGTGCTCGACGAGGCTCTCGACGCCGCCGAGGGACTCGCCGAGGGTGAAGACCTCGGTGCGCTTGCAGACGTTGAGCGCGTCCTCCTCACCGCCGACGACGCGGAAGCTGATCATGCCGCCGAAGCGGCGCATCTGCTTCTGCGCGACGTCGTGGCCGGGGTGCTCGGGCAGGCCCGGGTAGAGCACCTGGCGGACCCGCGGGTGACCCAGGAGGAACTCGACGACCCGCTCGGCGTTGTCGCAGTGCCGCTCCATGCGCACCGCGAGCGTCTTGAGGCCGCGCTGCACGAGCCAGGCGTCGAACGGGCCGGCGACGGCGCCCATCGCGTTCTGGTGGAAGCCGATCCGCTCCGCGACCCCCGGGCCGACCTGGCCGACGCCGTCGGTCCACGGCGCCACCGCGTCGTCGCGGACGACGAGCGCGCCGCCGACGACGTCGGAGTGGCCGCCGCAGTACTTCGTCGTCGAGTGGACGACGACGTCCGCGCCGAGCGCGAGCGGGTTCTGCAGGTACGGGGTCGCGAACGTGTTGTCGACGACGAGCAGCGCCCCGGCGTCGTGGGCGATGCCGGCGAGCGCGGCGATGTCGGCGATGCCGAGCAGCGGGTTCGTCGGAGTCTCGACCCACAGCACGCGGGTGCTCCCGGGCCGGACGGCGGCCCGGACGGCGTCGAGGTCGCTCAGGTGCGCGGGGGTGTGCTCGACGCCCCACGGGCCGGCGACCCGCGCGACGAGCCGGTACGTGCCGCCGTACGCGTCGTCCGGGACGACGAGGTGGTCGCCGGGGGCGAGCAGCGCCCGGAGCACGGTGTCCTCGGCGGCGAGGCCGCTGGCGAAGGCGAACGCCCGGGCGCCCGCCGCACCGCCGCCGGACGCGGACGGCGCCTCGAGCGCGGCGAGGCACTCCTCGAGCGCGGTGCGGGTCGGGTTGCCGCTGCGGCTGTACTCGTAGCCGGTGCCGAGCCCGGTGCGCAGGCCGCCGACGCCGTCCTGCTTGTACGTGCTCACCTGGTAGATCGGCGTGACGACGGCGCCGGTCGACGGGTCCGGCTCGGAGCCGGCGTGGATGGCGCGGGTCGCGAAGCCCTTACGGTCCCAGTTCACCCGCGCCACGCTACAGCGCCGGGCGCAGGGTTCCCGTCAGACCGGGTCGCGGGCGATCGGGCACGACATGCACCGCGGGCCGCCCCGGCCGCGGCCGAGCTCGCTGCCGACGATCGCGAGCACCTCGATGCCCTCGTCGCGCAGGAACGTGTTCGTCACCGTGTTCCGCTCGTAGCCGACGACGACGCCGGGCGAGATCGCGAGGAAGTTGTTGCCGTCGTCCCACTGCTCGCGCTGCGCGCCGTGGCTGTCGATGGGGGCGCGCAGCAGCCGGATCCGGTCCAGCCCGAGGGCGTCGGCGAGGACGGCGAACGGCTCGGCGGTCTCGGTGACCGTGAAGTCGCCGTCCCCGGCGGGGGTGAGCGCCCAGGCCCGCGGCCGGTCGGGCAGGTACGGGTAGATCGAGAACGCGTCCCGGTCGAGCATCGTCAGCGCGGTGTCGAGGTGCATGAACGCCCGCTCGCGCGGCAGCTCGACGGCGACGACGAGCCGGACCTGCCCGCTGCGGAACCACGCGTGGGCGACGTTCTCGACGCCCTGCGGGGTGGTCCGCTCCCCCATCCCGACGAGGACGACGCCGTTGCCGACGACGAGGACGTCACCGCCCTCGACCGTCGCCTGGCCGTGCGGCTCGTCGTCGTCCCCGTAGTAGACCCGGGCGTCGCCGAACATCGGGTGGTAGCGCAGGACGACGCGCGAGTTGAGCGTCTCGCGGCGCCGGGCCGGCATCGCCATCGGGTTGACCGACAGGCCCCCGTAGACCCAGGCGACGTTGTCCCGCTGGAAGAGGTGGTTCGGCAGCGGCGTGAGCAGGAAGTCGTCGTCGTGGAGCGTCTCCCAGAATAGGGACGCGATCTTCGGGTGCTCCAGATCGCGTTTGAGGACACCGCCGATGAGCCGCTCGGCGAGCCAGCCGGCGTCCGCGGAGTCGATGACGTCGCGCAGCGGGGTGTCGAGCGCCGGCCCGAACCGGATCGACGTGACGAGCCGCTCGCCGAGGAAGGCGCGGGCGCCCGGGACGTCGAGCGCGGTCGCGAGCAGGTCGGCGAAGTGGTGGACGACCACCCCGCGGTCGCGCAGGACCGCGGCGAACGCGTCGTGCTCCTCCCGGGCGCGCTCGGCCCACATGACGTCGTCGAAGAGCAGGCCCTTGACGTTGGACGGCGTGAGCCGGCTCAGCTCGAGCCCCGGACGGTGGAGGACGACCTCGCGCAGGAGGCCGACCTCGGAGTGCACGCCGAACGTCATGGCGATGATCCTGCCGTGCCCGTCAAGAGCCCCGCCCTCAGCAGATCCGCGGCAGCTGCTCCCCGAGCGGGAGGTCGACGACGCGGGTCGCGCCGAACGCCGTCCGGGCGACGACCATGCCGGGGTGCTCCTCCACGCACGTGCCGATGACGGCGGCCGCGGTGCCGTACGGGTGCGCCTGCATCGCCGCGAGGACGGCGTCCGCATGCTCCGGCGGGACGAACGCGACGAGCTTGCCCTCGTTCGCGACGTACCAGGGGTCCAGGCCGAGGAAGCCGCATGCGTTCGCGACCTCTGCGGGCACCGGCACGGAGCGCTCGACGACCTCGATGCCGACCCCGGACGCCGAGGCGATCTCGTTGAGCGTGGCCGCGAGCCCGCCGCGGGTGGGGTCGCGGAGCGTGTGGATGTCAGGGGTCGCGGCGAGCATCGCCGCGACGAGGCCGTTGAGCGGCGCGGAGTCGGAGCGGACCTGCGTGCCGAACTCGATCCCCTCGCGGACCGACAGGATCGCGACGCCGTGGACGCCGATGTCACCGCTGACGATGACGACGTCCCCCGGGCGGGCGTTCTGCGGGCGGATGTCGACGCCCTCGGGCACGAGCCCGAAACCGGCCGTGTTGACGAAGACGCCGTCGCCGTGGCCGGCGTCGACCACCTTGGTGTCCCCCGTGACGATGCTGACGCCGGCCTGCCGGGCCGCCGCCCCCATCGCCTGGGCGATCCGGCCGACCGTCTCGACCGGGGTGCCCTCCTCGAGGATGAACCCGCACGACATGTACGCCGCTTGCGCGCCGCTCATCGCGATGTCGTTCACGGTGCCGTTGACGGCGAGGTCGCCGATCGAGCCGCCGGGGAAGAACATCGGGCGGACGACGTAGGAGTCCGTCGAGAACGCCAGCCGGGCCCCGCCGAGGGACAGCACGGTGCTGTCGCCGAGGGCCTTGAGCTCCGGCGTCCCGAGGGCCGGCACGAAGAGGTGCTCGACGAGCTCGGCGGACAGCGCGCCGCCGCCGCCGTGCCCCATGACGACGACGGGCGAGTCCCGCAGCGGCATCGGGCAGGACCAGGACTCGAAGTCCAGACCCTCCCCCGGGGAGCCCGGGCCCTGGAGACCGTCGTCAGCCAACGGGTGCCGCCTCTCGTGCCGGTGCGGGCGTGCCGCCGAGCCGGCGGTACAGGTAGTACGCGGCGCAGGCGCCCTCGCTGCTCACCATCGTCGCGCCGAGCGGGTTGCGCGGCGTGCACTCCTTGCCGAACGCCTCGCACTGGTGCGGCTTGATGAGGCCCTGGAGCACCTCGCCGGCCCGGCACGCGCTCGACTCCTGCGTCGTGATGTCCCCGACGGAGAACCGGTGCTCGGCGTCGAACTCCCGGTACGCCTCGGAGAGCCGCCAGCCGGAGCCGGGGATGACGCCGATGCCGCGCCAGGCCCGGTCGGTGACCTCGAAGACGTCGGCGAGCATCGCCCGGGCCGCCGGGTTGCCCTCGGCCGGGACGGCGCGGGCGTAGGCGTTCTCCAGCTCGTGGCGGCCCTCCTCGAGCTGCTTGAGGGTGCGCCGGATGCCCTCGAGGATGTCGAGCGGCTCGAAGCCCGTGACGACGATCGGCACCTCGAACCGCTCGGCGAGCGCCGGGTACTCCTGCGTGCCCATGACCGAGCAGACGTGCCCCGCCGCGAGGAAGCCCTGCACCCGGCACGTCGGCGACGTCATGATCGCCTCGATCGCCGGGGGCACGCGCACGTGCGAGACGAGCATGCTGAAGTTCGTGATCCCGAGCCGCTTGGCCTGGTGCACGGTCATCGCGTTCGGCGGGGCGGTCGTCTCGAACCCGATGCCGAAGAAGACGACCTGCTTGTCGGGGTTCTCCTTGGCGATCTTCAGCGCGTCGAGCGGGGAGTAGACGACCCGGACGTCGCCGCCTGCGCTCTTGACCCGGAAGAGGTCCTTGCCGCTGCCGGGCACCCGGAGCATGTCGCCGAACGAGCAGAAGACGACACCGGGCCTGGACGCGATCTCGAGCGCCTTGTCGATCGTCTCGAGCGGCGTCACGCAGACCGGGCAGCCGGGCCCGTGGATGAGCTCGACCTGGCTCGGGAGCAGCTGGTCGATGCCGTGCCGGATGATCGAGTGCGTCTGGCCGCCGCAGACCTCCATGAGCGCCCACGGCCGGGTCACCGTCGCGTGGATGTCGTCGAGCAGGCGCTTGGCGAGGTCCGGGTCGTTGAACTCGTCGATGTACTTCATGGTCTAGGCCACCGACTCGGTCCCGGCCGGCCGCTCGGCGCCGGCCTCGGCCGCGGCGCGGCCCCACTGGTCGCCGAACTCCTCGTCCATGATCCCCAGGCTCTCGAAGAGCGCGAGCGTCTCCAGCGCGGAGGCCTCGTCGAGCTTGGAGATCGCGAACCCGACGTGGACGATCGTGTAGTCGCCGACGGCGATGTCGGGCAGGTAGGCGAGGCAGACGTCCTTGACGACGCCGCCGAAGTCGACCTTCGCCATCCGGGTGTCGTCCCGGTCCTCGACCTCGATGACCTTTCCGGGTACCGCAAGGCACATCGTGATCACTCCTCGTTCGTCGTGGTGGACAGCATTGTCGTGCTCCGCGGGGTGTTCGTGAACTGCGGGGTCGTGCGGCGCAGCCCGGCGACGACGACCTGGCCGAGGGCCAGCCCGCCGTCGTTCGGCGGCACCCGCCGGTGCCGCAGCACCGTGAGCCCGGTGGTGGCGAGCCCGGCCGTCACGAACGACAGCAGGGTCGCGTTGCAGAAGACGCCGCCGGACAGCGCCACGGTGCGAAGGCCTGCCGTGGCGCACGCCGCCGCGGCCGCCGCGACGACGCCCGCGGCGAGCCCGCGGTGGAACCGCAGCGCGACGACGTCCGCCGGGACGCCGGCGCGCACGTCGGCCGCGACGGCCCGCACGAGGGCGCCGCAGTCGAGGACGTGCGCGGCACCGCCGTCCGGGCCCTGCAGGAGCGGCAGCGGGTAGGCGACTGCGTCCGGCGACGCGTCGGCGGCGAGCGCCCGGACCGCGGCGGCCTCGAGCGCCATCGCGGCCTGGGCCTCGAACGTCACGACGTGGCAGAGCCCGGTGAGCGAGGCGACGGCGTCGAAGAGCCGGCCCGCGCTCGACGTCGGCACGCAGGCGAGCCCGGTGCGGACCTGGTGCGCGAGGACGGCGCGCTCGTCGTCCGGGCAGGCGTCGACGCACGGCAGCCCGGCCTCCCACGGGACGTCCGCGGCGTGCAGGTGGGCCAGGGCCATCCGGTAGGGCCGGTGGACGGCGCTGTCCCCGCCCGGCAGCGGCACGGCCGACAGGTGCGCGACCCGCTCGTAGCCGAGGTAGCCGCCGACGAGGACCTCGCCGCCCCACACGGTGCCGTCGTCGCCGTAGCCGGTGCCGTCGAAGGCGACGCCCACGACCCGGGCGTCCGCCGCCAGGCCGTGCTCGGCCATGACCGCGGCGACGTGGGCGTGGTGGTGCTGGACGTGGGTCAGCGGCAGCGCCCGGGCCCGGGCCGTCCGCTCGGCCCAGCGGGTGCTGCGGTACGCCGGGTGCCGGTCGGCCGCGAGCGCCCGCGGGGTGACGCCGGTCAGCGCGCCGAGGTGCTCGACGGCGGCCTCGAAGGCCTGCTGGGTCGCGAGGTCGTCCATGTCGCCGACGTGCGCGGAGAGCCAGGCGAGACCGCCCTCGGCGACGCAGAAGGTGTTCTTCAGGTCGCCGCCGACCGCGAGCGTCGGCCCGACGTCCACGGGCAGGGCGACCGGCAGCGGTGCGTAGCCGCGCGAGCGGCGCAGCGGCAGCTCCTCGCCGTCGACGACGCGGCTCACCGAGTCGTCGCAGGGCACGTGGATCGGGCGGTCGTGCCGCAGCCACGCGTCGGCGATCCCCGCGAGCCGGGTCAGGGCCGCGGCGTCGTCGGTGACGATCGGCTCGCTGCTGAGGTTGCCGCTCGTGAGCACGAGCACCTGCGGGCCGGGCTCGTCGCCGGGCAGCCCGAGGAGCAGGTGGTGCAGCGCCGTCGGCGGCAGCATGACGCCGAGGTCGGGGTTGCCGGGCGCGACCGCCTCGGCGACGGCCCCGGCGCCGCTCGCGGCGACGTCCGCGCGCCGGCGCAGCAGCACGACCGGACGGCGCGGGGCGACGAGCAGGGCGGCCTCGGCGTCGTCGACGTGGCAGACCGCGCGGGCCGCCGCGACGTCCCGGACGAGGACGGCGAACGGCTTGTCGCCGCGCTGCTTGCGGGCGCGCAGGCGCTGCACCGCGGCCGGATCGCCCGCGTCGCAGGCGAGGTGGTAGCCGCCGAGGCCCTTGACGGCGACGACCCGGCCCGCGGCGAGCAGGGCCCGGGCGCGGGCGAGCGCCGCCTCGCCCGACAGCACGGCGGGCGCGTCGGCGCCCTCGGGGGCGGTCTCGACGAGGTCGAGGGTGGGGCCGCAGTCGTGGCACGCGACGGGCTGGGCGTGGAACCGCCGGTCCGCCGGGTCGGCGTACTCGGCGGCGCACCGGTCGCAGAGCGGGAAGCGGGCCATCGTCGTGCTCGGCCGGTCGTAGGGCAGCCCGGTGACGATCGTGAAGCGGGGTCCGCAGGCCGTGCACGTGACGAACGGGTGGCGGTAGCGCCGGTCCCCGGGGTCGCGGAGCTCGCGCAGGCAGTCCTCGCACGTCGCGACGTCGGCGGGCACGAGCGTGCGCCCCGGGCCGGCCGCCGAGCTCTCGATCGTGAACCCGTTGCGGGCCTGCGGGTCGGCGGGCTCCCAGGTGACCGCGTCGACGGCGGACAGCGCCGGTGCGTCGCTGCGGACCCGGCGGCAGAACTCCTCGACGTCGGCCGGGGCGCCCTGGACGTCGGCGAGCACGCCGGCGGCGTCGTTGAGCACCGACCCGGTGAGGCTGAGCCCGGCCGCGAGACCGTAGACGAACGGCCGGAAGCCCACCCCTTGAACCACACCGGTGACCCGGACGAGCCGCCGCACCGCAGCGGTCGCCGTCCGGGACCCGGGACCGGTACGGGTCGTCGCAGGCGTCATGGCCGCTGCCACACCGTGACCCGGTTGTTGCCGGAGTCCGCGACGGCGAGCAGCGCACGCGCCGCCCGCCCGCCCGCGGCGGGCTCCTCGCACGTCGCCAGACCGTAGGGCCAGCAGAGGCTGTCCGGGGTGAGCGAGAGCCAGCGGTTCTCCCCCGCGCCGGCGAACGAGTCCTGCCCGAGGACGGCCTGCGCCGGGGAGCCGGCCACAGCGACGCCGTCGGTCGCCGGCCCCGGGGCCGGCGANCCGGCCCCCGGGGCCGGCGACCACTCGAGGATCCGGTTGTTCGCGGTGTCGCCGACGACGAGCCCCCGCCCGGTCGCCGCGAGCCCGTACGGGAACCGAAGGCAGTCCGGGCCCTGCGGCACGTGCGGCAGCTCGCGCGCGGTCGTGAAGCCGGGCTGGCCGAGGACGAGGTCGGCGGGCCGGTCGCCGTCGACGGGCAGGTGCCAGCCGAGGACGCGGTGGTTGCCGGCGTCCGCGACCCACAGCACCCCGCCCGTGACGACGAGCTGGTGCGGCCAGCGGAAGGTGTCCGGGCCGACCGGGCCGTCCCGGTTCTCGCCGCGCTCGTGCACCGAGGGCTGGCCGAGCACGAGGTCGGCGGGCCGGTCGGACGGCGTCCCGTCGAGGCCGGGCAGGCCGTGCCAGGCGAGCACCCGGCGGTTGCCGGTGTCGGCGACCCAGAGCCACCCGTCCTGCCACAGGACGCCGAAGGGCCAGTAGAAGGACGCACCGTCGGGCTCACCGCCGCGGTTCGCCTCCACCTCGCCGAACCCGTCCTGCCCCAGCACCCAGACCGGCTGCGGGTCGTCCGCGGCGAGCGTCGCGTCGAACCCGAGGACGCGGTGGTTCCAGCCGTCGGCGACGAGGAGCAGGTCACCGGCGCGGGCGAGCCCGGTCGGCAGGTGCAGGCCGCGCTCGGGGCCGCGGCCGCCGGCCTGGGCGCCCTCGGACGTCGCGTCCGGCTGGCCGACGACGACGGCGCTGTCGGCGCCGTCCGCGGCGGGCAGCCGCGGCCAGACGAGGAGCCGGTGGTTGCCGGTGTCCGCGGCGACGAGCCGGGTCGCGCCGTCCGGGCCGGTGTCGAGCAGGACGCCGCGCGGCGCGTAGAGCTGGCTGCGCGTCGGCTGGGCCGACGGCAGCGCGATGCTCATGAGCGACTCGGCGCCGAGGACCCGCCACGGCTCCCACCCGCCGCGCAGCGCCGGCAGGTCGACCGGGCCCTGCGGGTGCGCGTAGGCGCCCTGGGCCGCGACCGAGCTGCCGGTCGTGACCGACATGCCGATGGGCACGGTGAGGTCCATCCCGGTCAGCGACCGAGCCGCAGCCACACGGTGCCGCCGTGGACGCTCGCCGGGTAGACCTCGAGCCGGCGGTCGACGGCCGAGATGCACTCGCCCGTCATCGCCTGGTACTTCATGCCGTGCCACGGGCACGTGAGGATGCCGCCCTCGGGGTCGACGAGGCCGCGCTCGAGGCTGTACCCGAGGTGGACGCACGCGTCCTTGTACGCGCTGACCCGGTCGCCGATCCGGACGACGGCGATCCCCGGCTCGTCCTGCGGGGTGCCCGGCACCCGCCAGAGGGTGACCTTGCCGTCGGTGACGTCGGCGAGCTCCGGGCCGCGGGTCCAGCCGGTCGCGACGGACGGCGCGTCCGGGTCGGACGACGTCCCCGTCATGTCGGCGGAGCGGGTGTCGCGCAACGACTCCAGGCCGGGCCGCAGCCCGACCGACGTCAGCGGCACCATCGTCGGCTCGGGCTCGTTCGGCACGACCTCGACCTGGTGCAGCCCGTGGACGGCCGCGACGAGGGCGCGCTCGACGACCTCACGCAGCGTCGTCGAGGACGCCGAGCAGCCGTTGCACGTGCCGGACAGCCGGACCCGGGCGACGGGCAGCTCGACGCCGACGAGCTCGACGCCGCCGCCGTGCGACTCCAGGTACGGGCGGACGTCCTCCAGGGCGCGGTTCGCGAGCGTCACCGGGTCGGCGCGGACGATGCCGTGCATGACGAGCAGGGCGTAGACGACCGGGTCGTCGACGAGCTCGAAGAGCAGCTCCTTGCCGCGCGGGTCGTCCTTGAGCTTCTTGACGACCCGGACGATCGCGTCGCGGTGGAACTCCTCGACGGCGGCCTTGAGGTCGAGCGCGACCTGCTGCGAGCGCTCGTCGAGCAGCGACGCGCGCTCGAGCATGGTGTCCACGCGGCGCGCAGCGGCGTCCAGGTCCGGACGTTCCTCGGTGGTGGTCATGGTGTCTCTCTCCCAACCGTCACAGGTGCCCGGACAGGGCGAGCTCGATGCCCTGGTCGACCTTCGCCGCGAGGACGTCCGAGAACGCGTGGACCGCGAGCTCGGACAGTGCCGCCGTGACCGTCAGGCCGTCGATCTGCTTGCCGTGGAACCCCTTCAGTGTGCGCTTCTCGCACGCCTGGAGGACGAAGCAGGAGCCGGCCGCGTTGTCGAGGAGGAAGTCCCGCAGGACGGCGCGGACGAACTCGTCGAGCCAGACGCCGTCCCCCTGGGGGTCGGAGCGCAGCGCCCCGAGCCCCTCCTCGAGGCCGCCGGTGCGCTGCACGAGGCGCTCGACGAAGCGCTCCGCCGCGGTGTTGAGGAGGAAGTCGAACTGGGCGCGCTCGTGGAGGTCCATGTCAGGCGCCCGCCACGGTCGAGGCCGCCGACGCCTGGGTGCCGACACCCTGCAGCGCCGCGTCGATGTCCCGCAGCGCCGCGTCGACGGTGACGAGGGCGCCGGAGTCGCCGCCGGCCGCGAAGAGCGCGCGGGCCTCGTCGAGCCGCTCCCGGGCCCGGTCGTGGATGCCCAGGTGCGACAGCGCCGTGCCCTGGTTGGCGAGCACGCGCGCGTAGCCGAGCGGGTCCTCGTCCGCGCTGCGCACGGCGAGCACCTCGTCGTACAGCCCGACCGCCTCCACGAGGTTCTCCACCGGGTGCGTCGTCGGCAGGTACTGCATGGCGTTGGCGAGGTTGAGCGTCACCGACGCCCACTCGGCCGGGTGCTCCTCGCGGGTGTAGTACTTCAGCGCCTCGCGCAGCGACTGGACGGCGACCCCGCGGCGGAGCTTGTCGCGGTCGCCGGTCATCGGCATCGCGAGGTAGCACAGGGCGAGGTTGGAGTGGGCGAACGCGTACCGCTCGGGGCGCTCCTGCGGGCGGCCCTCGGGCGCCTTGAGGATGCGCAGCGCGAGGTGGTAGCAGCGCACGGCCTCGACGAGCAGGCCCGAGCCCTCCTCCCGGGACGCCGCGAGCTCGTGGTACGCCGTGCCCAGACCGAGGGCCAGCTCGCCGAGGGCGTGCTCGACCGCGGTCATCCCGCGCAGCGCGTCGACGGCCTCGACGTAGGCGTTGACGACGTCCGGGTCGGCGCCCTGCGCCTCCTGGAGCAGGCCCGCCTGCTGACCGAGGAGCAGCGCGCCGAGGACGGTGCTCACCGGCGTCGCCGCCTCCTCGGCGGCGACGAGCGCGTCGAGCGCGGACTGGACGTCGCGCTGCTCGAGGAAGGCCGCCGCCGTCGCCGCGAGGACGTGCGCGCGGACCTCGCCGTCGAGGGCGTCGGCGTCCGGGAGCCGGTCGGTGTGGCCGAGCGCGTACGCCGCGACCTCGACGAGGGCCGCGAGGTCACCGTCCGCGCCGGCCCGGGCCAGCTCGAGCGACGACGGCTCCCCCGTGAGGACGAAGTGGTTGTAGGCGTGCTCCGGGCCGGCCGCCGGGTCGACGAGCGCCGCCGCGGCGTCCGTGTCGCCGCCGGCCGCCGTCGCGTGCGCGGCGAGGGCGTCCGGCCACGGGTCCGGCAGCAGGCCGGACAGCAGCCGGTCGCGGGCCGCGACGACCCCCTCCGCCGCGAGAGCGTCGGCGGGGACCACGAGCCAGCCCGCGGGCAGGGCCAGGACGCCGAGCGGCTGGGGCCGGGCGATGGTCGTCACGGGTGGTTCCTCCCGGTGGTGGTTCGTGGAGCGGTTCGCGGAGCGGTTCGCGCGGTGGTTCGCGCGGTCCTGGTGGTCGGGTCACAGCCCGGTCGGGGGCGGCGCCTGCCGGCCCGCGGCCCGGGGGATGATCTCCGCGGCGACCCGGGCCTGCTTCTCGGTGAGGTAGGGGCCGATCCGGCTGCGGACGACGTCGTCGCGGAAGCCGACGGTGAGCTCGACCCACCAGCCCTCGCGGTCGTGCGTGACGTCGCAGCCGAGCACGGAGCTGTCGTCGTCCGGCAGGTGGGCGTCGTCCGGCACGGCCTCACCGCCCGACCTCGTCGAGCACGAGCTCGATCGTGCGCTCCATGCCGGCCCGGGCGGGCCCGGTGAGCTCGGCGCCGGGCTCGACGCTCTGCGCCTCGACGAGGTAGACGACGACCTGCTCGGGGTAGGCGTCCTTGAGCAGCCAGCGGCCGACGGCGAGCGCGTGGTCCCAGCGGAACGCGTGCTGGTTGAGGCCGGTCACCGGCGGCAGGTCCTCGACCTCCTCGCCCGGCACGCGGAAGACCGTGCCGGGCTCGGCCCCGGTGCTCGCGGCGTCGACGATGACGACCTTGCGCCGGCCGCGCATCTTGAAGGCGACGTCCATCCCCGCGGTCCCGCCGTCGACGAGCTCGACGTCGTCCGGCACGCCGCGCTCCCACAGGTGCCGCACGAGCGTCGGCCCGACCGCGTCGTCACCGCGCAGCAGGTTGCCGCAGCCGACGACGAGCACCGGAACGACCGGCGGGGACTCCGGCTCGACGCTGACGGCGGGCTGCCACGCGGGCGCGCCCGCACGGACCGTCGTCCTGCCGTCCGTGCCACCGACCTCCGCACTCACCTGCGGACACCTCCAGAGCTCCCCCGTGAACGAGCCCGGACCGCTTGCGCCGCAAGCGGTCCGGGCCGGACTACCGTTCTCGACCGTACCGGTCGCTCACATGCCGCCGACGGTGAACTTCGACAGCTGCTTGCCGGTCTTGCCGTCGTACGCGTGGACCGTGCACACGAGGCAGGAGTCGAACGAGCGGGCGACGTGACCGAGCTCGACCGGGTCGACCGTGTTCTCCACCGGCGTGCCGATGAAGGCCTTCTCGATCGGGCCGACGACGGCGTTCGCGTCGCGCGGGCCGACGTTCCACGCGGTCGGCGTGACGACCTGGTAGTTCTCGATCTTGCCGTTCTCGATCCGGATCCAGTCCGAGAGCGCGCCGCGGGCGGCCTCGGTCGAGCCGAAGCCCGTGCCCGACTCGTGCTCGACGGGCTTGGCGTAGAACTTGTCGTGCAGGTCGAGCTCGTCGAGCCACGTGCGCGCCATCGTGTAGTACTTGGCGAGCTCGTGGGTGCGGGCGAGCACCCGGGTGAGGACCGACGGGCCGACGCTGTTGATGACGTTGAGGAACAGCGGGTCGTAGTCCTGGTGCGGGGCGGCGTCCGGCTGCCCGGCGATGACCTGCCGGGCGAGCGGGCCGACCTCGAGCGGCACGTGGCCGTGACCGGGGACGTCGTACCGCGGGGACTTCGCCCACGAGTACTTGTCCTGCGCCTTGCCCTGCGCCGGGTCGATCGGGTCGGTCACGCCGTCGAACGGGTGGTGGCCGCCGGTGCCCTTGTAGAACGAGTGGGTGTGGTCCTCGCGGACGCGGGCCTGGTCGAACTCGTGGAACGACCCGCCGGCGTAGATGCCCGAGCGCGACTTGAGCGCCGCGTTGCGGCCCTCGATCGTCGGGTTCTGGTAGAGCTCGGGGTCGAGGAAGGTGCCCGTCGACAGGAAGTTGCCGTGGCCCTGGCCGTACTTGTCGAGGCCGACCTCGAGCGCGTAGCGGATGAAGAAGCCGCAGTCGCTGTTGTAGTGGCCCTCGTTCTCGTCGACCCAGGCGAGGACGTCCTCCCAGGTCTTGTTCTCCTTCCAGCGCTCGAGGCTGCCGCCGAGCCACTCCTTCTCGAGCCACTCGTTCTTCCAGTACTCGAGGATCGAGATGGAGCGCGTGACGTCGGAGAGGGTCGGCGCGCACATGACGCCGCCGGGGATCATGAACGAGGAGTGCGGCCACTGCCCGCCGAAGATCGCGTAGACCTCGACCGGCTTGTTCGACAGCGTCACGCCCTTCTCGTACGCGGTGCCGACGAACGGCGCGAACCGCCGGACGGCCTCGGCGTACGAGGGGGTCTTCGCGTACCGCTTGTTCGTGAGGTCGATCGCGAAGATCGCGTAGAAGTAGCGCGGGATCGACTGGAGCGTCTCGCAGATCTGCGCGATGTTCCGGATCCGGGTGCCGTTCGGCGGGACGTGCGTCTTCCACGCGGTGTCGAGCGCGTACACGGCCTTGTAGAGGTGGCTGCCGCCGCAGATGCCGCAGATCCGGGGCGTGACGATGAGACCCGCCTGCGGGTCCTTGCCCTTGAGGATCATCTCGAAGCCGCGGAACATGCCCGCGGTCGTCCAGGCGTCGGTGACGACGCCGTCGGTGAGGGTGACCCGGACGTCGAGGTCGCCCTCGACCCGCCCGAGCGGGCTGACGTTGAGGTCCATGGTGCTGGTCACGAAGGTCTCCTAGCCGGGAGGGATACCAAGGGTCCGAAGGGGTGGACGGGCCGGACGCCGCACCGGGGGGGCGCGGCGTCCGGCGGGCCGTCAGACGACGAACATGTCCTCCTTGGACCACTGCGGGGCAGCGATCCGGGCGGCGGCCGCGTGGGCCATGTACGTCAGGTGGTCGGTCCCCGTCGGGACCTCCTTGGGCACGCTGCCGGAGACCTTCGCGGTCTTGAACACCGTGCCGGGCATGAGGTCGCCGTGCGGGTAGCCCGGCTCCGTGCACCCGGTGCAGGGGTGGCCCGCCCGCGTCTTGGAGGACTGGCGGTTCCACAGGATCCGGTTGCACGGCGAGTGCGTCATCGGGCCGCGGCAGCCGAACTCGGA
>NZ_MWLL01000114.1 GCF_002198675.1 Kineosporia sp. R_H_3 | reverse complement strand
CGGGGGCGGCAGCAGGTCGTGCAGGCGGGCGGGGTGGCCGTCGATGAAGCCCTGGTACTCGTCGCAGCCCATCTCGCGCAGGGCGTCGAGCTGATCCTCGCGCTCGACGCCCTCGGCGACGACGACCAGCCCCATGCCGTGGCCGAGACCGAGGACCGCCGAGACGACGGCGCACGCGTCGGGGTCGCGCGGCATGTCCGCGACGAAGGACCGGTCGATCTTGATGATGTCCACGGGCAGCGTCCGCAGGTACGACAGCGACGACCAGCCGGTGCCGAAGTCGTCGAGCGCGACGGACACCCCGAGCCGGCGCAGGTCGGTGAGCACGCTGCGGGCCTGGGCGGGGTCGTCGACGAGGGCGCCCTCGGTGATCTCCAGGACGACGCGCCACGGCTCGAGCCCGCTCGCCGCCAGGGCGCCGTCCACCTTCTCGACGAAGCGCGGCGCCGAGAGCTGGCGCGGCGACACGTTCACCGAGACGGTGACCCGGCGGTCGTCGACGAGGGCCACCTCCGCGAGCGCCTGCTGCAGCGCCCAGCCGCCGACCTCGACGATCCGGCCGGTGCGCTCGGCGATGGGCACGAAGACGTCGGGCGGGACGGCGCCGAAGGCCGGGTGCGTCCAGCGCAGCAGCGCCTCGACGCCGGCCAGGCGCCGGTCCCCGCAGTAGCGGCGCGCCTGGTAGCGCATCGACATCTCGCCGTTGCCGATCGCCCGGCGCAGCGCACTGGCGTACTCGAGCCGCGAGGAGATGTCGACCCGCAGCCGGGCGTCGAAGAGCTCGTGCCGGCCGCGGCCGCGCTCCTTGGCGTGGTACATCGCGGTGTCGGCGTCCCGCAGGAGGGTCCCGACGGGGTCGTCGCCGGGCGGGCGGCGGTCGACGACGGTGACGCCGATGCTCGCCCCGGGCGCGACCTCGGCGTCGCCGACGGTGATCGGCTCGGACAGCGCCTCGACGAGCCGCTCGGCCGTCGCCCGGGCGCGGCCGACGTCCGGGACCGGGATGACGACGACGAACTCGTCCCCGCCGAAGCGCGCGACGACGTCCGCCTGCCGGCAGCGCTGCCGCAGCCGGCGCGCGACCGCGACGAGCACCTGGTCGCCGACGGAGTGCCCGAGCCCGTCGTTGATGTCCTTGAAGCCGTCGAGGTCGCAGAAGAGGACGGCGAGCATCCGGTCGCCGTCGAGGCGCTCGACGCTGGCGCCGAGCCGTTCGATGAGGGCCGCGCGGTTGGGCAGCCCGGTGAGCTCGTCGTGGGTGGCCCGGTGGCTCATCTCGTCCTGGAGGCGGCGGCGCCAGGAGACGTCGGACTGGACGACGAGCGCTCCGCCGGTCTCCTGCAGGCCGGTCACCTCGATGGCGGTGGCCCGCTCCGGGCCGCTCTCGAAGCAGCGGCACTCCAGGCGCGCGACGGCGCGGGCGCCCCGGAGCACCTCCTCGACCTCGACGGCGAAGCGCGAGACGTCGGCGAGCCGGCTGCGGCGCAGCGCGGCGACCCAGTCCGAGCCCTCGGCGACGGGACCGCACACGCAGTGGTCGCGCTCACCGGTGCCGGCGACCCACCGGGTGTTGGCGGCGAGGACGACGCCCGCGGGGTCGACGACGGCCGCGCGGCTGTCGAGGGCGTCCATGAGGTCGCGGGTGAACCGGGCCTGCGCCGAGGCCGCGGACCGGGCCGCGAGGACCTCGGTGAGGTCGCGGTCGACGGCGACCATGCCGTCGACGCCGCCCCGGGAGTCGCGGGTCGCCGTGACGCTGCTGTCGACCTCGACGACGAGGCCGGACGCCGACCGCACGAGGAGCCGGCCGGCCCAGGCACCCGTCCGCAGCACCTCGTCGCCGACGTCCGCCGGGGTGCCCCCGGGGTGCTCGGCGACGACGAGGTCGGCGAGCGGGCGGCCGATCGCGTCGCCGGCGGCGATCCCGTAGATCCTCGCCGCCGCGGCGTTCCAGGCGGTGACCCGGCCCGCCCGGTCGACGGCGACGACGGCGTCGCTCACGGCGTCCATGAGCGCCGCCTGCCGGCGGACCTGGGCCAGGAGCAGCGCGGTCTCGAGCGTCGTCCCGGCGCGCCGCCCGAGGACGAGCGCCACGTCGACGTCCTCGCCGGAGAACGGCGGTTCGCCGGGCCCGCGGGTCACGGCGAGCGCCCCCACCGGCGACCGCCGGCCCCAGACCGGCACGACCGCCGCGGACCCGACGAGGTGCTCGCGCAGGGTCGTGGCGAAGGCACCCGGGAGCGCCTCGGCGTCGCTGACGACGACGGGCCGGCCGGTGCCGGTGACGTGCCGCGCGAGGGCCTGCACGGTGCCGGCGAACCGGTCCTGCGGCGCGCGCCGCAGGAGCGCGGTGACCGCGGCGGCCCGCAGCGGGTCGTCGTGGTGGGCGACGCTGACGTGCGGGGAGGCGTCGCCGTCCGGCCAGGTCCACACGACACCGAGCTCCGCGGGCAGGTCGGCGGCGGCCCGCGCGAGGACGGCCGGGACGGTGTCGGCGGAGTCGGCGACGGCGGCGAACCGGTCGCCGAGGTCGGCCATCCGGCGGGCGCGGTCGATCGGCACGGCGCGGCGCAGCACGCTGACCGCGTCGCTCTGATCCGTCCGCGACACCCGATCTCCCTAGCGAAGAGTGCATGAAAGGTAGCACTCTGTCACGGAATTGTCAGATACCGGTGGCGGAACGGGACATTGGGTGACCCGCTCAGCAGGGCTGCGGGTACCCCTGGGCGAGCAGCGTCCGGTCGATCCGCCACTGCCCGTCCGCGCGCAGGAGGGTGTAGGTCACCCGCCACCGCGAGCAGGTCTGGCCGCCGGGCCCGAGCCGGTCCTCCTGGGTGCTGCTGAAGTCGACGACCGCGCGCAGCGCGCCGCCCTCCCCCGGCGTGACCACCGGCGGGGCCGGGGTGACGGGGGACGTCGTCGCGCCGGGTGTCCGGGGCGGGGAGGACGCGGCCGCCGGGGGCGAGGGCGACGCCGCGGCCGTCGTCGGGTCCGCCCCGGGCGCGACGACCGAGACCTGCCGGACGGCGACGTCGAAGATCTGGCTCGACCGCTCGGCGGCCGACCACTGCTCGAGGGTCTGCCCGGCGCGGGCGTTCGCCGTGAGCAGCCCCCACGCCTCGGCGTAGCGGCCGCTGTTGATCGCGGAGGCGTAGGTGCCGTAGAAGTCGGCGACGACGGCCCCGGGGCCGGGGCCGCTCGCGTCCCGGACGACGACCCGTGACTGCGGCGGGCCGACCGGGGCGTCGCAGACGTCGGCGACGTCGACCGTCGTCGTGAGCCGGCGCCAGCGGGCGACGAGGGGCGCGGCCTGCAGGGCGCTCACGGCGTAGCCCGTGTTCTTGTCGGCGAGGGAGCGGCCCTCGACGAAACCGACGACCGCCCCGTCGGCGGCGAGCAGCGGGCCGCCGCTGTCGCCGCCCTCGAACCCGCCGTCGACCCGGATGAGGTCCCGGACCACCTGGTCGGGGCCGGCGGACGCCGCGGGCCCCGAGACGTCGAGGCTCTGGCCGGTGCCGGTCACCGTGCGGCGCACCGGCACGAGCGGGCCGTCGAGCGGGTAGCCGAGCGCGGCGACGTCCGACCCCACCGCGGGCTCGGCGGCCGCGAACCGGAACACGTGCCCGTCGAGCCGCCTGGAGGACCGGACGAGCGCGACGTCGTGCACGCTGTCGAGCCCGACGACCCGCGCCTCGGCCTCGGTGCCGTCGTCGCGGCGCAGGAGGATCGCGTGCGCCCCCTCGACGACGTGCGCGGCGGTGACGACGAGGTCGGGGGCGACGAGGAAGCCGGTGCCGGCACCGCCGAGGACGCACGCGGTGGTCTCGATCCGCACGACGCCGTCCGAGACCTGCCCGAAGAGCGCCGGCAGGTCGAGCCCGGCACCGGACGCGGCGGTGACGGGGCTCGTGACCCCGGTCGGGACGCCGACGGCGGGCAGTGCCACCGCGTCGTCCGCCGTGACGCGCAGGACGACGAGCGTCGTGGTCAGCGAGACGACCGCCGCGACGGCCGCGCAGAGCGCCACGACGCGCGGCGTCGTCCAGCGCTGCACCGGACCCTCCCTGTGCCGCCGACCCGTGAGCTGCCCCCCGGCCGTCATCATCCGCCCCGCTCAGGCCTGCACGGGGGCGGTCTCACGAGCCGACGCCGCGACGTCGTCGTCCGTTCGCCGGGCCTTCTCCTGCACCAGCGCCGCGAGCCGGTGCAGGACGGCGCCGACCGGGACGACGAGCGCGAAGATCCCTGTGGCGACGATCCCGTCGAGCCACCAGTGGTTGGCCGTGAGCGTCACCGCGAGCACGGTGAGGACGGTGTGCAGCGGACCGACGAACCGCCACCGGCTCGGGCTCGCCCACCAGACGTACCAGCCGACGACGACGGCCCAGCCGACGTGCACGGACGGCATCGCCGACAGCTGGTTCGCCAGGCCCGCGTCGAACGTGCCGTAGACCGAGCGCCCGTTGACCATCGCCGTGTCGACGAAGCCGAGGGCGGGCAGCAGCCGCGGCGGCGCGACGGGCACGATCTGGACGAGCAGGCACGTGAGCGTGAGGAGGACGACCGACGTCCGGACGCGGGCGAACCACTCCCGGTGCCGCCACCACAGCCACACGAGGAACAGCGCCATCCCGTTGAGGTGGGCGTAGGCGTAGTAGGTGTCGAAGAACCAGACCACCTGCGGGTGCGGGAGGACGGCCGCCTGGAGCGTGACCTCGTCCGGCAGGTGCAGCCGGCCCTGGAGCGCGTAGACGGCACGCCCGCGCTCCATCGCGCCGTCCTTGCGGGTGTGCACGAGCCCGCCCACCCGCTGCCACAGCGCGAGGAGCGCCATGACGACGGCGAACTGCTGCGCGAAGGCGGCGACGACGTCGGTCCAGCGGTTGCGGACGAGCCGGCACACGAGGAGCACCGCGAGCAGGACGAGGGCCGTGGTCAGCGAGAGCTGCCAGCTGGGCTTGAGCTGGGGCACCGGTTCAGCCCGCGGGAGCCGGTGCCGGACCGCCGGTCGCCGGACCGCCGGCAGCCACGCCGCCGGCCGGTGCGTCGCCGACCGCCGCGTCGTCCGGGCTCGCGGCGTCGTCGGGCGTCGTGCCCGGGGACGCCGTCCCCTCCGGCGCCGCGGCGGCGCCGACCGCGTCGTACGGGCCGCCGGTGCTCCCGTCGGACCCGATGAGGATGTTCAGCCACCGCGCGCCCGGGTCGACGTCGACGAGCAGCGCCTTCGCGAGCAGCGTCAGCGGGATCGCGAGCAGGGCCCCGAGCGGCCCGAGCACCCAGGCCCAGAACGCGGTCGCGAGGAACGTCACGGTCGTCGAGAGCCCCACGACGTCCCCGACGAACTTCGGCTGGATGATCGTCTGGATGACGACGTTGATCGCGCTGTACGCGACGACGACGAGGAGCATCTCCTGCACCCCGCCGTCGAGCAGGCCGAGCAGCGCCGGCGGGACGAGCCCGACGACGAACCCGATGTTGGGGATGTAGTTCGTGATGAACGACAGGACGCCCCACAGGATCGGCAGCGGGACGCCGATCCAGGCGAGGACCGCGGAGTCGAGCACCGCGCAGATCAGCCCGAACACGCTCGACACGACGAGGTAGCGGCGGGTGCCGCTCGCGAACGCCCCGAGGGCGTGCGCGACCCCGGGCCGCAGCGGGGCGACCGCCGCCACCCGCGCCCCGAAGCCGGCGGCGTCCAGACCCATGAAGAAGAGCAGAGCGAGCAGGAAGAAGAGCGTCGTCGCCAGGCTCGACAGGCTCGACAGCACGGTCGAGACGACGCCGGCGACCTTGCCGAGGTCGATCTGGTCGACGATGCCGTTGATCTGGTCCTGGCCGACGCCGTACTTGGCGAGCAGGTCCGTGACCGCGGTGAGCTGCTTCTGGGCCGCGTCGCTGTACTGCGGCAGCACGGTGGCGAACCGGGCCAGCGAGACGACGAGGATGACGACGAGGCCGACGAGCACGGCGTAGACGAGCAGGAGCACGGTGATCGTCGAGAGCCAGCCGGGCAGCCGGCGCGCCTTCATCGCCTCCTGGACCGGCGACACGGCCACGACGAGCATGAGCGCGAGGAAGACCGGCCCGAGCATCCAGGCCAGGCTGCGCATGCCCTCGACGGCGACGATCGTGCCGGCGGCACCGAGGACGACGACCAGCCCACGCGGCAGCACCGGCGTCGCCGGCGCGGCAGCCGCGCCGGCGGCAGCATCGAGGTCCGCGCGCCCGGTCATGGGCGCCAGGGTAGCCGCCGCCCGGGCGTCGTCAGGCGACGACGACCGCACCCGCCCCGCTCAGCCGCTCGACGGCGGCGCGCAGGTGGGCGGTGACCTCCGCCGGGGCCCCGACGAACTGCAGGCCGACCTCGTCGGCGTCCCCGACCGGGGTGCGGTGCGCGACGGTCGCGTCGAGGCGGAGCCGCCGGCCGTCGAGGGAGCCCTCGAAGACGACCCGGTCACCGTGGTCGAGCCGCTCCGGCGGGGCGATGTAGCAGCGGACGCCGCCCTCGGCGAGGTCGAGCAGGCGGACGGTGACGTCCCGGCCGCGGTGCACGAGGGTCACCTCGCCCTCGACGCGGACCCGGCGCTGGCGGCGCCGTTCGAGCCGGTCGGTGAGGCTCGACATCGACTCGACGCGTTCGATCGCCGCGGAGATCGTCGTGTCGAGCATGCCGACGACGTGGTGCTGGTCGGCCGCGACGCTCGAGAGCACCGCGGTGGCCTCGTCGACGCTGCCGATGCCCTGGCCCATCTCGCGGATCGCGTGCGCCATCCCCTCGGCCTGCTCGCGCAGCCGCCCCACGGTCGCGGTGATCTCGACGGTCGAGCGGCCGGTCGTCGCGGCGAGCTCCTTGACCTCGTTCGCGACGACGCTGAACCCGCGGCCGGCGCTGCCGGCGCGGGCGGCCTCGATCGTCGCGTTGAGGGCGAGGAGCCGGGTCTGGTCGGCGACGCCGGCGATGAGGTCGGCCATCCGGCCGACCTCGCGGAGGGAGTCGCCGAGGTCGCCGACGACCTGCTGCGCGAGATCGGCGCGGCGCACGACCTCCCGTGTGACGACGTCCGTCGACGACACGCTCCGGTCGATGGTCGCGGCGGCCGCGCGGACGGCGGAGACCTGCTCGACGACGCTGCGCAGCTCCTCGGAGACCGACGTCGCGGTCTCGTCGATGATGTCCTGCGCCCGGTCGCGGACCTGCCGCTCGGCGGCGCTCTGGGACTCCATCCGGTGCCGCAGCTCCTCCTCGCGCGCGGTCTGGGCGGCGGCGAGCTCGTCGGACTGCTCGGCGAGCCGCTGCCGGGTCGTCGCGACGGCCCGGCCGAGGTCCCCGAGCTCGTCGCGGCCGGCCGGCAGCGGGTGCTCGGTGCGGTCCCCCTCGGCGAGCGCGGTGACGGCGGCCAGGGCGCGGTCGACGTCGGACGACGTCCGCCACCAGACGCCCGCCGCGAACCAGGCCGCGGCGAGCAGGCCGGCCGCGGTGAGGGCGAGGGTGCGGGTGCGGTCGGCGGCGAACCCGTCGATGCGGGTGCCGAGGAGCGCCTGGAGGCCGTCGGCGGCCGGCCCGACGGCGGCCGCGGCGGCGTCGGCGGCGGGGGCGGGGTCGAACCCCGAGGTCTTCGTCAGGGCGCCGGTGACGGTGCCCGCGTACGCGTCCGCCGCGTCGGCGAGCGCCACGAGGCCGGCGAGCCGGTCGGCGAGGGCCGGGTCCTTCGTCTGCTCGGTCGCCGTCGTGACGTCGCCGCGCAGCGCGGCGGCGGCCCCGGAGACGGTCCCGGCCCGGACGGCCTGGGCGGCGACGAGGTCGTCGCCGCCGGCGGCCTCGCCGGGGGCGGCCGCGGCGGCAGCGGCCACGAGCACCTTCGGCACCTGCACGACGAGGGCGTCCATGACGTAGAAGGAGTCGAGGTCGGGGTCGAGGATGAGGTTCGAGGTGTTGCCGACCTGGGTCACGAGGTCCGCGAGCGACCCGACGACCGCGGCCCGTCCCTGCGGGTCGGTGGCACCGGCGGCGCCCGCCGCGGTCCGGACGGCGTCGAGCTGGGTCGCGAGGTCGAGGCCGGGCTCGCCGGCGGCCGCCCGCTCGATCGCAGCGACGTCGACGGTGCGCCCGGCGACGGCGTCCGCCGCCGCCGCGAGCACCGGCCGCAGCACCCGGACGCCGGACTCCTCGGCCGTCGAGAACGCGATCTGGCCGCCCACCGCCGACGAGTACGCCCATGTCGCACCGACGCCGGGGACGAGGAGCACCAGGACGAGCACGGCGAGCCGGGCGCTCGTGCGCAGCCGGCTCGACGCCGCGACGACCGGGCGGAGGACGACGGGGACTGCGGCGCTGCGCCGGCTGCCGGACACGGGTGACCCCCAGGTGCTTGACGATCTTCCTCAGGGGTGTCGGCCGTGCCACCGGTGGTGCCTGACCTCCTCCGACGGACGTCACCCGTTCGGAGCAGGAGCGGTCCGGTCAGGCGGAGCAGGCGAGGTCGGCCGTCTGCTCGGCGCCCTCGACGTCCCGGGCGGGGATGAGCCCGCGCCAGCCGCAGGCGCACATGACGTCGAGACGACCGGGGACGACGGCGGAGTGCCCGACGATCTCGAGCTCGTGCCCGAAGCTGTCCTGGTGGGAGTGGACGATGCTGCGTGATGCCGCGCAGGCGTGCGCGGCGAGGACGACGAGGGCCACGCGTCCCCCTTTCCGGGTGCGGTGCGGAGCGGCGGGGACGCCGTCCGGTGGTCGGTGGCGGGCGGGTGGTCCGGCCCGTCGTACGGACAGCGTCGGCGAGGCGCCCGCCGTCCGGGTGAACCGTCGGCAGACGGGTGCCGAACCTTGACCGACGCCGCCGCGCCTGCTGTGCCAGGCTTCGCGTGACGCGCCGGGGGCCCGGCGCGCTGCTGCAGGACGAGGAGGCCAGGGTGTCCCGACCCGTGCGCTGGGGTGTGCTGTCGACCGCGCTCATCAACGACAAGGTGCTCGCCGGCGCGGCGCAGTCCCCCGAGGTCGAGGTGTTCGCCGTCGCGAGCCGGGACGGCGACCGGGCACGCGCGTACGCCGACGCCAAGGGCATCGAGCGCTCGTACGGCTCGTACGAGGCCCTCCTCGCCGATCCCGACGTCGAGGCCGTGTACGTGCCGCTGCCCAACTCGCTGCACCACCCGTGGACCCTCACGGCGCTGGCGGCCGGCAAGCACGTGCTCTGCGAGAAGCCGTACAGCCGCCGCCCGGCCGAGGTCGCCGAGGGCTTCGCCGCCGCCCGCGAGGCAGGCCTCGTGCTCTCCGAGGCGTTCATGTGGCGCTACAACCCGCAGACCCGTGCGGTCGCCGGGCTCGTCCGGGACGGCGCGATCGGCGACCTGCGGCTCGTCGTCGCGTCCTTCAGCTGGCCGTGCCCGCTCGACGGCGACATCCGCACCCGGCCGGACCTCGACGGCGGGTCCCTCATGGACGTCGGCTGCTACTGCGTGAGCGCCGCGAGACTCCTCGCCGGAGAGCCGGTCTCGGTGACCGCGCAGTCGACCGCGGGCCCGCACGGCGTCGACGCCCACCTCGCCGCGACGCTGCGGTTCGCCGACGGTGCGGTCGCGCACGTCGACTCCGCGTTCCACGTCCCCGACCGCAGCCACCTCGAGGTCGTCGGGACGACGGGCACGATCCGGGTCCGTGACCCGTGGCACTGCGCCGATCCCGGGGTCACGCTGACGGGCCCGGACGGCGTCGCGCGCGACGTCCCGGTCGAGACGGTGAGCTCGTACCGGCTCGAGCTCGAGGAGATGAACAAGGCGATCCGCGGCGAGCCCAACGTGCTGCTCGGCGAGGCCGATGCGCTCGGCCAGGCCCGGACGATCGAGGCGCTCTACCGGGCGGCCGACGAGGGCGTCGTCGTCACGCTCTGACGGTCACCGCAGTCCGAGCAGCCGGCGCCACCACGACCGCCGCCCGGCCCGGGCCGCCTCTCGGCCGCCACGGTCGTCGGCCTTCTCCGGCCCCGCCCCGTCCGGGGCCGCCTGCCGGGCCCGCTCGGCGGCCGCCCGCTCGTCCCGCAGCGCCTGCCAGCGGCCGACCATCGCCTCGACGTCGACCTGCCGCGCGGCGACCGGGACGGTCGGGCCGACCGCGGGCCGCCGCCACTCCTCGACGACGCGGCGGTTGTAGTCGGCGAGGACGGCGCGCACCTGGTCCGGCGTCGTCAGCTCGACGAGCGAGCCCGGGAAGGTGTCCGCCTCCCGGCGCAGCGCGATCGTCGGGTGGACGAGCACGGACGTGTCGATGTTCTCCCGCTTGAGGTAGGCCTTGACCCACCAGTCGGGGTCGTTCACGTCGCTGAGCCGCAACGGCTTGCCCTTGCCGGGCAGGTCGTCGAACTCGCCGCGGGCGATCGCGGCACGGATCGTGTCCTCGACGGACGGGCGCCCCCACTCCATGCGTCCAGTCTGCGCGAGACCCGCCCGGCCGCGCATCCCCGCACGTCTGCGACGATCGGCGACCATGGGCGACGCGCAGACCTCCGGGCCGGACACCTTCGACGACCCCGAGCCGGACGCCGCGCAGGCGCAGTGGTTCCTCGACCTGCCGCGCAAGCGGGTCGCCGCCGGCGTCGTCGTCACGGACGCCGCGGGCCGGGTGCTCCTCGTGAAGCCGACGTACAAGCCGTCGTGGGAGGTGCCGGGCGGCCTCGTCGAGAACGGGGAGGCGCCCCGGGCGGCCGCCGCACGCGAGTGCCGCGAGGAGCTCGGCCTCGACGTGGCCGTCGGCCGGCTCCTCGTCTGCGACTGGATGCCGCCCGCCCGGCTGCCGGACGACGCCGTCCTGTTCCTCTACGCCTCCGGGCAGGTCGACACCGACCGGATCACGCTCGCGGCCGACGAGCTCTCCACGTGGGAGTGGGTCGACCCGGCGGACCTCGACGACCGGCTGCCGGTCGCGATGACCCGCAGGGTGCGGGCCGCGCTCGGCGCGCTGGGGTCCGGCGAGGTCGTCGAGCTGGAGCACGGCCACCGGGTCGCCGTGGGCTGACCCGGACCTGCCGGGTCTTCACCTCTCCGGCTCACGGTGCGAGCGCGGTGTCGAGCAGTGCGACGACGCGTCGCTCCCACTCGCGCGGCTGCTCGGCGAGCGCGGCGGCGTGCGCGCCGTCCGGGACGACCCACACCTCGACCCGTGCGTCCGGCGCGGCCGCGAGCGCCCGCCGGCGGACGTCGTCCGCGGCCCGGACCTCCCACCGCTGCGTGCCGCCGGCCACGAGCAGCACCGGCCGCGGCGCCGTCGCGGCGACCGACGCCGCGAGCGACGGCGGGCGCGGCGCGTCGGAGAGCCGGTCGAGGACGGCGAACATCACCGCGTAGCCGGCCGCGACCACGCGCCCGCGCACCCCGTCGGTACGCAACGGCCCCAGGTCGCCCGGCCCGCGGTTCGTCACGCCCTCGGCGACGACCGCCCTCACCCGCGGGTCGGTGCCCGCGGTGCCGAGCGCCCCCTCGCCGCCGAGCGACACCCCGAGGAGACCGACCCGGCCGTCCCGGACGTCGGGCCGGCCGAGCACGAAGCCCACGGCCGCCGCGACGTCGCGTTCGAGGAACCAGCCGTACCCCATGGCGCGGCCGCCGCTCGCACCGTTGCCGCGCGGGTCGAGCAGGAGGACGCCGTACCCGTGCCGGGCCAGCACGACCGCCCGGTCGAGGACGCCGCTGCGGGTGCCGAACGAACCGGGCACGAGGACGACGGCGGCCCCGTTCGCCGACGGGGCGTACCAGGCGGCGAGCCGGACGCCGTCCGACGTCGTGAACGTGACCTCCGCGCCGGCGAGGCCGCGCGCCGCGGGCGACGGCCCCGTGACGAGCCCGCGCGGCGGCCACAGCGAGGCCGCCGCGCCTGCGACGGGGGCGGCACCGAGGAGCAGGACGACGGCCGCGGCCACCACGAGACCGCCGCGGGCCGTCCAGGGGCGGGTGCGGCGTCCGGCCTCGCGCCACAGCGCCCGCAGCGGCGGGACGGCGAGCAGCAGCCCGACGGCGAGGGCGGCCAGGGCCGTGGCGACGCCCCGGGTGAGCAACCGGCCGGCGACCTCCTGCGGGCCCGGGGCCTGCCAGGTCGCGACGTTCCATGCGGCGACCGCGGTCCCCAGACCGCCGGAGACGAGGAGCACGCCGGCGCCCGCCGCCACGCAGCCGAGCGCGGTGCGGGTCGCGCGCCATGATCGACGGACCATCCGCAGAGCGTGCCACCGACCCGGGGGCCGCGGCAGCAGCCACCCCTACCGGTACTGCGGGCCGCCCGGTTCGCCCTGCCCACCGGGCCCGGCGTCGGACGGCCACTCGGCCGCCGGCGCGAGACCGGGCACCTGCGGGGCCGCCGTCGGGTGACCGCTGTCGGCCCGGCTGCCGAGGACGAGCAGCGCCGGCCGGTCGACGGCCGTCTGCTCGTCGAGGGCGGCGAGCCGCTCCAGGTCCGCGGCGGAGACGATGGCGGCGACCGCACGGCCGTGCCGGCTGAGGACGACGCGCTCGCCGCCGTACGCGACGCGGTTGACGAGGTCGGAGAGCTCCGCCCTGGCCTGGGTCACCGGCACCTGCTCCACGGGGCTACTGTACCTCTTCTACAGAACGTACATTCTGTAGAGATCCGGCTGTCGAGGGGTGGTCATGCGGCTCGCGGTGTCCCCCTACGCGGCCGTCCTGCGATCCCCTGCGCTGCGCCGCCTGCTCCCCGGGCTGGCCCTGTCCGCCGTCGGCGACGGGATGCGGATCGTGGCCCTCAGCTGGCTCGCCCTCGACCTCGCACCCCCGGGCCGTGGCGCGACCTGGGTCGCGGTCTGCTCGGCGTCCGCGGTGCTGCCGGGCCTCGTCGTCGCCCTCCTCGGCTCGCGCCCGCTCGGCCGGCTCGCCGCCGTCACCCTCGGGACCGCGGACGCGCTCCTGCACGCGGTCGCGCTCGGTGCCGTCCCGGCGCTCGCGGCGGCCGGGCTCCTCGACGTCCGGGGGCTCGCCGTGCTGCTCGGGGTGGCGTCGCTGCTCGGGCCCTGGGGCAGCGCCGCCCGCTACACGCTCCTCGCCCAGGTGCTCCCGGACGACGACCGGGTCGCCGGCAACGCCCTGCTGTCGACCGTCACCGAGCTGGGGACCCTCGTCGGCCCCGCCGTCGCCGCCGTCCTCATCGCGGCGTCCGGCCCGGTGAGCGCCTTCGCGGTGGACGCCGCGACCTTCGTCGCGCTCGCGGTCGCCTACCGCGCGGCCCGCCGGCTCGTCCCGCCGCCCGACGGCGCCCCCGCGCAGGCGCCCGGGGAGCGCCCGGTCCCGACCGGCGCCGGTGCCGTCCTACGGCTGCCCGCGGTGACCGGCGTGCTCGCCCTGACCTTCGTCTTCTTCGCGCTCTACGGCCCGGTCGAGGTCGCGCTGCCCGTGCACGTCCACGAGGAGCTGGGCGCCCCGGTCTCGGTGCTCTCCGCCTACGTCGTGGCGTTCGGCGTCGGCGCCGTCCTCGGCGGGGTCACGGCCGGGTGGCTGGGCCGTCTGCCGCTGTGGCCGCTGACGACCGGCATCGTCGTCGGCTGGGGGCTCTGCCTGCTCCCGCTCGGGCTCGGCCTGCCGCGCCCGGTGTCGCTCGCCGCGTTCGCCCTCGGCGCGTTCGTCTACGCGCCCTACCTCGCGGTGACGACGGGACTCATCCAGCGGCTCAGCCCGCCGGCCCTGCTCCCCCGGGTCCTCGCGCTGCGCAGCGCCTTCCTCGGGTTCTCGGTCCCGCTCGGCGCCGTGCTCGCGGGCCCGGTGGTCGTCGCCGTCGGGGCACGGCCGACGATCCTCGGCGCCGCGGTCGCGACCGTGGCCGTCGGGCTCGCCGCCGCGGTGCTCGCCCTGCGGGTCAGCCGGCGTCGAGGAGACGCAGCGTCTCCCCCAGCAGCTCGACCGTCTCCTGCGTGATCGGGTCGAGCACGAGCTGCACCTCGGCCGCCCCGGCCGCCGCCATCGCCCGCAGGTGGTCGGCGATCTGCTCGGGCGAGCCCTGCGCGGGGACGACGTCCCGGTTGTAGGCCTCGCCCATGAGCCGGCCGCCACCGCCGGGCAGCCGCACGAGCACCGCCGCCGTCGCCTCGACCTCGCCGGGGCGCCGTCCCGCCGCGACCGCGGCCTCGTCGACCCGGGCCACGAGCCGGGCGTACTCCGCGGGGTCGTTCGCGTAGTCGCTCCACCAGACGTTCCAGGAGTCGACGTACGGCAGCCCGATCCCGAGCATCCGTGGCCGCACCGAGCCGAGCATGAGCGGCGGCCCGCCCGGGCGTACGGGGCGCGGGTCGAGCACGCAGTCCTCGACCGTGTAGTACGTGCCGTCGAGGTCGGCCCGCCCCTCGCGCAGGAGCGAACGGACGATCGTGAACGCCTCCTCGAACCGCGACACCCGGTAGTCGTACGGGAAGCCGAAGGCCCGGTACTCCCGCTCGTTCCACCCCGCGCCGAGCCCGAGCACGAGCCGGCCGCCCGAGATCGCGTCGACCGTCGCCGCCTGCTTCGCGAGCATCGCCGGCGCATGGAAGCTCGTCGACGCCACGAGCGGGCCGAGCGTGACCCGCTCGGTGACGGCCGCGAGCGCCGCGAGCGACGTCCAGACCTCCCACGGGCCACGGGTCTGCCCGTCCGGCAGGTCGTAGAGCAGGTGGTCGCCGAGCCAGATCGAGTCGAACCCGACGGCCTCCGCGGCGCGGGCCATCGCGATGAGCTCGGGCCAGGGGACGAAGCGCTCGACCTCGGGCAGCTGGACGCCGATGCGGAGGGGGCG
The DNA here is from genome assembly GCF_002198675.1 of Kineosporia sp. R_H_3. Classification (GTDB taxonomy): domain Bacteria; phylum Actinomycetota; class Actinomycetes; order Actinomycetales; family Kineosporiaceae; genus R-H-3. Next base: position 28 of record NZ_MWLL01000114.1, on the reverse strand, counting down.
GGGCATGTGGGGAACCTAGCGGGTGCGG
>NZ_MWLL01000113.1 GCF_002198675.1 Kineosporia sp. R_H_3 | reverse complement strand
ATCTCGGGGGTGGTCGGGAGGGATCGGAGGAGGCGGGCGCGGGGCCGTGACGCGGCGGTCTGGCAGCGGTTCGCGGCGGAGCAGGCCGGGGTGGTGAGCCGTGAGCAGCTGCTCGCGGCCGGCTGCACGGCCGGGCAGGTCGGTGCGCTGCTCGACGCCCGGCGCTGGACGGGGCTGCACCTCGGCGTCTACGCCGTGTTCACCGGTCCGCTGCCCGCCATGACGCGGGCCTGGGCCGCCGTCCTCCTCGCGGGCCCGGGGGCGGCGCTCGGCGGGACGACGGCCCTGTGGCTGTGGGGTGTGCTCGACGGGCCGAAGCGGCTCACGGTGTGCGTCCCGTGGGAGCGTCGCGTCCGTGCGCCGTCCGGGGTCGTGATCGTGCGGCGCCGCCGGCTGAACGAGGTGGTGCACCCGGGCGGCAGCCCGCCGCGGGTGCGTCTGGAGGAGGCGCTGCTCGACGTCGTGCGGTGCGCGTCCCGGCCGGGTGAGGTCGTCGACCTGGTCATCCGGGCGACCGCGACCCGGCGGACGACGCCCGCGCGGATCCGGGCCGCGCTCGCGCAGCGGCCGCGGATGCGGCACCGGGCCCTGCTCGTGGAGATGCTCGGCGAGGTGGCCGACGGCGTCCAGTCGGCGCTGGAGAGCCGGTACCGGCGGTCGGTCGAGCGGGCCCACGGGCTGCCGCGTGCGGAGCGGAACCGCCCCGAACCGGTCCTCGACCCGTCGGGGCGCGTCGTGCGCCGGCGCTACCGCGACGTCCGGTACCGGCGGTGGGACACGGTCGTGGAGCTCGACGGTCTCGAGGCGCACCCGGAGTGGCTGCGCCGGTTCGACCGCCGCCGCGACAACAGCGTCACCCTCGTCGGCGACCACTCGCTCCAGTACGGCTGGTTCGAGGTCGTCGAGACGCCGTGCCAGGTCGCGGCCGACGTGGTCGTCGTCCTGCGCCGGGCCGGCTGGCGCGGCACCCCCGTCGCCTGCAACGCCACCTGCGCGGTAGGCCCCCTGATCCCCGACACCACCCCGCTCACCTGACTGCGGGGATACCCCGACGGCGTTCTGCCGCAAGGGTTTCCCCACAACCGAAGGCCGAGGTCAGCTCTTCGTGCGGTAGGTCGGAGGGCGGCGGTGGTGGGTCGCCTGCTCGAACGCGTAGGCGAGCGACAGCATGCGCGCGTCGCTCCAGCGGGGGCCGACGAACGACACCCCGACGGGCAGCCGTTCGACGAACCCGGCCGGCACGGTGACGCTCGGGTAGCCGGACACCGCCGCCGCCGTCGACGAGAACGGCAGCGCGAACCGGTCGCCGGCGCCGAGCGTCGTCAGCCAGGCCGGCCCGTTCGTCGGGGCGAGGACGGCGTCCAGGTCGTGCGCGGCGAGCGCGCCGTCGATCGCCGCCCGGGCCGCCGCGGTCGCCCGGCGCCGGGCCGCGACGATCGACCGGTGGGTCGCCGGCTTCGCCGTCGCGGCGGCCTCGAACGTCTCCTGGCCGAAGTAGCGCAGCTCGACGCTGTCCGCCCGGTGCGCGGCGACGAGGGCCGCGATCGTGCGCGGGTGGTCGCCCGGGGTCGCCTGCAGGTACGCCTCGAGGTCGCGCCGGAACTCGCTGTCGAGCGCCGTCGACTCGTCGCCGAAGACCGGCTCCATGTCGAGGTCGACGTCGACCACCGTCGCCCCTGCGCGCCGCAGCGCGACGACGGCCTTCTCCACGACCCGGTCCACCCGGACGTCCTGCCCGGCGAGCCGCCAGACGCCGATCCGGGCGCCGGCCAGGGCGTCGGCGTCGAGCGCGGCCGGCGCCGGCAGCCGCCGCGGGATCTCCTGCGTCGCGGCGTCCTCCGCGTCACGGCCCTGGAGGACGGCGAGCAGCAGCGCGGCGTCGACGACGTGCCGGGCCATCGGGCCGGCGGTGTCCTGCGCCGCGGAGATCGGGACGATCCCGGAGCGGCTCACCAGCCCGACCGTCGGCTTGAGCCCGACGATGCCCGACAGGCTCGCCGGGGAGACGATCGAGCCGTCGGTCTCGGTGCCCACCGCGACCTGGGCGAGGCCGGCCGCGACCGCGACCGCGGAGCCCGTCGACGAGCCGGACCCGTTGCGGTCCAACGCGTACGGGTTGCGGGTCAGGCCGCCGATCCCGCTCCAGCCGCTCGTGCTCCGCGGGGAGCGGAAGTTCGCCCACTCCGACAGGTTCGTCTTGCCGAGGAGCACCGCCCCGGCCCGTCGCAGCCGCTTGACGACGGTCGCGTCGTCCGCCGGCCGCAGCCCGAGCAGCGCCCGCGAGCCCGCCGTCGTCGGCAGGTCGCGGGTGTCGATGTTGTCCTTGACCATCACCGGGATGCCGTCGAGCGCGCCGCGCGTCGCGCCCGCGGCCCGGCGGGCGTCCGACGCCGCGGCCTCGGCGAGCGCCTGCGGGTTGAGCCACAGGACGGCGTTCGTCAGCGGGTCGACCGCCTTGACCCTGCGCAGGTACGCCGCCGTGAGGTCGACGGCGGTGAGGGTGCCGGCGTCCATCCGCTCCTGGAGGTCGGGGATCGTCGCGGCGTCGAGGTCGAACCCGAGCAGGTCGTCGAACGCGCCGGCCGGCCGCCGCGCCGCCACGGGCAGCGGGGGCGAGGTCGGGTCGTCGGCGGCGGCCACACCGGGGTCGGCGGGACCCGTCGCGCGGGTCCTCGCGGCCGCGAGCACGTTCGTCGGCTCGCCACTCATCGTGCCCACCTCGGTCGTCTGCCGTGCCCCTGGCCCGCGGCGGTCGCCTGCCGGGTCCGGGTGAGAGTATGCGACGCATGGAGACCGCGCCTGCCCCGGGACGGCTCACCGCCGTGTGTGTCGTCCACGAGATCGTTCCCGTGGTCGACGGCGAGCCCGGTGAGGTGACCGCGATCGACAAGCGGCAGGTCGCCGGCGCGGTCGAGGTCGGCGTCCTCGGGCTGGCCGGGGACACCCAGTGCGACACCGCCCACCACGGCGGGCCGCCGAAGGCGCTCTACGCCTACGCGGACGAGGACGCCGCCTGGTGGGCGGCCGAGCTGGGCCGCGAGATCACGCCCGGCCTGTTCGGCGAGAACCTGCGCACGAGCGGCATCGACGTCGGCGGCGCCGAGATCGGCGAGCGCTGGCAGGTCGGCGAACCGGGCACCGGGATCGTCGTCGAGGTCACCTACCCGCGGATCCCGTGCATGACCTTCCAGGGCCGGATGGGGGAGGACCGCTGGGTCAAGCGCTTCACCGACCACGGCGCCATGGGCACCTACCTGCGGGTCGTCGTCCCGGGCCGGGTGGCCGCGGGCGACCTGGTCACCGTCGTGAGCCGGCCGGGGCACGGCGTCCGGGTCGCCGACGTCTACCCGACGATGAGCGCGGCCGCCGGGCGCGCGCTGCTCGACGCCGCGGACGTCGGCGTCGTCACGCTGGAGCCCGAGCTGCGCGAGGCGGCCGACCGGGCCACGGCCCGCAGCTGATGCCCTCCGCCCTGCCCGACGGCGATCCCGCGCCCGCGGACGGCGCGCTGCCGCCGTCCGTCGCGGACGGCGCGGCGGCCCGCGGGTTCGGGGTCTACGTGCACGTGCCGTTCTGCGCGGTGCGCTGCGGCTACTGCGACTTCAACACCTACACGGCGCTCGAGCTCGGCGGCGGGGCCGACCAGAGCGCCTACGCCGCAACGGCATCCGGTGAGGTGGCGCTCGCCGCCCGGGTGCTCGGCGGTGCGGGTGCCGCGGGCCGACCGGCGGCGACGGTCTTCTTCGGCGGCGGCACGCCCACCCTGCTGCCGCACGCCGACCTCGCCCGGCTGCTGACCGCCGTCCGCGACGCGTTCGGCCTCGCGGCGGGCGCCGAGGTGACGACGGAGGCCAACCCGGACTCGGTGTCCCCGCACTCCCTGGCGGCGCTCGCGGAGGCCGGCTTCACCCGGGTCTCGTTCGGGATGCAGTCGGCGGTGCCGCACGTGCTCGCGACCCTCGACCGCACCCACGACCCCGCGCGGGTCCCGCAGGCCGTCGCCTGGGCCCGGGACGCCGGGCTCGGCGTCTCGCTCGACCTCATCTACGGCACGCCGGGGGAGAGCCTCGCCGACTGGACGACGAGCGTCGACGCCGCGCTGGAGTGCGAGCCGGACCACGTCTCGGCGTACGCGCTCGTCGTCGAGGAGGGGACGAAGCTCGCGGTGCGGGTGCGCCGCGGCGAGGTGCCGGTGCCGGACGACGACGACCTCGCCGACAAGTACGAGGCGGCCGACGAGCGGTTCGCCGCCGCGGGGCTGGGTTGGTACGAGGTGAGCAACTGGGCGCGCACGCCCGCCGACCGGTGCCGGCACAACGTCGGCTACTGGCGCGGGGACGACTGGTGGGGTGTCGGCCCCGGGGCGCACTCGCACGTGGGCGGCGTCCGCTGGTGGAACGTCCGGCACCCGCGGGCCTACGCCGACCGGCTCGCCGCCGGGCTCAGCCCCGCCGCCGGCCGCGAGACGCTCGACGCCGGGCAGCGGGACGCCGAGGCGGTGCTGCTCGGCGTCCGGCTCGCCGACGGGCTGCCGCTCGACCGGCTGCCCGCGCACGGCCGGCAGGCCGTCGCCGGGCTCGTCGCCGACGGGCTCGTCGCCGGGCCCGCGGCGCTCGGCGCGGACGGGCAGGGCCGGCGCGTCGTCCTCACCCGCAGCGGGCGGCTGCTCGCCGACGCGGTCGTGCGGGCGCTCGTCGACTGACGCGGACGCCGTCCGGGGACAGGCGTGCGGCCCGCCTCCTGCACGGGGAACAGGATGCGGGCCGCACGGTCCGTGCGCCTCGGACGAGGCAGCCTCAGCAGCTCAGCTGATGAGGCGCAGCGCGAACGGGTAGCGGTACCGCTCGCCGCGGTTGGCGGCCATGCCGGCCATGATCGAGAAGATGAGGCCGCCGATCACCAGCACCGGGAACAGCAGGACGCCGATGAAGAGGAACGTCAGGACCCAGGCGATGACCCAGCCGATGGCCAGGGTGATCTGGAAGTTCAGGGCCTCCTGGGACTGGTCCTTCACGAACTCGTCGCGGTCCTTGTACATGATCCAGACGACGAGCGGCGCGACGAAGCCCAGGACGATGCCGCCGAGGTGCGCGAGCATCGACCACGTGCGGCGGTCGGAGTCGCTGACCGCGCCGACGCCGCCGAAGCCCTGCGGTGCGCCGTACTGCTGCTGCGGGGCGCCGTACCCGGGAGCCTGCTGCTGGTACGCCGGGGGCTCGCCGTAGGACGGGGCCGGCGCGCCGTAGGACGGCGGCGTGGAACCGGCGCCCGGCGTCGGGTCGCCGACAGGTGGCGTCGGGTTCTCGGTCATCGTGGTCCTCTCGTTCGGGTCGGGCCGGCCGCGGGGACCGGCTGCCGCAGGGGGCTGCGGCGGAGCACGGGCGGCGATGGCACCGCCCGTACGCGGCGGCCGTGGCACCGGCTCACGGGGTGCAGGAGGTGCGGCGGACCGTGCGGATACACGTCATCGGCGTGTCGCGGGCGGCCGGTCGTGCGTGGCCTGCCGGTCGTGCATGCCTTCTCGTGGATCCGTGCGGTCGTGCGCCCCGAGTGCCCCGGAGGCCCGGTGCCGGGCCTCCTCGCCGGACACCGTATGCCCCCGGGGGGCGGGTGCGCGCAGATTGCGGAGATCGCGACATGACAAGTTCACGGGTGCTGTCATCGACCCGTCACATGGCGATTCCGGGTGGCCACGGAGCGTCAGCTGACGAAGCGGATCGTCAGCGGGTAGCGGTACTCCTCGCCGCGGTTCGCGGCCATGGCGCCCTGGATCGTCGTCACGAGGTAGAGCACCGCGAGGGCGACGAGCATCGGGATGCCGATGAGCACGAACGCGAGCACGCCGGAGACGGCCGCGTAGATGAGCACGGAGATGTTGAAGTTCAGCGCCTCGACCGCGTGCCGGCGGACGAAGGCGGAGCGCTGCCCCATGGTCGCCATGACGACGGCCGGGCCGATGAGCCCGAGCGCGACGTAGGCGGCGACGAAGCTGGACAGGTGGGCGACCATGCCCCACGTGCGCTCGTCGCCCGCGGACAGCGGGGCGGGGCCGGTGGGGTAGCCGTACGGGGTGGGACCGGTGGGTTCGGACATCGTGGTGACCTCCTCAGGACACCTCCAACGGTAGGAGCGTCCGCCTGAACCGACGATGCCGTCACCCGGCCGGTTCCGGGTGGGGAGAACCCCACCCCGCGTTCTCGCCGGTCCCGGTCCTGACCTGGGTCAAAGGTCGGTCGTGTCGCCCGTCGTGAAGTCGATGAGCTCCTCGACGCGGCCGAGCAGCTCGGGCTCGAGGTCGGTCCAGGAGCGGACCGTGCCGAGGATCCGCTTCCAGCCGCGGGCGACGTCCGCCTGGGTCTCGTGCGGCCAGCCGAGGTGAGCGAGCACGCCCTCCTTCCAGGGCCGGCCCTTGGGGATCCGCGGCCAGGCGTCCAGCCCGACCCGGGCCGGCCGGACCGCCTCCCAGATGTCGATGTAGGGGTGCCCGACGACGAGCACGTGCGCCCGGGCGGCCCCGAGCCGGGCGACGGACGCCGCCTCGTGCCACTCCTTGGAGCCCTCGACGAGGTGGTCGACGAGGATGCCGAGCCGCCGTCCTGGCCCGGGGGAGAACTCCGCGACCGCGGCGGCCAGGTCGTCGACGCCGTCGAGCATCTCGACGACGACGCCCTCGACGCGCAGGTCGTCGCCCCAGACCTTCTCGACGAGCTCGGCGTCGTGCCGGCCCTCGACGAGGATCCGCGACGCGCGCGCCGTCCGGGCCCGGTGGTGCTCGACGAGCACCGAGCCGGACGCCGTCCGCGTCGGCCGCGCCGGTGCCGCCGCCTTCGGCGCGACGAGCCGCACCGCGACGCCGTCCACCCAGAACCCCGGCCCGAGCGGGAACGCACGGACCTTGCCGCGGCGGTCCTCGAGCGCGACGACGTGGATGCCGCCGCTCTTCTCGACCCGCACGACGGCGCCGACCCAGCCGGTCTCGACGTCCTCGACGACGACCCCGGTCTCGGCCGCCACCTCGGGCAGCACCTTGGGCTTGCGCGCGTTGGCGAGGACGTCCCCCGAGTACCTGTCCATACGGTGACGTTAACCACCGGTCTGCGTCGTCCGGCCGAGGCTCGCCGGGCGCGCCCGCGGCTACGTGGCGGTGCCGAGCAGCGCGCGGAGCTCCGCGACCGGGGTGCCGGTGTCGCCGCTGAGCGCCGCGCCCAATGCGGCCAGCCGGGGGTCGGCGACGGCGGGGTCGTCGACGAGGCAGCGGGTCGCCAGCGACGACCACAGCCGGCGGGTGGCCGCGAGGTCGGTGTCGCGGCGGACGTACAGCGGTGATCGGGGCCGCTGCCGCCACGGCAGGTCCGGGTCGGTGAGAACGGCGTCCAGCTCGTCGACCAGTCGCACCGCCACCGCCGTCGCGGTCGCCCGGCGCGCCGACAGCAGCAGCACCGCCAGGGTCAGGAACAGCGGTGCGGTCGGGTCGTCGCGCCAGTCGGGCGGCAGGTTCAGCCGGCACCACGCGAGGTACCGCACCGCGGCGTCGCGGGCGGGCTCGCCGAGCTCCCGGGCCGAGTCCACGAGCCGGGCGAGGGAGTCCACCGGGCCACCGTCGGCGGTCGCCGCCCGCACGAGCAGCGTGCAGGCGAACAGCCGCTGGAGGTGACCTTGCCGGTCGGACGGCGTCGTCCACCGGGTCAGGGCCAGCACCTCGGCGACGCCGCCGAGAAGCTCCTCGGGCAGCCACGGGCTGCGCACGAGCTCGGTGAGCTCCCGCCGGTGGCCGGGCACGTCGAAGCCGTAGTCGGCCGCGGCGATCGCCTCGATCGCGGCGTCGTCCAGCTGCGGCGCCACCCAGGCCAGCAGGGCGCGTTCGTCCGGGTCGAGGGAGGCGATGACGTCACGGTCGGTGCCGGTCACGGCAGCGATCATGCGCCAGGGGCCGGTCGGTGTCCATCGAGAAAGCCCTGACCGCCATGCCGTCCTCACCGCCAGTCGAAGTACTCCCGGTGGAACCGGCCGACCGGGACGCCGCCCGCTCGCAGGCCATCGGTCATCGACTCGACGAGTCCCTCGGGGCCGCAGAGGAACACGGACAGGTCGCGTGGCTGCGCCCCGACCCGGGACAGCACGGTCTGCGCGGTGAGCCGGCCGTCGACGTCGCTGCGGACGACGTGCACCCGCACTCCCGGGTGGGCGGCGGCGAGCGCCTCGATCTCCGCCGCGTACGGCACGGGCGACTCGGCGGACGTGTAGAAGAAGTCGACCTCGCCGTGCACGGGGTGCTCGTCGAGCGAGCGCAGCCACGACAGGAACGGCGTCACGCCGACCCCGCCCGCGACCCAGACCTGGTGCGCCGTGCCCTTGCGGTGGGTGAAGCGGCCGTGCGGGCCGCCGATGACGGCGGGCATCCCGGGCTCGACGAGGTCGCCGACCGCGCCCGTCCAGTCCCCGAGCGCCTTGACGGTGAACCGGACGACGCCCTCGCCGGGTGCGCTCGCGATGGTGAACGGGTGCCGGTGCCAGCCGTCCTTCGCCTCGAGGAAGACCATGGCGAACTGCCCGGGGACGAAGTCGAGGCGGCGGCCGAGCGGGCGCAGCGCGATCTCGACGAGGCCGGCGCCGACGCCCGTCACGGCGGTCACCTGGTAGTCGTGCAGCGCCATGAACCGGCGGGCGAGGAGCTCGCGGTAGAGGTAGAACGCCAGCCCGAGGCCGGCGACCGCGACGTACGACCAGCGCAGCGTCTGCGAGCCGAAGGTCGTCGCGTCGAGGAGCCCGTGGAGGAAGCCCGCGGCGACGAAGAGCCCGGTGAGGCGGTGGAAGCCGCGCCAGCGCTCGTACCCGCCGAGGATCCGCTGAAGCAGGTCGACGCCCGGAAGCCGGGTGGCGCGGTCGGTCACCGCGTGCAGGGCGGGCGGGAGCACCGAGCGCCAGCGGGGGAGCACCGACCAGACGACGAGGGCGACGAGCCCGCCGGTCGCGACGCCCGCCAGGCCCGGGCCGACCGTGCTCGGCGACGGGTTGCCGGCGAGCGCGGCGTGCGGGGCCAGCAGGAGCATCCCGGTGATCGCGACCCGCCGGTGCCAGATCGCCGCCCGGTCGATCCCGTCGAACCACCGCTCCACCCACGGCAGCGTGCTCACGAGCACGAGTCCCGTCGAGAGCAGGAGGACCGCCTCGGCGCCCGCGAGCTGCCCGAGGAACGTGCGCAGGCCGTCCGGCGGCCGGACGGCGAACCACACCGCCGCGTAGCCCGTCACCAGGGCGGCCACCACGAGCGGCCCGGCCTGCCGGTACCAGGGCGGGACCAGGCCGGAGGACGTCGCCGACCTGCGGTGCGGGATCTTCTCGGACGTCTGCGGGGTCACGGGACGATCCTCGTCCTGCGCGGGCACCGGGGCCGGGACGTCGGCCCTGACGCGGCCGCCGGAGGCGGGCGGGGGTGCCGGGCGGCTTCACCACGTAGACTGGCACTCGACTGACGCGAGTGCCAGGGCGTGGGTCGTGGCACCAGGTCGAGGGCGGAGGAGGTGGCTGGAGTGGCGGCGTTGCCCGATGACCGCAGGCTCGCCGTCCTGCGGGCGATCGTCGAGGACTACGTGCAGACGCACGAGCCCGTGGGCTCGAAGGCCCTCGTCGAGCGGCACAGCCTCGGTGTCTCCCCGGCCACGATCCGCAACGACATGGCCGCGCTCGAGGAGGACGGGCTCATCGCCCAGCCCCACACGAGCGCCGGCCGGGTGCCCACCGACAAGGGCTACCGGCTCTTCGTCGACAAGCTCCAGAGCGTCAAGCCGCTGTCGGCCGCGGAGAAGAAGGCGATCCAGACCCTGCTCGACGGCGCCGTCGACCTCGACGACGTCATCGACCGCACGGTCCGGACGCTCGCGACGCTCACCCGGCAGGTGGCCGTCGTCCAGTACCCGTCGCTGACCCGGTCCACGGTGCGCCACGTCGAGCTCGTGCCGATCGGCGGCCCGCGGCTGCTCGTCGTCCTCATCACGAACACCGGCCGGGTCGAGCAGCGGGTCGTCGAGGTCGGCGCGGAGCCGAACGAGGCACTGCTCGGCGAGGTCCGGGCGCGGCTCAACGCCGCCGTCATCGGCAAGCGCCTCACCGACGTCGCGAGCCTGGTCGCCACGCTGCCCGAGCAGTTCGGCGCGGAGGACCGCGAGCTGGTCCGGACCGTGCTCGAGGCGATCGAGGACTCGCTCGCCATCGAGCGCGAGGAGCGGATCGTGCTCGCCGGGACGGCGAACCTCGCCCGCTCCGGCACCGACTTCGTCGGCTCGATCGGGCCCGTCCTCGAGGTGCTCGAGCAGCAGGTCGTGCTGCTCAAGCTGCTCTCGGAGATGGCCGAGGACGCGTCCGGCGTCGGCGTGCTCATCGGGCACGAGACGGCGCACGCGGGCCTGTCCGAGGCGGCGGTCGTGGCGTCCGGGTACGGCGGCCAGGGCGAGCCGCTCGCCCGGCTCGCGGTGCTCGGCCCGACCCGGATGGACTACCCGACGACGATCGCGGCCGTCCGCGCCGTCGCGCGGTACGTGTCGCGGATCCTCGCGCAGTGAGCCCGCCCGAGCGGCGAACGTAGACCGCCCCCAGACGTTGAACGAGGGACGCCGGCCCGACCGGCCGGCGTCCGCCCCCACCGGCCATGACCCCAGGCCCTGACGACGGAGCTCCGTGAGCGACTACTACGAGATCCTCGGCGTCTCGCGTGACGCGACGAACGACGAGATCAAGAAGGCCTACCGCAAGCTCGCCCGCGAGCTGCACCCGGACGTCAACCCGGAGGCGGGTGCGGAGGACCGGTTCAAGGAGGTCGGGCGCGCCTACGAGACGCTGTCCAACCCCGAGAAGCGCCAGGTCTACGACATGGGCGGCGACCCGAACGGGGCCGCGGGCTTCGGCCAGGGCTTCGGGTTCACCGACATCTTCGAGACGTTCTTCGGCGCGGCGGCCGGCGGCCAGCGCGGCCCGACCCCGCGCCAGCGCCGCGGGCAGGACGCGCTCATCCGGATCGAGGTCGACCTCCAGGAGGCGACCTTCGGCGGCACCCGCGAGCTCCAGATCGACACCGCCGTCGTCTGCCCGACGTGCACCGGCTCCTGCTGCCGGCCCGGGACGTCCCCGCAGGTCTGCGACGTCTGCAAGGGCCGCGGCCAGGTGCAGCGGGTGGCCCGGTCGTTCCTCGGCCAGGTCATGACGACCCAGCCGTGCGCGCGCTGCCACGGGTTCGGCAGCGTCATCCCGGACCCGTGCCTCGAGTGCTCCGGCGAGGGCCGGGTCCGCACCCGCCGCACGATCGCCATCAAGATCCCGGCGGGCGTCGACACCGGCACCCGGATCCAGCTCGCCGGCCACGGCGAGGTCGGCCCCGCGGGCGGCCCCTCCGGCGACCTCTACGTCGAGGTCGTCGAGCGCCCGCACCCGACGTTCACCCGCCGCGGCGACGACCTGCACTGCACGCTCGAGATGCCGATGACGGCCGCCGCGCTCGGCACGACCGTCGAGCTGGAGACGCTCGACGGCAGCGAGGAGATCGACGTCCGGCCCGGTACGCAGTCCGGCGAGGTCGTCACCCTGCGCGGCCTGGGCGTGGCGCACCTGCGCGGCGCGGGCCGGGGCGACCTCGTCGTCCACCTGTCGGTGCTCACCCCGAAGGCGCTCGACGAGGAGCAGGAGCGGCTGCTCCGCGAGCTCGCCGCGCTGCGCGGCGAGGAGCGTCCGGCCGGGCGGATGGCGCCGGCGCAGGGGTCCGGGTTGTTCTCGAAGCTGCGGGACAAGATCGCGGGGCACTGACCCCGGGACGGCGGTCGGGTTGCGGGCCCGCGGTCAGGCCGCCGGGCCGGTCAGCAGGTCGGCGAGCAGGGCACGCCCCTGCGGCCACGGCCCGTGGCCGCTGTCGGCGTTGACGTGCCCGGCGGCGCCGATGCTCACGAGCCGGCTGCCCCAGGCGCGCGCGCAGGCGTGGCTGAAGTCCTCGGTGGCGTACGGGTCGTCGGTGCTCGCGACGACGACGCTGGGGAACGCCAGCGGGGTCGTCGGCACCGGCGCGAAGCCGAGGGCCGCCGCCGGGAAGTCCGGGCCGGTCGGGTCGGGGACGCCGACGAGCAGCGCGGCGGTCACCGGCACGTCCGGGTGCGCTGCGGCCCAGTGGGCGACGGCGAGGCAGGCCAGGCTGTGCGCGACGAGCACCGGGGCGTCGTGGCGGCGCACCGCCTCGTCGATCGCGGCGACCCACTCCGGCCGCGTCGGGTTCTCCCAGTCGCGCTGGTGGACCCGCACGAACGCGGGCTCGTCACGCTCCCAGCGGGACTGCCAGTGGTCCGGCCCGGAGCCGCCGTAGCCGGGGAGCACGAGCACCTGCCGCGGCGACGGGACGGGGGCCAGATCGGTGGACATGGCGGCAATCTAACCCGGCCGGCCGGTCGGCCCGCCGGGCGGGACCGCCCCGGTAGCGTCGCCCCCGTGACCCTGCCGCTCTTCCTCCTCGCCGACGGCGCGCTGCGCGAGGCCGGCCCCGGTGCGCGCCTCGTGCTCGACGGCGACGAGGGCCGGCACGCCGCGACCGTGCGGCGCATCCGGGCCGGCGAGAGCGTGGACGTCGCCGACGGGTCGGGGCGGACGGCGCGGTGCGAGGTCGTCGAGGCGCTCAAGGCGGCGCTCGTGCTGCGGGTCGAGGCGCTCGCGGACGTCGCGCCGCGGCTGCCGGGGCTCGTCCTCGTGCAGGCGCTCGCCAAGGGCGGGCGGGACGAGGCGGCCGTCGAGACCGCGACCGAGTACGGGGTCGACGCCGTCGTGCCGTGGCAGGCCGCGCGCAGCGTCGTCCGGTGGGCCGCCGAGCGTGGCGAGAAGTCCCGGCTGCGCTGGGTCGCGACGGCCCGGGCGGCGGCGAAGCAGTCGCGGCGGGCGACGGTGCCGGACGTCGGCCCGCTCGTCACGACGACGGCGCTGGCCCGGCGCACGGCCGAGGTGGTCGCGGCCGGGGGAGCGGTGCTCGTGCTCCACGAGGACGCCGCCGAGCCGCTCGCGACCGCGCCGCTGCCCGACGCCGGGCGGCCCGGCACCGAGGTGCTCGTCGTCGTCGGCCCCGAGGGCGGCATCGCCCCCGACGAGGTCGAGGCGCTCGTCACCGCGGGCGCGCGGGCCGTCGTCCTCGGGCCCGAGGTGCTCCGGGCGTCGTCCGCGGGGCCGGCGGCGCTCGCCGTCCTCTCGGTGCGGCTGCGGCGCTGGGGCTGAGCAGCCGCACCGAGAGGCCTGCGGGTCAGTTGACGGTGAACGTCTTCGAGTCGGTCCAGGCCGGCTCGCCGGCAGGCCCGGGGATGCTGACGACGAGCTCGTAGAAGCCCGGCTGGGTGTGGTCGACGTCGATGCGCGCAGTCCCCCGGGAGCCCGGCACCGCTGCCTCGCGGCCGCCCGTGAAGCCGACGACCGCCGTCCCGGCGGCGATCTTCTTGTCGTTGCGCCGCAGCGTCCAGGTCACCCCGTCCCGGGCGTCGTAGCCCGCGCTGACGCCGAACCTCGTGAGCGCGCGACCCATCGTCGTCCCGTCCTCCGGGTCGACCAGCCAGACCGGGGCCAGCGGGTCGTCGACCGAGTGCTGCCGGCGGAAGACGCCGCCGAGCTCGAAGTTCGGGCGGCCGAAGAGGTAGGTGTTCACCGCCGGGCCCTTGACGGTGATCCTGACGGGGACGTCGGGCCGCCCGACGACCGCGGACGCCGTCCAGACGAGCTGCTGGATCGCGATCGTCGCCCGGCTGTCCGTCGCCAACCGCACCGTCGTCATCGCCGGCGTCAGCGCGACGACGACCTCGCCCTTCGCCTCGTCCCACCGGGCGTCGACCTTCGACGAGCCCGCGCCGCCGAAGACCCGGACGTAGTCCGCGTCGTCCGGCCGGCGGCTCACCGCCTCGGTGAGCGCGTCCGAGAGCCGCTCGCTGATCCCCACGGCGGTCGTCGGCCGGTACTCGCGGAAGAGCCGGTACTCGACGCGCTTGCCGCGCTCGAGCTCGCCGACGACGTACACGGGCAGCCGGGGGACGGGGGCGGTGTTCACCGACGTCGTCCCGTCGCCGCCCTCACCGGCGGCCGGTGCCTCGGTCTTGCCGGTGAAGATCGGGAACCGGTCCAGCGCGAAGCCGCCGGCGCCCGCGAGGACGACGACCGCCGCAGCGGCCGCGAGCACGCTCACCCAGGAGCGCCGTCCGCCGTCCCGGCCCGAACGGCCAGCCCGGCCGGAGCGGCCCGAACGACCCGGCAGCGCGACGAGCCGCCGCACCCCGGACGACGCCGTGCCCTGCTCCGCCTCGATCGCGGCCCGGATCCGGGCCAGCCCGTCCGCCGACGGCGTGATCGCCGCCGCCTCCCGGGCGAGGGCGTCGCGCAGCAGCGCCGCGGTCGGCTCCAGGGCCGGGTCGGGCAGGGGCTCCATCGCGTCGACGATCCGCTCGTCGCTCATTCCGGCACCTCCCCGAGGCGCTCGAGCGCCGCCTTCAGCGAGGCGAGACCGCGGTGCGCGTGGCTCTTGACGGCACCGCGCGACAGCCCCAGGGTCTGCGCGATGTCGAACTCGGACATGTCGGAGTAGTACCGCAGGACGAGCACCTCCTGCTGCCGTCGGGGCAGCGTCCTCAGAGCGGCGAGCACCCGCGCGTCCTCGCTGGAGCGCACGGCGCGCTCCTCGGGACCGGCGGGCTCGGGCGGGGCGGGCTGACGGTAGCGCTCCTCGACGCCGCGGTGCCGCAGCGCGGACCGGGACGCGTTGACGACGCTCGTGCGCAGGTACCCGTGCGCGGCGGCGGGGTCGGCGAGCGAGCCCCAGCGGCGGTGCAGGGCGACGAAGGCGTCCTGGACGAGCTCCTCGGCGACCGAGGCGTCGCGGGTGAGCATCGTGGCGAGGCGGACCAGCGGGCGCCAGTGCGAGCCGTAGAGCATCGTCACGGCGGTCTCGGCGTCCCACGTCGTGGGGTCGTCGGCGACCGGGGCGCTCCGGGCCGGGGCGGCG
>NZ_MWLL01000112.1 GCF_002198675.1 Kineosporia sp. R_H_3 | reverse complement strand
CCCCTCGAAGGGCTGCCCCCGGCGGGACCCGACCTGCCGCTGTGAGCCGCCCCGCCCCCGGCAGGTCGCCGGCCGGCGGTCCGCCTAGGATCGGGTCATGTCCGCCGTCTCGCTCGACGCCGTCCACGCCGCCCTGGCCACCGTGAACGACCCCGAGATCCGCAAGCCGATCACCGAGCTCGACATGGTGAAGTCCGTCGACGTCGACGGCGCCCGGGTCGCGGTGACCCTCTTCCTTACCGTCGCCGGCTGCCCGATGAAGGCGACGCTGACGAAGGACGTGACCACCGCGGTCACGGGTGTCCCCGGCGTCGAGGACGTCACCGTCGAGCTCGACGTCATGTCGGACACCCAGCGCCAGGCGCTCAAGGACAAGCTCCGCGGCGGCGGCGCGGCCGCCAAGGAGATCCCGTTCGCCAAGGCGGGCTCGCTGACCCGGGTCTACGCGGTCGCCTCCGGCAAGGGCGGCGTCGGCAAGTCGAGCGTCACCGTGAACCTGGCGGCCGCGATGGCCGCGGACGGCCTGCGCGTCGGCGTCGTCGACGCGGACATCTACGGCTTCTCGGTGCCGCGCATGCTGGGCGTCGAGCAGCCGCCGACCCGGGTCGACGACATGATCCTGCCGCCCATCGCGCACGAGGTGAAGGTCGTCTCGATCGGCATGTTCGTGCCCGGCAACCAGCCGGTGGTGTGGCGCGGCCCGATGCTCCACCGCGCCCTGGAGCAGTTCCTCTCGGACGTCTTCTGGGGCGACCTCGACGTGCTCCTGCTCGACCTGCCGCCGGGCACCGGCGACATCGCGATCTCCACCGCGCAGCTGCTGCCGACCGCCGAGATCCTCGTCGTGACGACGCCGCAGACCGCCGCGGCCGAGGTCGCCGAGCGGGCCGGCTCCATCGCCCTGCAGACCAAGCAGCAGGTCGTCGGCGTCGTCGAGAACATGTCGTGGCTCGAGCTGCCCGACGGCAGCCGGATGGAGCTGTTCGGCAGCGGCGGCGGCCAGCGCGTCGCCGACTCCCTGGGCCGCTCGGTCGGCGCCGCGGTGCCGCTGCTCGGCCAGATCCCGATGGACGTCGCGCTGCGCGAGGGCGGGGACGGCGGCACGCCCGTCGTGCTGTCGCACCCGGACTCCCCCGCGGCCGTCGCACTGCGGGGCGTGGCCCGCACGCTGGGCCGCCGGGCGCGCGGGCTCGCCGGCCGGTCCCTGGGCCTCACACCGGTCGGCCGCTGACCCGGTCGCCGTCCAGGGCGTCCCGGCCCCGCGGGCCGGGCGGCGCGGTCAGGTCGCGTCGGGGTCGAACGCGGGCGCCGGCTCGCCGTCCGCCGCCGCACCGGAGCCGTTCGCACCGTTCCGCGCGGCACCGTTCGCACCGTTCGACGCCGCACCCTTCGCGCCCGCGCCGTTCCCGCCCTGCGCGTTGCGCAGGCCGAGCGGGTCGGCGGGGTCGAAGTCGGCGTCGGAGAGCGCCTCCCGGACGATCCGGCGCGGGTCGTACTGCCGCGGGTCGAGCTTGCGCCAGTCGACCTCGTCGAACTCGGGGCCGAGCTCCTCACGGACCTTGTCGCCCGCGCCCTGGGCCATCCGGCGCAGCTCGCGGACGAGCCGGGCCAGCGACTGGGCGTACTGGGGCAGGCGTTCGGGACCGAGCACGATGGCGGCGACCGCCAGCAGCACGATGAACTCGCTCGGGTTGATGCCGAACACGCCGTCAGGCTACCTGTTCCGGCTGGGAGCCGGACCGGGGCTACCCGTCCGAGGCCGCGAGGGTGACGGTGAGCTCCTGGCGGCGCCCGTCACGCCGGATCGTCAGCACGACCTGCTCGCCGACCGCCTTGGCCCGGACCTGGACGATGAGCTCCTCCGGCGCCGTCACCGGGACGCCGTCGACCGCGAGGATGACGTCACCCGGCCGCACCCCGGCCCGGTCGGCGGGTCCGCCCGGCGTGACGGCGTCCTGGCCGTTCTGCGGACCGGCCGAGACCCGGACGCCCTCGCCGGCGTAGTCCTGGTCGAGCAGGACGCCGACGATCGGGTGCACCGACTTCCCGGTCCGGATGAGCTCCTCGGCGGTGCGCCGGGCCTGGTTGCTCGGGATCGCGAAGCCGAGGCCGATGTTGCCCGCCTGCCCGGCGCCGCTGCCGGGGGCCCGGGCGATCGCGGAGTTGATCCCGATGACCCGGCCCCGCTCGTCGACGAGCGGGCCGCCGGAGTTGCCCGGGTTGATCGCCGCGTCGGTCTGGATCGCGTTGATGAACGACGTCGCGCTCTGGTCGCCGGCCACGACGGGCCGGTTCAGGGCGCTGACGATGCCGGTCGTCACGGTCCCCTGGAGGCCCAGCGGGGCGCCGATCGCGATGACCGAGTCGCCGACGACGACGCCCGCGGAGTCCCCGAGCGGGAGCGCCTTCCGGCCGCCGGTGTCCGCCTTGACGACGGCGAGGTCGTAGGAGGTGTCCCGGCCGACGATCGTCGCCTTCGCCTGGGAGCCGTCCTGGAAGACGACCCGGATGTCCCCGTCGCCCTCGGCCGCGGCCGCCACGACGTGGTTGTTCGTGAGGATGTAGCCGCCGTCGATGACGAACCCGGAGCCGGTGCCCTCCTCGCCGCCGCCGCTCACCTGGAGCGCGACGACGCTCGGCAGGACCCCGTTGGCCACCGCCGGCACCGTGCCGGAGGCGCGCTGGGTGCTGCCGCCCTGCGGGCTGGGCAGCGAGAAGCCCGGGTCGCGGACGACGCGGGACCGGGCCGAGTCGGCGAGCAGCCCGCCGGCGAAGCCGCCGGCCAGGCCGACGACGAGGGCCACGAGGGCCGCCACGAGGACGACGGAGCCGCGCCCCCGACCCCGCCGTGCCGGCTCCGGCTGCTGCCACACGGGCCGGGCGGGCGGGGTGCCCGGGTCCGCCTGGGGCATCGGCCGGGTGTCCTGCGGCGCGGTGCCCCAGGCCTGCCCGGTGGGCGGGCCGTAGGTGCCGAGGTCGTAGGTGCCGAGGTCCTGCGTGACCGGGGCGTAGACCGGCACGTACCCCGGCGGGGTCGTCGGCGACGCCCACGCCGGCGCGGGCTCCGGGTGGTCGGGCCGACCCCCCTGCGCCCGCACGTCGCCGTCACCGTCGCCCTGCGTCATGTCCGCCGTCTCCTACGCCGTGCCCACGATCCTGCGTGCTTCCCCTGCGACGCCACCCTGCCACAGCGCGACGACGCCGCCGCGCGACGGGCGCGCGGCGGCGTCGGTCCCTCCCCGGTGACCGCGGGCGGTCAGGGGGTGTCCGTGGCCTCGTCCGGGTCCTGCCCGAGCCAGCCGGCCGGGACGTTGACGAACGGCAGGTCGTTCGCCGTCGAGGTGCGCTCGACGACGAACGTCGCGACCGGCGGCAGCACCGTCGCGGGCGACAGGCTGGCCGCGGAGAACGTCAGGCCGGCGGCCCCGACCCCGACGACCGAGAGCGCGCCGAGCACCGCGGCAGCCAGTCGGCGACGCTGCGGCGTGCGCAGCCGTCCGCCCGGACGGACGGCTGCGCANGGCGGGCGGCGACGGGCCGTCCGGGGACGGAGGTGCCGGCGGCCGCCCGGACGACCCGGCCGCCGGGCTCACCGTGCCGCAGCGGGTCACCGTCCCCGGCGGGGGCGCCGCCGATGGCGAGGAGCCGCGCGGCGAGGTCGCCGGACGGCGCGGGGCTGCCGAGCGACGCGAGCCGGGACTTCATGAGGCGTTCGGCGTCGACGGCCTCGCGGCACGTCGTGCAGCCCGCGAGGTGCGCGTGGGCGCTCTCGGTGGCCTCCGGACCGAGCTGGCCGTCGACGAGGTCGGTGACCCGGTCGCCGAGGTGCGTCACCGGTGGTTCCTCCCCCCGGACGCGGCGTCGGCGGGGGCAGGCTCCTCTTCCCGTCGCAGGGCCGCCGGACGGCGGTGGGCGAGCGCCTCGCGGAGCTGGGCGCGCCCGCGGTGGATCCGCGAGCGGACGGTCCCGAGCTTGATGTCGAGCGTGGCGGCGATCTCCTCGTAGGACAGGCCCTCGATGTCGCAGAGGACGACCGCCGCGCGGAACTCCGGCGCGAGCGTGTCGAGGGCCGCCTGGACGTCGTGGTCGAGGTTGTTGTGCTCCCACGCGCGCTCCGGGCCGAGCTCGGCGGCACCGGGCAGCCGGTCGCCGGCGTCGTCGCCGAGGGCGTCGAAGCGGATGCGCTGCTTGCGCCGGACCTGGTCGAGGAACAGGTTCGTCGTGATCCGGTGGAGCCAGCCCTCGAAGGTGCCCGGGGTGTAGGAGGACAGCGAGCGGAAGACGCGGACGAAGACCTCCTGCGTGAGGTCCTCGGCGTCGTGCTGGTTGCCGGTGAGCCGGTAGGCGAGCCGGTAGACCCGCGCCGAGTGCTCCTGGACGACCTCTTCCCACGTCGGAGGCGTCCACGCGGCGTCCGCGGCGGCAGGGGTCAGGGCGTACCCGTCCGCGGACGTGTCGTCCCGCACCCGGCCGTCCTGCGGCCGTGCCCGGTCGAGACCGTCGCTCACGCCAGTACCTCCCGCGGTGCGACGACCGCCCAGCAGGCTCGTCCTGCCGCGCCCGGCCATCGCGTACGGCATCGTGTAGACCGACACCGTGCCTCCCATCGTTGCTCACCTTCGGCGGTCACGCCCTCCGGGGAACCCCCGGATCTCCTGGGAAAACCCTGGGAATCCGGGCCGGCGCGGACGCCGGGAGGCTCCTCGGGACCGGGCGTGCGTCCCGTTCTCCCGGAGCAACGGTCCCCGTGTCCCCACGGTTCCCGCCGCACAACTACGCTGGGCGCCGCACCCGCGCGCCCGCCCGCGCGGTCGGCACCGCACCGAGGAGGTCCTCATCAGCGCCCCGTCGCCCGCCACCTGGGCCTACGCCGAGAACTTCGTCCCCGAGGACGACGTCGTCGCCCGGGCGCGCTCGCGCGCCGGCGAGCTCGGCTGCACCGCCGTGGCCCCGGGCGTCGGCGCCGTGCTCCGCGTGCTCGCGGCCACCCTCTCCGCCCGTTCGGTCGTCGAGATCGGCACCGGCGCCGGTGTCTCCGGGCTCTACCTGCTGCGCGGCATGCCGGAGGAGGGCGTCCTCACGACCATCGACGTCGAGGTCGAGAACCAGCGCGCCGCGCGGGAGGCGTTCGCCGAGGAGGGCGTCCGGCCGAACCGCACCCGCCTCATCTCCGGCCGCGCCCTCGACGTGCTGCCCCGGCTCACCGACGGCGCCTACGACCTCGTGCTCGTCGACGCCGAGAAGACCGAGTACGAGGAGTACCTCGAGCAGGCGCTGCGCCTGCTGCGCCCCGGTGGCGTCCTCGCCGTCGACAACGCCCTGTGGCACGGCAAGGTCGCCGACCCCGCCCAGCGGGACGCGACGACGACCGCCGTCCGCGAGCTCGGCAAGCGGGTGCGGGCCACCCGCCGCCTCGTGCCCGCGATGCTGCCCTGCGGCGACGGCCTCCTGGTGGCGGTGGCGAGCTGACCTGGAGCTCCGGTGACCGCGTGGCCCCGATCAGCCCCGGGGCCGGTCCTCCGCCGCGCCGGCTGCTGCGCGGCGCCGAGCGGCTCCAGCACCTCGTCGGTCACCGGCTGCTCGTCGGCGTGACGATCCGGGAGCCGGACGGCGAGGTCGTCTCCCGCACCCAGTTCTGCGGGGTGGTCCTCGAGGTCGCGGACGGCGTGGTCGTCGTCGACAAGGACGGCGAGCCCGCGCTGCTGCCGTCGGACGACCTCGCGTACACCCCGGCCCCGCGCGGCACCTACCGGCTCGCCGGCAGCGGCGAGGTCATCGAGGACCCGGACTACGTGACGACGTGGGACGTCGTCCCCGAGCCGCCCGGGACGGTCGTCGTCCCGGAGTCCGAGGTCTGCCCCGACGACGACCGACCGGCCGCGGACGACGCGGACGACGCCGACCGCCCGGCCGGGGACCGCACGACGCAGGCCTGACGCCCGGCCGGCGTCAGCGCAGCGACTCGAGCCAGCGCAGCAGCACCCGGGCCCCCCAGCCGGTCGCGCCCTTGCAGACCTCGTGCTCGTCGCGGTCGGAACGGGCCACCCCGGCGATGTCGAGGTGGGCCCAGCGCCGTCCGCCGGCGAACTCGCGCAGGAACAGCGCGGCGGTGATGGAGCCCCCGCCGATCTTCGCGTCGGCGCTGACGTGCCGCAGGTCGGCGACCTGCGAGTGCAGCGCCGGCATGTAGTCCTCGACGAGCGGCATCCGCCAGACCCGCTCGCCGCTGGCGGCGGCGGCCGCCTCGAGCCCTGCGGCGAGCCGCTCGTCGG
This sequence comes from Kineosporia sp. R_H_3, assembly GCF_002198675.1. GTDB lineage: Bacteria > Actinomycetota > Actinomycetes > Actinomycetales > Kineosporiaceae > R-H-3. The sequence goes on along the minus strand of NZ_MWLL01000112.1, from coordinate 21,168 downwards.
TCGCGTAGAGGGCGGCGTGCCGCTTGCCGAGACCGAGGGTGGCGGCACCGGTGAGGGTCGCGACGTCGACGAGGACGTCCGGGTCGAGGACGGCGTCGGCGTAGGCGAGCGCGTCCGCGAGCACCATCCGGCCCTCGGCGTCGGTGTTCGCGACCTCGACGGTGCGGCCGCCGTAGTGCCGCACGACGTCGGACGGCCGGTAGGACGACCCCCCGACGGCGTTCTCGGCGAGCGCCAGGAGGCCGACGACGTGCCGGCGGACGCCGAGCGCCCGGCACGCGGCGAGCGTCGCGAGGACGACCGCGGCCCCGGTCATGTCGGTCTTCATGGGGACCATGCCCTCGCGGGGCTTGATCGACAGGCCGCCGGTGTCGAAGGTGATGCCCTTGCCGACGAGGACGACGGGGCCCCGGGATGCGGCGCCGCGGCCCGCGGCCACGTCGTCGTCCGGGACGTGGTCGAGCCGGACGAACCGGGGCGGCGTCGAGGACCCGCGGCCCACCGTGACGATGCCGCCGAAGCCCTCGGCCTCGAGGCCGTGCTCGTCCCAGACCTCGGCGAGCAGGCCGGTGTCGGCTGCGGCCTCGAGGGCGCGGTCGACGACCCACTGCGGGTTCTTGACGTTCGAGGGGGTCACCGCGAGGTCGCGGACCGCCCACGTCGCGGCGGCGTGCTCGAGGCCGCGGGCGAGCGCGTCGTCCCGGTGCCGGCCGGCGAGGACGACGTGCCCGACGGGGGCGGCGTCGTCCCGGGAGCGGGTGCCGGTCGCGGGCGCCGTGTACGCCCCGAGCAGCAGGCCCTCGACGACGGCCCGGGTCCCCGCCTCGCCGCTGCCGGCGCCGAGGCTCGTGACGAGCCGGGCCCGGCCGCGGGTCGACCGGCCGAGGGCCGCGCCCGCCCGGCGCAGGTCGGCGGGCTCACCGGCGCCGGTCCCGAGCAGGACGAGCCGGCGGGGCAGCCCGTCGCGCAGGACGGGTACCCGGACGACCTCACCGGCCCGGCCCGAGACCTTCTCGCCGGCGAGGACCGCGTCGAGGTCGACGTCGTAGCGGGCCGCGGCCGCCCGGGCGGCGGCGTCGGGCCGCGGGGCGTCGGAGCCCTTCGGCCGGGCCACCGTGACGGCGAGGACGTCGACCCCGTCGAGGTCGGTCCCGGCACCGAGCGGCTCACCGGCGACGACCGTCACGGGCGGCCGGCGGACCGGCGGCGCGGTGCGCCCCCGGGTCGTCCGGTTGGTCGGAACGGTCCGGACCGATGCCACACGTGCCTCCCGCCGACGTGCCGGCCCGGCGGCCGACCGCTTGCCCTCCCGACCCTACCCAGGCCGGGCGGCGGCGGGGCGGCGGGCGCACCGGGACGGCGACGGGCCCGGTGCGACCGAGGTCGGCACCGGGCCCGTGGGAACGGTTCGTCAGTGGTACGTCAGCCGACGACCGCCTTGAGGGCGTCGCCGAGCTCACCAGCCTCCGTGGCGGACATCTCCACGACCAGCCGACCGCCGCCCTCGAGCGGGACGCGCATGACGATGCCGCGCCCCTCCTTGGTGACCTCGAGCGGGCCGTCCCCGGTCCGCGGCTTCATGGCCGCCATGCGCCATCCCCTTCCTTGTTCGGTGCCGCACGAGCGCCTGCGCACCCCGGACGAAGCCGGACATGCCGCATGTTCGGCACCCGTACGCAGCGTGATCCTGCCTATTATCCCGTGCGGGGGTCCCCAGGCGAAACGCCCTGCCGTTCCCCGCGAGTCCTCTACCCGCAGTGACCGCTCCCCACGAGTGACCGTTGTCACGTCCGGACGGCCCCGCGGGGGCGTCCGGGGAGTAGGTTCTCCTGCCGTGACGAGCGCGCAGCCCTCCCCCGCCGGCGACGGGCCCCTGCCCGTCGTGACCTCCGACGCGGGCGGGGTCCGGACCGTCCGGATCGACCGGCCGGACGCGATGAACTCGCTCGACACCCCGACGAAGGTCGCCCTGCGGGACGCCCTGCTCGCCGCCGCGGACGACGACGCCGTGCGCTGCGTCGTCCTCACCGGGACCGGCCGGGCGTTCTGCGTCGGGCAGGACCTGCGCGAGCACGTCCGCCTCCAGCAGACCCGCGACGAGGCGCTGTGGCGGACGGTCCCCGAGCACTACAACCCGATCGCGCTCACCCTCGCGACGATGCCCAAGCCGGTCGTCGCGGCGGTCAACGGGGTCGCCGCGGGCGCCGGCGCGGCCTTCGCGTTCGCGGCCGACCTGCGGATCGTCGCGGCGTCCGGCGGGTTCAACCTCGCGTTCACCGCGATCGCCCTCTCGGCGGACTCGGGTGCCTCGTGGTGGCTGCCGCGCCTGGTCGGCGCGGCGAAGGCCAAGGAGCTGCTCCTCATGCCGCGCACGGTCGGGGCCCAGGAGGCGCTCGAGCTGGGGCTCGCGACCGAGGTCGTCCCCGACGAGGACTTCCCGGCCCGGGTCGCCGAGGTCGCCGGCCGGCTCGCGGCCGGCCCGACGCTCGCCTACGGCGCGGTCCGCCGCGCGGTCGCGTACTCCGCGACCCACGGCCTCGAGGACTCCCTCGCGCACGAGGCGACGCTCATGGACCTCACCGGCGCGAGCGCCGACCACGCGGCCGCGGTCGCCGCGTTCCTCGCCAAGGAGAAGCCGGTCTTCGAGGGCCGCTGACGTCAGCCGGCGACGCGCCGCACCCAGCGGACCCGGTCGCCGACCATGAGTGCCACCCCGACGACCGGCCGGGGCTCGGCGGAGCGCACGACCCGACCGGGGCGGGAGGCCGCGACGTCGACGACGTGCCCGACGAGCCACACCTCGCGGGGGGCACCGGTCCGGACGGTCGCGACGCTGTAGTACTCGGTCCAGGAACCGCCGCCGACGTCGACGGCCCGGTTGCCGCGCAGCCAGTCCCGGCTCTGCATGAGCGGCGCGAACGGGCTGCCGGAGGACGCCCCGGCCTCGTCGGCGGCCGCCCCGAGCACGTACCTCACCTCGCCCGCGCCACCGTCGCGGTCGCCGAGCACGAGCGCGTACCGGACGTCGGAGGAGGTCGGGTGCGGCGCCCAGGAGACCCGGGCCACGACGCTCGGGCCGCCGCCGTCGTCCGGCACCGTCGCCTCGACGCCCCGGGCCGCGAGGAAGCCCTGGACCTGCCCGACGGGCATGGTCCAGACCTCGCCCTCGAGCCGGGCGTCGGCCACCGACACCGGGGGCGCGCCGAGGCGCTCGACGGCGGCGCGGCCGGCGAGCCCGACGAGGACGAGCAGCACGACGACGGCCGCCGTCACGAGCCCGGAACGGGCGTCGCGGACGGCGGCGGCGTCGGTCTGCTCGGTGCCCGTCACGGTGGCCAGTCCGCGGGCGGCACGAACCGCCAGAGCCAGGCCACCCAGACCACCTGCCCGGCGAGGAAGGCCAGGGCGAGCGCACGCCGGTAGGCCCCCGAGGGCGACGCCGAGGCGAGCAGCGCCCCGAGCGGGAAGAGCAGCAGCAGGTAGCGCGCGAGGCTCGTGAACGGGTCGAGGACGGCGAGCAGGTAGCCGACGTACGCCAGGCACCAGACCCGCAGGTCGAACCCGATGACGCGGGAGGAGCCGGCGAGCACCCAGACCGCGAGCGCGGCGACGCACAGCGAGAGCACGAGCGGGCCGACCCAGTAGCCGAGGACGTAGCGCGAGATCGTGATCCACGGCAGGAACACGTGCATCTCGTGGCCGACCCGCCACGCGCTCATGGTGTCGGTGTAGGCCGCGCGCTCCCCGGTGCCGACCCAGGCGACGACCGGCCACACGATCGCTGCGACCCCGGCCGCGGCCGTCGTCGCGAACATCGCCGCGACCCGGGAGGGGGCGACCGGCTCGACCCGGTGCCGCCAGAGCACCCGCAGGACGTGCAGGCCCACGACGACCGCGAGCGGGACGCCGATCGGCCGGGCGACGCCGACGAGCAGGACGACCGGCACGGCGAGCAGGTACCGGTGCCGTTGCAGGCACCAGAGCACGCCGACGAGGAGCAGGACGCCGACGGACTCGGTGTAGGCGAACTGGAGGACGGGGGCCGCCGGGTAGCAGCAGAAGAGCACGACCGTCCACAGCGCGAGGCGGTCGCCGACCAGCGGCGCCATGAGGCTGCGCAGGACGACGACGGCGGCCGCCCCGGCGAGCAGCGCGACCGCCGTCGCGGCGACCGCCCACGACGCGCCCGTGACCTCCATGACCACGCGGGCCAGGGCCGGGAAGAGCGGGTAGAACGCCCACTGGTTCTGGAGCACCTGCCCGGCGTCGTTGCGCGGCAGCGCGGCCGGGTAGCCGCCCTCGGCGATCCGCCGGTACCAGTCGCCGTCCCAGAGGCTCACGACGCCGAGGTAGCCGGGGTCCGCCGGGTTCCAGATGCTCTCCGGCTGGAACCGCGCGACACGGTCGACGACGACGAACGCGAAGAGCCGGGTCGCGACGAAGACGAGGAGCACCTGCGCCCAGGGCGGCAGCGTGAGCCACCGCATCCGCAGGGCGTCCGAACGCGCCTGCAGGTCGGCCCGCAGACCGTCCGCCGCGGGGAGGGCGCCGCCCTCGGCCGGCTCCGGGCGACCGGGCCCGCCGGTCCCGTCGGTCCGGTTCGTCACCGCCATCCGGCACCCCGGGCGTGGCACCCCGTGAGGTGGTCGTCGACGAGCCCGCACGCCTGCATCGCGGCGTAGGCCGTCGTCGGGCCGACGAAGACGAACCCGTTGCGCTTGAGTGCCTTCGACAGGGCGACGGACTCCGGCGTCGTGGCCGGGACGTCACCGAGGACGGCGGGTGCGGGGCGGGTCGCGCGGTCCGGCGCGAACGACCAGACGAGCGCGTCGAGCCCGCCGTCGACGGCGTCCCGCATCGCGAGGACGGCGCGCGCGTTGGTGATCGCGGCGGCCACCTTCGCGCGGTTGCGGACGATCCCCGGGTCGGCCATGAGCCGCGCCTCGTCGTCCGGGCCGAACCGCGCCACCTGCTCGGCGTCGAAGCCGGCGAAGGCGCTGCGGAACCCCTCGCGCTTGCGCAGGATCGTCAGCCAGGAGAGCCCGGACTGGAACGCCTCGAGGGTGAACCGCTCGTAGAGCGCCGTCTCGCCGCGGACCGGCCGGCCCCACTCGCCGTCGTGGTAGACGGCGTAGTCGGGCGTCGAGGCGCCCCAGGAGCAGCGGGCGAGCCCGTCGTCGCCGACGACGAGGCCGGACGACGCACCGGCCGGCTGCGTGCCGTCGGTCACCGGGCGGCCTGCCCGCGCTCGACGTCACGGGCGACGGTGCGCAGCACCCGCCCCAGGCCCAGCCGGGTCGCGAAGGCGACGAGCGGGGCGAAGGGCCGGGTGAGCCGGACGGGCGCGACCTCGACGTCGTACGTCCAGGACAGCCGGCTCGCGCCGTCGGGGCGTGGCGTCACGTCGATCCGCGCCGTGCCCAGGACGAGCCGCCCGTGCTTGTGGACGACGCAGTGCCCGGCGGACCCGCCGGCCGGCGGCGACCACTCGACGACCTCCATCGGGTCGTCGAAGCCGAGCGGGCCGAGCGCCGTCCGGGCGACGAAGCGGGTGCCCGCCCCGGTCGCCGACGGGGTCGTGACCCGGACCGTCGTCAGCGGCGCGAAGCGGCCGTGACCGGGCCAGTCGGTGATGGCGTCCCAGGTGGGGCCCACCGGGGCGGCGACGTCGACCGCGACGACGACGTGCGCCACGGGTCAGGCCTCCTGGGTGCGGTGGCCCGGGCGGGACGCCGCCGCGGGGTCGTCCGAGGCGGCCGGGACGTCCGCGACGACCTGGTCGGCCGCGGCCGGGGCCGGCTCGCCGAGGCGGTGCCGGAGCCCGGTGATGACCTCGTCGCGGCGCGCCAGCTCGAGGACGAGCCGGTCGAGCGTGCGGTCGACCTCCTCCATCCGGTAGCCGCGCAGCGCCGGCGAGAACCGGACCCGCTCGACGTCGGCGGGGCCGATCTCCCCGTCGTCGGGCAGCGGACGCGCGGGCAGGGACGACACCGGGGCGTCGAGGCCGCCGGTGATCCGGCCCGTCGCGACGGCGGCCACGGCGACGGCGACCGCGAGGACGAGGAGGGTGAGCAGGAGCGTCACGGGGACGATGCTGCCACGTCCGGGGCCCGAGCGGTTCGCCGTCCGGGCCGGGGACGCCGCACCCGGCCGGGTGACCCGGCGGCCGCACGGGTGGCGAGGACGGCCGACCGGGGCCCGGTCGCCCTGCGTGACCGGTGTCCGGATCGGCCGAAAGTGTCTGCCGCCGGTCGTGTGATTACTCCTCGGATTTCTTGAGGTACCCAGCGTCACTGCACAGGGTGGGCCCCGTCCCCTGACGCCCGACGAGGTCCCAGGAGGTCTTGATGACGGTGGAGACAGCGCCAGAGAAGATCGAGCACGCGACCGCTCACGGCACGGCCCGCGCGGCCGGTCCGCGGCACCGGGAGGAGCCCGCGCCGCGGGTGCTCCGCCTCCCCGGCACGACCCGGCGACGGGCGGCGGTCGTGCTGGCCGTCGTCGTCGCCCTCGGCGGGATCGGGACCGGCGCGGCGGCCGCCGCGGCCCCCAAGCACCTCGGGGCGCCGAAACACCTGCGGATCGCGCCCAAGCACCTCGGGCCGAGCGCCGCGGCCCCCAAGCACCTCGGGCCGAGCGCGGCGGCGCCCAAGCACCTCGCGCTCGCCCCGAAGCACCTGTCCGGGCCGTCCACGGCGGACCCGGCGGACCTCACCGTCGTGGCCGCGTCGCACGGCTCGGCCGCGAAGCTGTGGTGGCCCTGGCCGGGGGTCCTGCACGGGGCGTTCACGACCCAGACCCGCAGCGGTGCCCGGGCCTGGACGGTGCAGCGCGGCGAGGTCGTCTCGGTCGACGTCGCGACGTCGACCCTCGTCGTCCGCTCCGCCGACGGCTTCGTCGGGACGTGGACGGTCGATCCGGCGGCCCGGGTGAAGAAGGTGACCAAGCGCGGGCCGCGGGTGCTCTCGCTCGCCGGCGTGCTGCCGGGGTACCGGGTCGCGGTCGTCGGCAACGGGGCCGAGGCGGCCGGGACGGCGACCCTCGTGCAGGTGACGGGCGTGCCGCACCGACCGTCGGACACGCCGTCCGGCACCCCGTCCGGCACCCCGTCGGACACGCCGTCGGACCCCCCGTCGGGCAGCGGCGGCACGACCGTCTGACCGGCGCGCACCGACCCCCGGGGGCGGTCGCCCGCGTCGGAGGCGACGCGACCGTCCCCGGGCCCGCCGGACAGGTGCACAGGCAGACAGGTTCACAGGCGGACAGGTTCACAGGCTCCTCACAGCGTGCACCTGCATGCTCCTGGGGTCGTCGCGCTCCTGCGGCGGCCACCACGACCCGAAGGGCTGCTCGGAGCATGAGCGCACCCCGCACCGTCATCGGCCTCGTCGTCGCCGCCGGCCTGCTCGTCGGCGGCGGCGTCGCGGCCGGCACCCTCGCCGCGACCGGTGCGCTCGCGTCGTCCACGTCGCCGTCCGCCCAGCCGACCCGGCCCGCGGCGTCGCCGGACGGGCCCGGGCACCGCGGCGACGGCGACCGGCGGGGGCACCGGCGCGAGGGCCTCCCCGGCTTCGGTCCCGGTGGCGTCGGTGCCGGTGGCTTCGGTGCCGGTGGCTTCGGCGCCGGGCGCATGCTCCACGGCGAGGTCGTCGTCGAGAAGGCGGGCGGCGGCACCGAGACGCTCCTGGTGCAGCGCGGCACCGTGACCGCGAAGACCGCGGGCGGCGTCACCGTGCGCAGCAGCGACGGCTTCACGACGACGTGGAAGGTCACCGCGGGGACGACGGTCCGGGCGGGCCGCCCGGGCCCCGGCCGCGACGGGGCCGCCGGCACCCTCGCGGACGTCGCGCAGGGCGCGGAGGTCCTCGTCACCGGTCCGCGGCCGACGAGCGGCGACCCGACGGCCCGCATGCTCGGCGTCCGGCCCGCGGGTCCGCGGGACGGCCGGGGCGACGGCCGCACGGGCGGCACGGCCACGCCGTCGCCCGCGACGACGGCGTCCGGGGCTGCGCTCCAGGGCTGAGCGGCGGGCTCAGGCCTCGGCCTCGAGCACCTCCTCGGCGAGGGGTCGCGCGTGCGCGCCCCCGCCCCGCGCGGCCTCGATCCCGGCCTCGACGGCGTCGACCGCCTCGCCGACGGTCGACGTCCACACCGCTCCCGCGGCGGCCGCCGGTCGGACGAAGCCCTGGGCGACGAGCTTGTCGACGAGGTCGCGCAGCCCGGCGAGCACCCCGCCCGGGTCGAGCACGACGACGGGCTTGTCGTGCATCCCGAGCGTGCCCGCGACCCAGACCTCGAGCAGCTCCTCGAGCGTGCCGATCCCGCCGGGCAGCGTGAGGAAGGCGTCCGCAGCGGCGTCCATCCGGCCCTTGCGCTCGCGCATGTCCGCGGTGACGACGAGCTCGTCGGCGTCGACGTCCGCGACCTCGAGCCCGACGAGCGCCTCGGGGATGACCCCGAGCGTGTGCCGGCCGCCGGCCCGGACGGCGCCCGCGACGGCACCCATCATCGACACCCGGCCCCCGCCGCTGACGAGGTCGTGCCCGCGGCGGGCGAGCTCGGCGCCGACCTCGCGCGCGAGCTCGACGTGCGCCGGATGGATGCGCTCGGACGACGAGCAGAACACGCAGACCCTGGCCATGCCGCGAGCCTACGGGTGAGCCGGTGCGGCTATCCCGCCCAGGCCTGGCCCTGGTCGCCGGCCAGCCAGTAGGGCTGCTCCTCGGGGATGACCGCGGCCGTCAGCGTCCGCACGAGGTCCGGGATGTCCTCGGAGGCCAGGCGCAGGGTGCCCATGCAGCGCCCCTCCTGCCAGATCGACAGCACGACCCGGTCCATCTCGGGGTGGGCACTGACGCGCAACGTCCGGCCGACCGCATCGCGGCCGACGAAGATGTCCCCCTGCGAGGGGACGGGCGTCACGAACATGGGACCACTGTGGGCCTCCGTCAAGCCCACGTAAAGAGGCTGGAGGTCACTGATCAGCAGATCGTGACGTTAGAGGCACTAAAAGTGACCGAAGGGTGGAGGTCAGCCCTCGGGCGGAGAGCCGACAGACGCCTCCATCGAGGCCGCCTCCCGCGCCCGCTGCTCGGCCGACGACGCCATGATCTCGACCGCCTCGTCGACGTCGTCCGTGACCCGGACGAGGTCGAGGTCGGGCACGGAGATCATCCCGCGCTCGACGAGCGGCCCGCGGATCCAGTCGAGCAGCCCGGTCCAGAAACCGTTCCCGAGCAGGACGATGGGGAACTCGGTGACCTTGTGCGTCTGGACGAGGACGAGCGCCTCGAAGAGCTCGTCGAGGGTGCCGAAGCCGCCGGGCAGCACGACGAACCCCTGGGCGTACTTGACGAACATCGTCTTGCGCGCGAAGAAGTAGCGGAAGTTCACCGCCATGTCGACCCAGTCGTTGATGCCCTGCTCGAAGGGCAGCTCGATGCCGAGCCCGACCGAGACGCCACCGGCCTCGCAGGCCCCCTTGTTCGCCGCCTCCATCGCGCCGGGGCCGCCGCCGGTGATGACCGCGAAGCCCTCCTGCGCGAGGCGGGCACCGAGCCGCTCGGCGACGGCGTAGTCGGGGTGGTCCCGCTTGGTCCGGGCCGAGCCGAAGACGCTGATCGCCGGCCCGAGCTCGGCGAGCGCGCCGAAGCCCTCGACGAACTCCGCCTGGATCCGCAGCACCCGCCACGGGTCGGTGTGCACCCAGTCGCTCGAGCCCGCGGTGTCGAGGAGGCGCTGGTCCGTCGTCGACCCCGGGACCTGCCCGCGCCGCAGGGTGAGCGGCCCCTTCCGGTAGTCGCGCAGGTGCGAGGGGTCGCCCGCGGCGACGGGTCGCGACGGCGGCGGGGCGGACGACGGGACGGACGGCGGGGTCGGCTGGCTCACACCACGACGCTAGGCCCGCTCCCCCGACGCGCACCAGCGGACCCGCCCGGGCGTCGTCCGGTCGTCGTCCGTAGGCCGTTCGTCCGTATCCGTACGGTCACGGGGCGTCTGGGGCGCTTGTCCACCCGCTACTGTGCTCGGGTGCGATCCTGGCCGGAGGACGTCCCCCCGGGCGCCCCCCTGCCGCCGGACCTCGACGAGCTTCTCGCCGAGGGGCGCTGGGGCGACACCGGGGAGGCTCTGCGGCGCCTCGAGGAGGTCCTGCCGGGTCTCGAGCACGCCGGGGACGCCGACTCCCTGCTCCTCGGCCTCTACGGGCGGGTCCGGCTCCAGCGGCTCGCCGGGGTGCCGGTCGCCGACGCGGTCGCCGGCTGCGACACCCTCGAGCGGGCCGCCGTCGAGCGCCGCTGCCCGATCTACGCCGCGACCGCCTGCGCGCTGCGCGCGAACCTGCGGATGGAGGCCGGTGACGTCGGCGCCGCGATGGCCGACCTGGCCCGCGTCGACCTCGAGCAGCTCGGGGACGCCGTCGACGGCGTCGCGGGGGCGCGCCTGCTCGACACCCTCTCCACCGCCTTCGCCCGGCTGCGGCTCGTCGACCGGCTGGACGACGTCCGCGGCCGGCTCGACGGGCTCACCGACCTGCTCCTGCCGGTCGTGCGCTCGACGCACTGGGCGGGCTGGGCGACCGAGCTCGCCGGCCGGGCGATGGAGCCGCTCGCGAGCGGCGCCGGCGAGCCCGACCACCGCCTCCTCGAACGCGCGGTCGAGGTCGCCGACCGGGTGAACGCGCTCCAGGACACCGTCGTGCCGCCGCGGCTGCGCCGGACCGTGGACGGCGTCCGGGCGCTCGCCGCGGCGTACCGCGGCCGGCCGTCCGAGGCCCTGCGGCTGCTCGGCCAGGACGCGTTCGGCGACCCCACCGACCTCGCGCCGCTCGAGCGGCAGGTCGTCCGGCTCGCCGCGATGCACGCGCACGCCCTCGTCGGCTCGATCGCGACGGCGCGCAGCCTCGACGACGCCGGCCACGACGGCTCGGCGGCGCTGCCGCACCTCGTGCTCGAGGTGTGCCGGGCCCGCGAGCGGCTGTGGCTCGAGACCCACGCCGGCGGTGACGTCGTCCCGGTCCTGCACCGGCTCACCGACCTGCTCGTGCGGCTCGGCTGGCAGGGCATGGACCTCGTCACCGACACCGCGCGCCAGGCCCTGGAGCACCAGGCGCTGCGCACCGAGAGCCGGACCGACCCGCTCACCGGGGTGGGCAACCGGCGCGCCCTCGACGAGGACCTGCGCCAGACCCTGCGGTTCACACCGCTGCCCATGTCGCTCGTGCTCGTCGACGTCGACGACTTCAAGGGCGTCAACGACCGGTTCACGCACGTCGTCGGCGACGAGGTGCTCCGCCGCGTCGCGGGGTCGCTGTCCGCCCAGCTCCGCGTCGGGGACCGGCTGCTGCGCTACGGCGGCGACGAGTTCGTCGTCCTCCTGCCGCGCACGGGCGACCAGGAGGCCCGCCAGGTCGCCGGCCGGATGGCCGACGCCATCGCGGACATGCCGTGGGGCGACCTCGCCGAGGGGCTCGACGTCCGGATCACGACGGGCTGCGCGGCGCTGTGGTCGCTCACCGGGCGCCGGCCCGAGCGGGACGCCGAGCAGCTGTTCCGGCGCGCCGACGAGGCGCTGCTCGAGGCCAAGCGGCAGCGGCCGCACTCACGGGACCAGAACCCCTGGCAGTCGGGCGGACGACGGGTCGCCCTCCGCGAGGCCCCCGGGCCGACCCTCGCCCCGCCGGACCGGGAGCCGGCCCGCGACGACCAGCCGCGCGTCGTCGTCCTGCCCGGGAGCGTGGACCTCACCGCCGTCGAGGCCGGCGAGGGCAGCGGCTGGGACGCCGGCTGGGACGGCGCGTGGGCCTCGGCGGACGACGGCCCCTCCGACCCGCTCACCGCGCCCCGGCGCACCCCGCCGCACGGGCTGCCGATCACGTCCGGGCTGCCGGTCCTGCGCGGGATGACGGCCGCCGCCGGCGACACCGGGCTCGCCGGGCACGTCGAGCGGGGCGGCACGCTGACGGCGCCGCGCGGCCTGCCGCTGCTCGACGGCCTCCCGCCGACCCCGCCGCTCGGCCAGGCCGCGCTCGTCGCCGACCTCCTCGACACCGCGGAGACCATGGACGAGGCGGTCAGTCACGTCACGGCGCCGGGTGTCCCGGTCATCACCGGCGCGCTGCCCCTGATGTCCCCGCGCCGCGGACGGCGCGCCCTCGGCCCGCCCTCCGACGACCCCGCGGACGCCTTCGACGGCGCCCGGGACCACGCCCCGGACCACGCCTCGCCGGCCCTCCCGGAGTACCCGCCGGCGCCCGCGCACGGCGCACCCGCCCACGCGTCGTCCGCCCCGTCGTCCGCCCCGTCGTCGCNGCCGGCCCCGTTCACCGACCCGGCCGGTCTGCCGACCCCGGCCCGCGGCGCCCGCCGTCCGGCGGTCATCGACCTCGACTCCGCGTCGGGCCGGCGCGCGGCGCACCGGACGCCGCTCACCTGAGCCGCCGGCGGCGGGCACGCCTCAGGCGGTGAGCCACTCCCGCAGGACGCGCTCGCACTCGTAGATCTGCACCGCGGGGACGTGCTCGTCGTCGCGGTGCGCGAGGCTCGGGTCGCCGGGGCCGTAGTTCACCGCGGGGATGCCCAGGGCGCTGAAGCGCGAGACGTCGGTCCAGCCGTACTTGGCCCGCGGCTCGCGGCCGATGACCGCGACGAACGCGGCGGCGGCGGGGTGGTCGAGGCCGGGGTGCGCGCCGGGGGCGGCGTCGGTGACGATGACGTCGAAGCCGGTGAAGACGTCGCGCAGGTGCGCCTCGGCGTCCTCGACGGACTTGTCCGGGGCGAAGCGGTAGTTCACCGAGACGACGCACAGGTCCGGGACGACGTTGCCGGCGATGCCGCCGCGGATCCCGACCGCGCTGAGGCCCTCGCGGTACACCAGGCCCTCGACCTCGACCTCGCGGGCGTCGTACGCCTGCAGCCGGGTGAGCACGTGCCCCGCGTCGTGGATCGCGTTGTGGCCCATCCAGGCCCGGGCCGAGTGCGCCGCGACGCCGGGGATCGTGATGTCGATGCGCATCGTGCCCTGGCAGCCGCCCTCGACGGCGCCGCCGGTCGGCTCGCAGAGGACGGCGAAGTCGCCCGCCACCCAGTCCGGGTGGTCACGGGTCAGCCGGCCGAGGCCGTTGCGCCAGCCCTCGACCTCCTCGTGGTCGTAGAAGACCCATGTGACGTCCCGGGTCGGCTCGGGAGTCGTCGCCGCCACCCGGAGCTGGACGGCGACCCCGCCCTTCATGTCGACGGTGCCGCGCCCGTGGAGCACGAGGCTCTCGCCCTCGCCCTCGGTCCACGTCGGCAGGTTCGCCGCGACCGGGACGGTGTCGAGGTGCCCCGCGACGACGACCCGCTCGGCCCGGCCGAGGTTCGTCCGCGCGACGATCGCGTCGCCGTCGCGGAGCACCTCCAGCCAGGGCAGCTCGCGCAGGGCCGCCTCCACGGCGTCGGCCAGCTCGCGCTCGTTGCCGCTCACCGACTCGACGTCGCAGATCGCCCGGGTCAGGGCGACAGCGTCGATGGACAGGTCCAGCCGTGGGGACGTCGTCGTCGTCACCGCCCCAGCGTAGGGGCCCGCCGTGCGCACGCCCGTGAGGACGTCCGCGGACCGAGACGATCACCGCACCCGATGACGGGCGCGGCCGGGCGTGCCGCATAGGCTTTGGGCATGACCGACGTGACCGAAGTGACGAGCCCGCAGGCGCCCGCCGCCCCGGCGACGAGCCGCACGGCCTGGGGCTTCGGCCTCGCCACGACGACCGAGGACGGCGTCGTCCTCGACACCTGGTACCCGGCCCCCGCGCTCGGCTCGCCGGCCGACGCCGGCCCGCACGCCGTCCCCGCCGAGCTCGCCGCGCTCGAGGGCGTCGACCCGCACCGCCGGGTGCGGCAGACCGTCGTCCGCACCGTCGTCGACCTCGACGCCCCGCCGGCGGACGTCCCCGACGCGTACCTGCGGCTCCACCTGCTCTCGCACCGGCTCGTCGCCCCGCACGGGCAGAACCTCACGGGGATCTTCGGCGTCCTCGTCAACGTCGTCTGGACGAGCTTCGGCCCCTGCCCGGTCGACGACTTCGAGGCGACCCGGCTGCGCCTGCGCGCGGCCGCCGGGGCGGGCGGGCGCGGCGGCAGCGGCGGTCGCGTCGAGGTCTTCGGCGTCGACAAGTTCCCGCGGATGACCGACTACGTCGTCCCGACCGGGGTGCGCATCGCGGACGCCGACCGGGTGCGTCTGGGCGCCCACCTCGCACCGGGCACGACGGTCATGCACGAGGGCTTCGTGAACTTCAACGCCGGCACGCTCGGCGCGTCGATGGTCGAGGGCCGGATCTCGGCGGGCGTCGTCGTCGGCGACGGCTCCGACATCGGCGGCGGCGCCTCGATCATGGGCACCCTGTCCGGCGGCGGCCAGCACGTCATCAGCGTCGGCCGGCGCAGCCTCGTCGGCGCCAACGCGGGCATCGGCATCAGCCTGGGCGACGACTGCGTCGTCGAGGCCGGCTGCTACGTCACCGCGGGCACGAAGGTGAACCTCCTGCCGGACTCCCGCGTCCTCAAGGCGGCGGAGCTGTCCGGCGCCGACGGGCTGCTCTTCCGCCGCAACTCGCTCACCGGGGCGATCGAGGCCGTCCCGCGCGAGGGCAAGTCCTTCAGCCTCAACGCCGCCCTGCACGCGAACGACTGACGCGAACCACCGGGCACCGCCCGGCGTTGGACCGATGAGGACCTGCCCCCGACGGAGACGAGACGACCGCACCGCATGACGACGACCCAGCTCCCCGGGGCCCGGCCCGCGCCGCCCGCGCGCCGGCGCGGCCGCAACGGCCGGCCGGTGCTCGTCGGGCTCGTCCTGCTCGGGCTCGTCGGGTCGGTCGCGGCGGGCTGGGCCTGGCTGCGGGGCTCGGTGGGCTCGATCCCGGTGCGCGAGTACTGCACGGCCCTCGTCGGTGACGGGATGGGCGACCTCGACCCCGAGCAGGCCGGCAACGCGGCGGTCATCGCCTCGATCGCGGTCCGCCGCGGCCTGCCCGCCCGGGCGGCGACGATCGGCATCGCGACCGCCATGCAGGAGTCGAAGCTGCGCAACATCGACTACGGCGACCGGGACTCCCTCGGCCTGTTCCAGCAGCGCCCGTCGCAGGGCTGGGGCACGCCGGAGCAGGTGCAGGACCCGGTCTACGCGAGCAACGCGTTCTACGACGTGCTCGTCAAGGTCGAGGGCTACCAGAGCCTGCCGATCACGGACGCCGCCCAGAAGGTCCAGCGGTCGGCCTACCCGAGCGCGTACGAGCAGCACGAGCCGGAGGCGCGGGCGCTCGCGTCGGCGCTGTCCGGCTACTCCCCCGGCGCGTTCGAGTGCGTCCTGCGGCCCGCCGACGTCGCCGCCCAGGAGCCGGGCGCGAACGGTCTCACCGCGCGCGCGACGGCCCTCGTCAAGGCCGCCAAGACCGAGACAGGTCGCACCGGGAAGGCCGACCCCGAGGTCGCCGCGACCGCGCCGGAGGCCGGCACCGCCGTCCGGTTCACCCTCGCCGGGCGGGAGGGCACCCGGACGGCGTGGAGCCTCGCGCACTGGGCCGTGGCCCGCGCCGACGCGCTCGCCGTCACCGCCGTCGAGGTCGACGGCAAGCAGTGGCGTCGCGACCGCCCCGACGCCGGCTGGGCCGCGCTGACGGACGGTCCGCCGGCCGGGACCGTCGTCGTCCACGTCGCCTGACGGCACCCGGACGCACGACGGCGCCCCTCGCGGGCGAGGGGCGCCGTCGGGACGTGCCGTGGTGCGAAGTGCTTGTGCCGCAGGCGGTCAGCGCTCGGTGAGCGCCACGTAGTCGCGTTCGGCGACCCCGGTGTAGACCTGCCGCGGGCGACCGATCTTCGTCTGCTTGTCCTCGATCATCTCGCGCCACTGCGCGATCCAGCCGGGGAGCCGGCCGAGCGCGAAGAGCACCGTGAACATCTTCGTCGGGAAGCCCATCGCCTTGTAGATGAGGCCCGTGTAGAAGTCGACGTTCGGGTACAGCTTGCGCTCGATGAAGTAGTCGTCCGAGAGGGCGATCTCCTCCAGGCGCATGGCGATGTCGAGCAGCTCGTCGCGCTGGCCGAGCTTGTGGAGGATGTCGTCCGCGGTCTTCTTGATGATGGCCGCGCGCGGGTCGTAGTTCTTGTAGACCCGGTGGCCGAAACCCATGAGGCGGACGCCGTCCTCCTTGTTCTTCACCTTGCGCATGAACGTGTCGACGTCGTCGTCACTGTTCTTGATCTTCTCGAGCATCTCGAGGACGGCCTGGTTGGCGCCGCCGTGCAGGGGCCCGAAGAGCGCGTTGATCCCGGCCGAGACCGAGGCGAAGAGGTTGGCGTGCGAGGAGCCGACCATCCGGACCGTCGACGTCGAGCAGTTCTGCTCGTGGTCGGCGTGGAGGATGAAGAGCAGGTCGAGCGCCTTGACCATGTCCGGGTCGAGGTCGTACGGCTCCGCCGGGAAGCCGAACGTGAGCCGCAGGAAGTTCTCCACGAGCCCGAGGCTGTTGTCCGGGTAGAGGTTCGGCTGGCCGACCGACTTCTTGTACGCGTACGCCGCGATCGTCGGCAGCTTGGCGAGGAGCCGGATCGTCGAGATCTCGACGTGCTGGGCGTCGAAGGGGTTGAGGCTGTCCTGGTAGAACGTCGACAGCGCGCTCACCGCGCTCGACAGCACCGGCATCGGGTGCGCGTCGCGGGGGAAGCCGTCGAAGAACCGCTTGAGGTCCTCGTGGAGCATCGTGTGGCGGCGGACGAGCTGGTCGAACTCCTCGAGCTGCGTCGCCGTCGGCAGCTCGCCGTAGATGAGCAGGTAGCTCACCTCGAGGAACGTGCTCTTCCCGGCGAGCTGCTCGATGGGGTAGCCGCGGTACCGCAGGATGCCCTCGTCGCCGTCGATGTACGTGATCTGCGAGGTGCACGAGGCGGTGTTCACGAACCCGGGGTCGAGCGCGACGTAGCCGGTGGACTTCAGCAGGGACGAGGTCTCGACGCCCGATCCCCCGACGGTCGCGGGGACGACAGGCAGGTCGAGCGCGCCTCCGGGGTGGTGGAGGCTCACCGTCTGCGGATCGGACATGCACGCTCCTCGAGGATGCTCATGGGGCGGGTGGGCATCGCCGGCGCCGGTCGCGCCTCG
The DNA here is from genome assembly GCF_002198675.1 of Kineosporia sp. R_H_3. Taxonomy (GTDB): domain Bacteria; phylum Actinomycetota; class Actinomycetes; order Actinomycetales; family Kineosporiaceae; genus R-H-3. Next base: position 4,026 of record NZ_MWLL01000112.1, on the reverse strand, counting down.
CGGGTCGTCACCCCTTGAGACAGGGACGCTACCTTCCTGACATCTCCCTGCACCATTCAGGGGGCATGTGACGCATGTGACCGGTCGCACCGCTCGCCGGACGGCGTGTCGCGCGGCGTGTCCGGTCGCCGATCGGTCGCCCCACGACCGCCCGGCGGCATCACCCCGACACCTCATCGGCAGCGTCGCGCCCCGACTTCACCACGGCGCACCGACGAACCGGTGGCCCGCTGCACCGGCGCTCCGGCGGGGCGCTCAGGCGAGTCGTTCGGCGAGGGCCGCGATCCGTTCGTCCGTCGCGGTGAGCGCGACCCGGACGTGCTCCGCGCCGGCCGCGCCGTAGAAGGCGCCGGGTGCGACGAGGACGCCGCGGGCGGCGAGCCGGTCGACGGTGTCCCAGCAGGGTTCGCCGCGGGTCGCCCACAGGTAGAGGCCGGCCTCTGAGTGGTCGATGGTGAAGCCGGCGCCGAGCAGCGCGGCCCGGGCGACCTCGCGCCGCGCGCGGTACCGCTCCTTCTGCTCCGCGACGTGCGCGTCGTCGCCGACCGCGACCCGCAGGGCCTCCTGCACGGGCCAGGGCATCATCATCCCGGCGTGCTTGCGCACCTCGAGGAGCCGCTTGACGAGGACCGGGTCACCGGCGGCGAACGCCGCCCGGTACCCGGCGAGGTTGGACTGCTTCGACGTGGAGTAGACGGCGAGCAGGCCCTCGTGCGACCCGCCGCAGACCCGCGGGTCGAGGATGCTCGGGATGTCCTCGACGTCCCAGCCGAGCTCGGCGTAGCACTCGTCGCTCGCCACGACGGCGCCGACCGAGCGGGCCCAGGCGACGACCTTCGCGAGGTGCTCGACCCCGAGCACCCGGCCCGTCGGGTTCGACGGCGAGTTCACCCAGACGAGCCCGACCCGCGAGGCCGCCGGCCCGACCTGGGCCGTGCCGTCCGCGGGCAGGGGCGTCGCGCCGGCGAGCCGGGCGCCGACGTCGTACGAGGGGTAGGCGACCTCGGGGTGGACGACGAGGTCGCCGGGCCCGAGCCCGAGCAGCGTCGGCAGCCACGCGACGAGCTCCTTGGAGCCGATCGTCGGCAGGACGCCGTCGGGGTCCAGGCCCGGGACGCCGCGGCGCCGCGCGAACCAGCCGGCGACCGCCTCGCGCAGCGCGGGCGTGCCGTAGGTCTGCGGGTACCCGGGTGCGTCGGACGCCGCGACGAGCGCGTCCCGGACGACGGCCGGCGTCGGGTCGACCGGCGTGCCGATCGAGAGGTCGACGATGCCGCCGGGGTGCGCGCGCGCTCGTTCGCCGTACGGCGCCAACCGGTCCCAGGGGAAGTCCGGCAGCGCCGTCCGTGCGGACGCGGTCGTGGTCAGTGCCCCTCGCCCTGCGGCGGGAGCGCGGAGATCACCGGGTGGTCCTTGGGGATCACGCCGAGCTTGGCGGCACCACCGGGCGAACCGAGGTCGTCGAAGAACTCGACGTTCGCCTTGTAGTAGTCCTTCCACTGCTCGGGGACGTCGTCCTCGTAGTAGATGGCCTCGACGGGGCACACCGGCTCGCAGGCGCCGCAGTCGACGCACTCGTCGGGGTGGATGTACAGCGACCGCTCACCCTCGTAAATGCAGTCGACCGGACACTCCTCGATGCAGGCCTTGTCCTTGAGGTCGACGCAGGGCTGTGCGATGACGTACGTCACGAGTCCTCCTAGCGGGCCGGGCCTTCCGCCCGGCGATGCGGCCGGCGAGCCACCACCGGCGGGTCGCGCCCTAGTATCGCGGACGCCGGGACCCGTTGCGCACGCAGGTCCGCAGAAGCGAACGGGAGGGGTCGGCGTGGGTGCGGACGGCGGGGACGACGCCGGGACCGGCGGCAGGACCGGGGTCGGGACGGATCGGGACGACGTGTGGCTCGCACGGGCGGGGCAGCGGGTCGTCGTCCGCTACCGGGTCGCAGGCGGTGGCCTGACGGACGCGCTCGGTGACCTCGTCGGTGTGACCGACGTCGCACTCGTCGTCCGCACCCGGCGCGGGGAGGTCCGGGTGCTGCGCAGCGACGTCGTCGCCGGCAAGGTCGTGCCGCCGCGCGCCTCCCGGCCCGCTCCCCCGCACCTCGCGCTCTCGGTGACCGACCTCGTCGCCGTCATGGCGCTGCACTGGAACCCGGCCGACCAGGTGCGCCTGGGCGGCTGGTGGCTGCGCGCCGCGGACGGCTTCACGAACCGGGCGAACTGCGTCGTGCCGCTCGGCGCCCCCGGCGTCGGCGACGACGAGGCGCTCGGGTTCGTCCACGACTGGTTCGCCGCCCGCGGACTGCCCGCCCAGCTGAGCGTCGCGGGCCCGGTCGAGGGCGGCGTCCCCGACGACGGCGACGGGACGGACGGCGCGAGCCCGGCCGCGCGGGCGCTGGCCCTCGTGACCGCACACGACTGGCAGGTCGTCGAGGGTGCCTCGGCGCTCGTCCTCGTCGCCCCGACGGCCGAGCTGCGCGGCGGGGCGGACCTGCCCGTGGGGCTCACCCTCGACGTCGCCGACGCCCCGGACGCGGGCTGGTGCGCGACGTACCGCTACAAGGGCGAGGACCTGCCCGAGCACGCCGTCCGGCTGCTGCTCTCGGCACCCGAGCAGGCGTTCTGGTCGGTGCGGGACGGCGCGCGCACCGTGGCGTGCGCGCGGGGCTCGGTCGGCGCCGGCTGGGCGGGGGTGACCGCCGTCGAGGTCGACCCGGCCTACCGGCGCCGGGGGCTGGCCCGCGTGCTGCTCGGCGCGGTGGCCCGCTGGGCGTGGTCGCGCGGTGCGCTCTCGACGTACCTGCAGACCGCCGAGACGAACACGGCCGCGCAGGCGCTGTACCTGTCGGCCGGGTTCGCCCCGCACCACCGGTACGACTACGTCCGGGCCCCGCGGCGCTGAGCCGCCCGCCCGGCCGGACCCGTCACCAGGACGACGACCCGCCGCCCATGGAGCCGGACCCCGACGAGCCGGACGAGTGCGACGAGTCGGACGAGTGCGAGGAGTGCGACGAGAACAGCGCGGCACCGCCCGCCGCGTGGCTGTTCCGCCGGTGGCGGTCGGCCTCCTCGTCGCGGCGGCGCCGCTCGGCCCGCTCGTGCGCGTCCCGCGCCGCGGCGACGGCTGCGGTGATCTCACGCTCGGCGCGGGCCACCTCGACCTCGAGCCGCAGCCAGGCCGGGCGCGGCGCGGCGAGCCCGTCGCGGACGTCGCGCAGCCGGGCCCCGACCGCGCCGACGGCGTCGGCGACCTCGCCGGGCACGTCCCGGCGGTGCCGCGAGACGTACTCGGCGGCGTCCTGCTGGACGGCGTCCGCCCGGTCCCGGCGCGCCGCCAGGGTGGCCCGCGCCTGCTCGACCGCCGCGACCCGCTCGGTGACCGTCCGGGCGAGGGCGAGCACGGTCTCGACCCCGTCCCGGGCCGACGTCGCGGCCGCCTCGGCGTCCGCCCAGCGCTGCGCTCGCATCGACGCCGCGACCTGGGCGTCCTCGACGCCGGCCGTGGCCCGGTCGACGAGGCCGGGCGCGTCCTCCGCGCCGGTGGCGAGGTCGGCCCAGCAGGACTCGTCGTAGCCGTCCCGCAGGTGCGCGAAGCGGTCCCCGGCGGAGGCCGCGGCCGCGCGGGCGGCGTCGAGCTGCTCGGCGACCGCTGCGGCGGCGGCGAGCACCGCGTCGCGGCGGGCGGGCAGCCCCTCGGCGGCGGCCACCGCGGCCCGGACCGCCTCGCGGGCCGCGACGACCGTACGGGCCGCGGTGATCGTGCTCCCGGCCTCGCGGTCGGTGCGGGACCGGGCCAGGTCCGCGGTCGCGGTGTCGAGGACGGCGGTGCTCTCCTCGACGCGGAAGCCCTGCTCGGTCATCGCACCGACCCGGGCGCGGGCGTCGGGCAGGTCGGCGGAGAGCGCCTCGGTCTGCGGGCCGAGGTCCGCGACCGCCGCGGCGTCCGCGTCGAGCCCGCGGCGCAGCGCCGCCACCTCGTCGCGCGCCTCGGCGACCCGGGCGGCGGCCGCGGTCCAGCCCGCGT
>NZ_MWLL01000111.1:15699-22690 GCF_002198675.1 Kineosporia sp. R_H_3 | reverse complement strand
CCGGTATGAGTACGCCGGCGGCGTCGGGTCGGAACTGCTCTCGGCCGCCGGCGTACTCATACCGGCATCGTGTCATGCCTGCGTGTTCGGGGCGTAGGTGCCGACGTCACCCGCCGGTCGGCCGTCACCGGTCCGGAGCAGCGCCCGTCGGCCGGGAGAACATCACGTCGGTGTCCCAGTGGGTGAACCCGAGGCTGCGGTAGACGGCGAGGGCCGGGGCGTTGTCGGCCTCGACGTAGAGCATCGCCTGCGGCAGGCCCCGGGCGCGCAGCCACTGCAGACCCGCGAGGGTCATCGCCCGGCCGAGCCCGCGGCCCTGGGCGGCCGGGTCGACGCCGACGACGTAGACCTCGCCGATCGGGTCGTGGGCGTGCGGGTGGGCGTGCGGCTGCGGGTCGGCGCCGTCGGCCGCGGCCCGGCCGGTGGCCGCGGGGCCGCGGTCGTGCCCGTCGCCGCCGTGGATCTTCGTCCAGTGGAAGGCGACCATCGCGCCGGTCGTGTCGTCGAAGGCGACGAGGAAGCCCCCGGGGTCGAACCAGGCCTCGCGCATCCGGGCGCCGAGGTCGGCCGCCGTCCAGCCGCCCTGCTCCGGGTGGTGGGCGAAGGCCTTGGCGTTGAGCGCCAGCCACTCCGCGTCGTCCGTGCCGGGCCGGAACGCACGGACCGTGACCCCGTCCGGGATCCGGGCCTCGGGCAGCGGCGACCACAGCGAGCGACGCATCTGCTCCAGCCGGCGCACCTCGCGGAACCCCAGGGACGCCGCGAGCGCCCGCGCCGAGGAGTTGTCGCCGTGCGCCCACAGCCGCAACCGGCCGTCGGGGGTGGCCGCCGCGGCGGCCTCGACGAGACGCCGGCCGTGGCCGGCCCCGCGGGAGCCCGGGTGGACGACGATCTCCACCGCGGCGCCCGCGACGACGTCCGTCGGGTCCAGGTGGGCGTAGCCGACGAGCCGTTCGCCGGGCCGGACGACGGGCGGTGGCGACCCGGCGCCGGCGGCGGGCGTCCCGTCGTCCGGCTGCGCACCGTCGTCCGGGACGACGAGCAGCAGGTTCCGGTCCGGCCCCTCGCCGCCGTACCGGACGTGGAGGGTGACGTGCTCGCTCAGCGGGCGGACGCCGTCGGCCACGGTGGCCGCGTCGACGAGGGCGAAGACCCGGGCCACGTCGGCCGGTGCGAGCGTGCCCGTGACGACGAGCCGCGCTCCGGGGACGTCGCGCCGGTCGGGGGCGGGCTGCACGGCGGGGTCCACCGCCACAGCCTAGGCGAGGGGGCTCGCACCACCGCGGCAGTCGCCCGGCGGTCACCCGGGTGACGCATCGTGACCGCTCGGCTGCACCATCGGGCCGGGTGTACCACCGGGTCGCTCCGCGTGAACGGCAGATGGTTGTTCGGAACCGAACAGTATCTACCCCTGGTGATCCTGACCGTTCGGTCAGTAGTGTCCCAACGTTCACGACTTGGCATGGTCGGTGGTGGTTCGTGCGCTGCTCGGGAGCCGCGCCGGGACCGCGCCGGGGAGAGCGACAGGGGAGAACAGGTATGGGAGCACGACTCAGAGGTCGGAGGGCGGCCGCGGTCGGCGCCCTCACGGTCGGCGCGCTGGTCGCGGCAGGGGCGGTCGGCTCCACCGCCGAGGCCCGCCCGCGACCGGTCGACCTGCAGATCCTCAGCTTCAACGACTTCCACGGCCACCTCGCGCCGCCCGGGGGCGGGGACGGCCGGCTGCCCGGGCAGGCGTCGACCGACTTCTACGGCGGCGCGGCCTACCTCGCCTCGACGCTGCAGACCCTGCGGACCGGCAAGAAGAACACCCTCACCGTCGCGGCCGGCGACCTCATCGGGGCCAGCCCGGTCGTCTCGGGCCTGTTCCACGACGAGCCGGCCGTCGAGGCGCTCGACGCCCTCGGGCTCGACGTCTCGAGCGTCGGCAACCACGAGTTCGACGAGGGCGCCGGCGAGCTGCTGCGCATGCAGTACGGCGGCTGCCACCCGACCGGGTGCTTCGACGAGGACGGCTACTCCGGCGCCGACTTCTCGTGGCTCGCGGCGAACGTCACCTGGAAGGACGGGGTCCGCGCGCCGCGGCCGGTCAGGGACTACGGCTCGTGGTTCCGCCGGTCCACGGGTCGCACGGTGCTCCCCCCGACCTGGGTCACCGAGGTCGACCACATCAAGGTCGGCTTCATCGGCATGACGCTCGAGGGCACCCCCGAGCTCGTCGCGCAGGCGGGCATCAAGGACCTCGACTTCCGCGACGAGGTCGTCACGGCGAACCTCGCCGCGAAGGACCTGCGCCGGCGCGGCGTCGAGGCGATCGTCGTCCTCGTCCACGAGGGCGGCCTGCCGCCGTCCGGTGCGGCGTACAACTTCCCGTGCACGGGGGCGAACGGCGCGGCGGCGATCTCCGGACCGATCGTGTCGATCGCGCAGAACCTCGCGCCGAGCATCGACATGGTGGTGAGCGGTCACACCCACCAGCCGTACACGTGCTCGATCCCGGACCCGGCGGGCAAGCCCCGCTCCGTCACGAGCGCGATGGCGTACGGCCGGCTCGTCACCGAGACGAACCTCCAGCTCGACCGGCGCACCAAGGACGTCGTCCGGTCGTCGGTGACGGCGGTCAACCGGCCGGTGCAGAACGCGAACGCCGCCGGGCCGGTCGGGACGCCGGACCCCGCCGTGCAGGCGATCGTCACCAAGTGGACGGCGCTCTCCGCGCCGCTCGCGAACCGGGCCGTCGGGACGTTCCAGGGGCCGGGTGACATCACCCGGAGCGCCGCGCGCAACACGGAGTCGGCGCTCGGCGATCTCATCGCGGACGCGCAGCTCGCCCGGACGGAGCCCAACGGGGCGCAGATCGCGCTCATGAACCCCGGTGGTGTCCGGGCCGACCTCACCTACGCGAGCAGCCCGGCGGGTGAGGGCCCGGGTGTCGTCACGTACGGCGAGGCCTTCGCCGTCCAGCCCTTCGCGAACACGCTCGTGACGATGACCCTCACGGGTGCGCAGGTGAAGACGGTCCTCGAGCAGCAGTGGGCCGTCCGCTCGGGCGTCGAGTCCTTCCTGCACCTGGGCATCTCCGAGGGGCTGACGTTCAGCTACTCGCCGTCGGCACCGCTGGGCAGCAGGATCCTCGCGGACACCCTGAAGCTCGACGGCGTCCTCGTCGACCCGGCCGCGACCTACCGGGTCACGGTGAACTCGTTCCTCGCCGACGGCGGGGACTCCTTCTTCGAGCTGCGCAACGGCACGGCGCGCACCGGCGGCGGGGTCGACCTCGACGAGCTCATCAACTACTTCGGGGCGAACCCGAACCTCGTGGCGCCGACGCCGAACCGGGCGACGAACGCCGACCTGCCCGCCGCTCCCTGACCGGGGCGGCCCGACCCGCACGACCGAACGACCCGAACCACCGCACGGACGAAGGGCGGCACCCCGGCCGGGGTGCCGCCCTTCGCGTCGCGCGGGTGCCGGGCGTCAGCCGACGCCGAGCAGCTGCTTGATCGGGTCGATCGTGAAGTACACGACGAACAGCGCCGAGGTGACCCACAGCAGCGGGTGGACCTGCGACGCCTTGCCCCGGGCCTGCTTGAGGACGACGAACGAGACGAAGCCCGCCCCGATGCCCGCGGTGATCGAGTACGTGAACGGCATGAGGACGATCGTGAGGAACGCCGGGAGGGCGATCTCCATGTCGTCCCAGTCGATCCCCTTGACCTGGGTCATCATGAGGAAGCCGACGATGATGAGCGCCGGCGTCGCCGCCTCGTAGGGGACGACGGCGACGAGCGGGGCGAACACCGTCGCGAGCAGGAAGAGCACGCCGGTGACGACGCTCGCCAGACCGGTGCGGGCGCCCTCGCCGACCCCGGCCGCCGACTCGATGTACGAGGTGTTGCTCGAGACGCTCGCCGCGCCGCCGGCGGCCGCCGCGATCGAGTCGACGACGAGGATCCGCTCGGTGTTCGGCGGGATGCCCTCCTCGTCGAGCAGGTTCGCCTCGGCCCCGATCGCGACCATCGTGCCCATCGTGTCGAAGAAGTCGGCGAGCAGCAGGGTGAAGACGAGCAGCACCGCGGTGACGACACCGATCTTCGAGAAGGAGCCGAAGAGGCTGAACTGGCCGAGCAGGCCGAAGTCGGGGACGTCGGTGACCTGCGAGGGCAGCTTCGGGACGTTGAGGCCCCAGCCGGTGGGGTTGACCTTGTCCGGCGGGGTGAAGCTCGGGCCGATCTTCGCGATCGCCTCGACGACGATCGCCACGACCGTCGCGGTGACGATCCCGATGAGGATCGCGCCCTTGACCTTGCGGAGCATGAGCACCGCCATCGTCAGCAGGCCGACGACGAAGACGACGGTCGGCCAGCCCGCGAGGAAGCCGCCGACGCCGAGCTCGACGGGCACCGGGCCCGCGCCCGTGCGGCGCACGATGCCGGCGTCGACGAAGCCGATGATCGTGATGAACAGGCCGATGCCGACGCTGATCGCCGTCTTGAGCTGGATCGGCACGGCGTGGAACACCGCGGTCCGGAACCCGGTGAGGACCAGGCCCAGGATGATGAGGCCCTCGAGCACGACGAGGCCCATCGCGTCGGCCCAGGTCATGTCCGGGAGCTGGGCGATGCCGAACGTCACGAAGGCGTTCAGCCCCAGGCCGGTCGCCAGCGCGAGAGGGTAGTTCGCGACGACGCCCATGAGGATCGTCATGAGGCCGGCGACGAGGGCGGTCGCCGCGGCGACCTTGGCGAGGTTCGGGGCATCGGCGGTGCCGCCGAGGAAGACGCCGGTGCCGTCCTTCTGGGTGCCGATGATGAGCGGGTTGAGGACGACGATGTACGCCATCGTGAAGAAGGTGACCAGGCCTCCGCGCACCTCGCGCGCGACGGTGGTCCCCCTCTCCGAGAGCTTGAACCAGCGGTCCAGGACGGTGGCTCCGGACGATGTCTGTGCGGGCACGGAGGCTGCCTCTCTCTGCCGTTCCGGCGGGAGACGGGGTGCTGACGCGCGCATCGTGCCAGAGCCGTCGGACGCCCGACGGACGATCGTGACGATCTTGGTGGCTTCTCGTGCTGTCGATGTTGTTTCGTCTTCGAGTGTGTTGTTGTCTATTGACATGCCGTGCGGGGCGGGCGTATGAATTAGGTCACGTCGAGGATGACCGGGAGGTGCGCCGATGTACGCCGAGGAGCGCCAGCAGTGGATCGTCGAGAACGCCCGGTCCGCGGGCCGGGTCGACGTCGCGGCCATCGCCGAGGCGCTCGACGTCACGACGGAGACGATCCGCCGCGACCTCAAGGTCCTCGAGCGGCACGGCCTGCTGCGCCGGGTGCACGGCGGTGCGATCCCCGTCGAGCGGCTCGGCTTCGAGCCCGGGCTCGCGGCGCGGGACGCCGTGCTCACGTCGGAGAAGGAGCGGATCGCCAAGCTCGCCCTCGCCGAGCTGCCCGACGAGGGGTCCGTGCTCCTCGACGCCGGCACGACGACCGCCCGGCTCGCCGAGGCGCTGCCGCTGGACCGTGAGCTCGTCGTCGTCACCAACGGGCTGCCGATCGCGATGTCGCTGTCCGCCCGGCCCAACCTCACCGTGCTCCTCGTCGGGGGCCGGGTCCGCGGCCGCACGCTCGCGGCCGTCGACTCCTGGGCGCTCAAGGCCCTCGAGGACACCTACGTCGACGTCGCGTTCGTCGGCACCAACGGTCTGAGCATCGAGCGCGGGCTCACGACGCCGGACCACAACGAGGCCGCGGTCAAGCGGGCGATGATCGGCTCGGCCCGCCGGACCGTGCTGCTCGCGGACCACAGCAAGGTCGGCGTGGACCACCTCGCGCGCTTCGCCGCGCTCGACGACATCGACGTCGTCATCAGCGACACCGGCCTCGACGCCGGCTACGCCGAGCGGCTGCGGGCGGCCGGGCCGAGGGTGGTGCTCGCATGATCCTCACGATCACCCTCAACCCGAGCGTCGACCGGACGATCGTCGTCGACGAGCTGCGCCGCGGCACCGTGCACCGCGCGACGTCCTGCCGGGTCGACCCGGGCGGCAAGGGCATCAACGTCGCCCGGGCGCTGTCGGCGCACGGGATCAGGACGACCGCCGTGGTCGCTCTCGGCGGGGCGGAGGGCCACCACCTCGCGGCGATGCTCGAGGTCGCCGGCATCGAGGTCGTCGGCGTGCCGATCTCGGGCTCGACCCGGTCCAACGTCACGGTCGTCGAGCCGGACGGCACGACGACCAAGCTCAACGAGCCCGGTGCCGCCCTCACCGACGCCGAGACGTCGGCCGTGCTCGGCGTCGTCGCCGGGCAGGCGGGCAGCGCGGAGTGGGTCGTCCTCAGCGGCCGGCTGCCACCGGGCGCGGACGTCGACCTCTACGCGCGGATCGTGCACCTCGCTGACCGTGCGGGCGCGCTGGCCGTCCTCGACACGAGCGGCCCGGCGCTCGCGGCGGGCATCGCCGCCCGGCCGGCCCTCGTGAAGCCGAACGCCGAGGAGCTCGAGGAGCTCGTCGGGCGGCCCCTGGAGACGGTCGGCGACGTCGTCAAGGCCTGCCGCGACGTGCTCGACGCCGGGGCCGGGCAGGTGCTCGCCAGCCTCGGCGCCGACGGAGCGCTCCTCGTCGGACCGGAGGGCGTGCTGCACGCGCGCGGCCCGCACGTGCACCCGCTGAGCTCGGTCGGGGCGGGGGACGCCCTGCTCGCCGGCTTCCTCGCCGGAGGAGGCCGCGGCCGGGAGGCGCTGGCGGCGGCCGTCGCCTGGGGGACGGCCGCCGTCAGCCTGCCCGGCAGCCGGATGCCCGGCCCGGCCGACGTCCACCCCGAGCTCGTCGTCCTCGACCCCGATCCCGACCCGGCCCGGAGGCTGCCCGCCGGCGGCTGAGCGCAGCCACCCACGAACCCACCTGCGACCGGTGAGCGTCACCGGCCGCAGGGCGGTACCGCACTGCCCGAACGTCCCGCACGGCCGAACACCGCACCGCCGAACACCCCGCACC
>NZ_MWLL01000111.1:0-15675 GCF_002198675.1 Kineosporia sp. R_H_3 | reverse complement strand
AACCGCCCACCCCCTGAGGGACGACGCCGTCCCCGTCCAAGGAGGCCTCCGTGAGCAACCTGCAGGACCTCAAGCACCTCGAAGGGCCGGGCTTCAAGGCCCGCGTCCAGAAGGCCGGTGCGTTCCTCGCCGGCATGATCATGCCCAACATCGGCGCCTTCATCGCGTGGGGCCTCATCACGGCCCTGTTCATCCCCGTCGGCTGGGTGCCGAACGAGGACCTGGCCAAGATGGTCGGGCCGATGATCACCTACCTGCTGCCGATCCTCATCGCCTACACCGGCGGCCGGGCGATCCACGGCCAGCGCGGCGCGGTCATCGGCGCCGCGGCCACGATGGGCGTCATCGTCGGGACCGACATCCCGATGTTCCTCGGCGCGATGTTCATGGGCCCGCTCGCGGCCTGGGTGCTCAAGAAGATCGACGGCTTCACGCAGGAGCGGACGCCGGTCGGCTTCGAGATGCTCGTGGAGAACTTCAGCCTCGGCATCAGCGCGACGATCCTCGCCATCGGCGGCTTCTTCGGCATCGGCCCGGTCGTCGAGGCGATCACGAAGGCGCTCGGCAACGGGGTCGACGTCCTCGTGTCGAACAACCTGCTGCCGCTGGCGTCGATCTTCGTCGAGCCGGCGAAGGTGCTCTTCCTCAACAACGCCATCAACCACGGCGTGCTCGGCCCGCTCGGGGTCAACGAGGCCGCCGAGTCCGGCAAGTCGATCCTCTTCATGGTCGAGACGAACCCCGGCCCGGGCCTGGGGATCCTCATCGCGTACTGGCTCTTCGGCCCGCGCCTCATGCGCGCCACGGCCCCCGGCGCGATGATCATCCACTTCCTCGGCGGGATCCACGAGATCTACTTCCCGTACATCCTCATGAAGCCGCGCCTCATCATCGCGGCGATCGGCGGCGGTGCGGCCGGTCTGCTCACGGCGACGATCTTCAACGCCGGCCTCGTGGCCACCCCGGCACCGGGCAGCATCTTCGCCTACCTCGCGGTCACGCCGAAGGGCAACTACTTCGGGGTCCTCGCGGACATCGTCGTGGCGACCGGCGTGTCGTTCGTCCTCGCGGCGTTCCTCCTCGGCTTCGGCCGCGGCGAGAAGGCCACCGAGCCCGAGACCGCCGACGCGGTCGACCAGTCCGTGGAGGTGTGACCTCTTGAGCAGCAACGCCATCGACGGCAAGTCCATCACGAGCGTCGTCGTCGCCTGCGACGCCGGCATGGGCAGCAGCGTCATGCTGACGTCCCAGCTGAAGAAGCGCCTGGGCAAGTACGGGGTCACGGTCTCGCACTCGCCCGTCGCGCAGATCCCGCAGGACGCCCAGGTCGTCGTCTGCCACTCCGGGCTCGCCGCGCGGGCGAAGGCGACCGCACCGGCCGCCGTCGTCGTCCCGTTCCAGGTGTTCATGGGCGACCCGGCCTTCGACCGGGTCGAGGCGGCCATCCGGGACGGTGGCAGCCTTGCCGGCTGACCTGCCGGACGTGCTCGCACCGGATGCCATCCGGCTGGCGCAGCGCGCCGTCGACAAGACGGACGCGCTGCGCCGGTCGGGGGGCCTCCTCGTCGAGATCGGCGCCGTCGAGCCGGGCTACGCGGACGCGATGCTCGAGCGCGAGGAGATGGTGACGACCTACGTCGGGGAAGGGTTCGCGATCCCGCACGGCACCAACGAGGCGCGTGCGCTCGTGCGGCGCACCGCGCTCGGCTTCATCCAGTTCCCCGACGGCGTGGACTGGGGCGACGGCGTCGTCCACGTCTGCATGCCGATCGCCGCATCGGGCGAGGAGCACATGGCGCTCCTGTCCGCCCTCGCCGAGACGCTGCTCGACCCCGAGCAGGCGGCCCGGCTGCGCGGGGCCACGAGCGCGGACGACGTGCTCGCCATCCTCGCGCCCGACAGCACGCCCCACGAGGAGGCATCACCATGAAGGTCGCCCGCTTCTACGCTCCCGGCGACGTCCGGCTCGAGGACGTCGCGGAGCCCGTCGCCGGGCCGCGCGAGGTGAGGATCCGGGTCCGCAACTGCTCCACGTGCGGCACCGACGTCAAGATCCTCAACAACGGCCACCCCAACCTGTCGCCGCCGCGCGTCATGGGCCACGAGATCTCCGGCGAGGTCGTCGAGGTGGGGGCCGAGGTCGCGGCGGCCGGGTACGGCGACTGGGCCGCGGGCGACCGCGTCCAGGTCATCGCGGCGGTGCCCTGCGGGGACTGCCGGCAGTGCCGCAAGGGCCGGATGGCGGTCTGCGAGAACCAGACCAGCGTCGGGTACCAGTACGAGGGCGGCTTCGCCGAGTACCTCGTCGTGCCGGAGCAGGTGCTCAAGGTCGACGGCCTCAACCGGCTGCCCGAGGGCCTCGGCTTCGCGGAGGCGTCCGTCGCCGAGCCGCTCGCGTGCGTGCTCAACGGGCAGCGGCTCGCCGGGGTCGGGCCCGGGGACGTCGTCGTCATCGTCGGGGCCGGGCCGATCGGCTGCCTGCACGTGAGGCTGGCCCGGGCCCGCGGTGCGGCGCGTGTCGTCCTCGCCGACATGCAGCCGGACCGGCTGCGGATGGCGGCCGACCTCGTCAAGCCGGACGACACGATCGACGTGTCCTCCGTCGACCTCGTCGAGGAGGTCCTGCGCCTCACCGACGGCGCCGGCGCGGACGTCGTCATCACGGCCGCGGCGTCGGGCGCGGCCCAGGAGCAGGCGCTGCGCGCGGTCGCGCGCGGCGGCCGGGTCTCGTTCTTCGGCGGCCTGCCCAAGGACAAGCCCGTCATCGCCGTCGACTCCAACCTCGTGCACTACCGGGAGCTGACGATCGTCGGCGCCAACGGGTCGAGCCCTGCCGACAACGCCGAGGCGCTGCGCCTCATCGCCACCGGCGAGGTCCCCGTCTCCGACCTCATCACGCACACCCTGCCGCTCGACCGGGTCCTCGACGCCTTCGGCATCGTCGCTCGCGGCGAGGCCATCAAGGTCACGATCGAGCCCTGACATCGAGTTCTGAGAGGACCGTCATGAGCGACACGACAGCGACCACCGTCTCCCGCGAGGTGCGGGTCGGCGCCGCGACCGGTCTGCACGCGCGGCCGGCCGCCCTCCTCGTCAAGGCCGCGGGCGGCCTGCCCGTCAAGGTCACCCTCGCCCGCCCGGACGGCAAGCAGGTCGACTGCCGCAGCATGCTCGCCGTGCTCGCCCTCGGCGTCGGGCACGGCGAGACCGTCGTGCTCTCGGCGGAGGGCGAGGGCGCCGCCGCGGCGGTCGACGCGCTCGCCGAGCTCGTCGCGCGCGACCACGACGAACCGACGGCATGACCGCGCCGACGACCCTGACGGGGGTCGGGGTCTGCGCCGGGGTCGTCGTCGGCCCGGTCCGGTGGATGCCGGGGGCGGTCCCCGAACCCGTTGCAGGGCAGCCCCTCGCGATGGACGAGCGGGAGCCGGAGTGCCTGCGGCTCGTGGCCGCGACGACCGCCGTCCAGACCGCGCTCGACGCCCGCGCCGAGGCGGCGTCCGGCACCGCGCGCGCCGTGCTCGAGGCGACGGCGCTCATGGCGGCCGACCCCTCCCTGCAGGACGCCGCGACCGGGCACGTCCGCGAGCGCGGGCTCAGTGCCGAGCGTGCCGTCTGGGAGGCTGCCGGGGAGGTCGCCGCGATGATCGAGGCGCTCGGCGGCTACCTCGCCGAGCGCGCCCGGGACGTGCTCGACGTGCGCGACCGGATCGTCGCCGAGCTCACCGGCCGGCCGGCGCCGGGCGTGCCGGAACCCGTTGCGGGGCAACCGTTCGTGCTCCTGGCGCACGACCTCGCACCGGCGGACACGGCGACCCTGTCACCGGAGTCGGTGCTCGCGCTCGTCACCGTCTCCGGCGGCCCGACCTCGCACACGGCGATCATCGCCCGCTCGCTCGGCCTGCCGGCGGTCGTCGCGGTCGCCGATGCCGAGCGGCTCGCGACCGCAGGGGAGCTCACGGACGGCACGCTCGTCCTCGTCGACGGGGCCGCGGGCACCCTGCTCCTGGCCCCGGACGACGAGGCGCAGGCCCGTGCCCGGCGGCTCGCCTCCGGGCGCCGGCGCACCCTCGACGGTCCCGGGCGCACGGCCGACGGGCTGCGGGTCTCGTTGCTCGCCAACGTCGCGGACGGTGCGAGCGCACGGGCCGCTGCGGCCGCGGGGGCCGAGGGCATCGGCCTGTTCCGCACCGAGCTCGCCTTCCTCGACCGGACGGACCCGCCGTCGGTCGAGGAGCAGGCGGCGCTCTACGCCGACGTCTTCGCCGCGTTCGCGGGCCGCCGCGTCGTCGTGCGCACGCTCGACGCCGGCTCGGACAAGCCGCTGCCGTTCCTCGACATGGGGGAGGAGCCCAACCCCGCGCTCGGCGTCCGCGGCCTACGGACCGCGCTGCGCGCCCCGCAGGTGCTCGAGGACCAGCTCGCCGCCGTCGCCCGTGCCCTCGCCGGGCAGGACGCCGGGCAGGAGGGCGGACCCGCCGACGTGTGGGTGATGGCACCGATGGTGTCGACGGCCGACGCCGCGGACGGCTTCGTCGCGCGCTGCGCCGCGCACGGGATCACGAAGGCCGGCGTCATGGTCGAGGTGCCGTCCGCGGCGCTGTGCTCGGCGCAGGTGCTGGCGAACGTGACGTTCGCGAGCATCGGCACGAACGACCTCACCCAGTACGCCCTCGCCGCGGACCGACTCGTCGGCGACCTCGCGACCCTCAACGACCCGTGGCAGCCCGGCCTGCTGCACCTCGTCGCCGCGACGTGCCGCGGTGCGGCCGGTCTCGGGCCGGACGGCGCGGGCATCCCGGTCGGCGTCTGCGGCGAGGCCGCCGCCGACCCGGCGCTCGCCTGCGTGCTCGTCGGTCTCGGCGTCCGGAGCCTGTCGATGAGCGCCCCCGCGCTGCCCGACGTCGGTGCCGCGCTCGCCGGTGCGACGTCCGACCTCTGCCGCGAGGCCGCGGCCGCCGTCCTCACGGTGCGGACGGCGACGGAAGCCCGCGCGGCCGCCCGCGCCCTCCTCACCCACCTGCCCGCTCTGGGCCTGTGACCCCCGCCCGACAACCGCTCATGCTCGCGTCACGTACCGCAAACCGTTTCCCGAGAGCGCGTTTGCGGTACGTGCCGGGAGCATGAGCGGTCGGGCGGGGAGGAACGGGGGGCGTGCCGCCTACGCGTCGACGGTCTCCTCGACCGCGACGCGGTCGCGGCCCGGCGGGACGAAGCGGTAGCCGACGTTGCGGACGGTGCCGATGAGCGCCTCGTGCTCGGGGCCGAGCTTGGCGCGCAGCCGCCGGACGTGGACGTCGACGGTGCGGGTGCCGCCGAAGTAGTCGTAGCCCCAGACCTCCTGGAGCAGCTGGGCGCGGGTGAAGACCCGGCCCGGGTGCTGCGCGAGGAACTTGAGGAGCTCGAACTCCTTGTAGGTGAGGTCGAGCAGCCGGCCGCGGACCTTGGCGCTGTAGGTGACCTCGTCGACGACGACGTCGCCGGCGCGGATCTCGGACGTCTCCGGCTCGCGGGCGGCCTCGGCGATGCGGCTGCGGCCGGCGGCCAGCCGGAGCCGGGCCTCGACCTCGGCCGGGCCGGCGGAGTCGAGCAGGACGTCGTCCGCGCCCCAGTCCGCCGCGACGGCGGCCATACCGCCCTCGGTGAGGACGAGCAGGAGCGGTGCCGACAGGCCGGTCGTGCGCAGCAGGCGGCACAGCGAGCGGGCGCCGCCGAGGTCGCGACGGCCGTCGACGATGACCGCGTCCGCGGGCGGGGCGTCGACGAGCACGGCCGCCTCGGCGGGCAGCACGCGGACCTGGTGGGGCAGCAGGCCGAGGGCGGGAAGCACCTCGGCCGAAGGAGCGAGTGCGTTGGTCAGGAGCAGCAGCTGGGCCATGACGGCCTCCTCCGCAAGGTCACCCGATCCGGGGCGAACGCCGGGGCGTGCGCACCGACCGGCTCCACCGGCCAGCACACCGCTCCTTTGCGGGACGCTGAAAGCACGAGGATAGCGTTCACACCCCGTATTTGTGCATGCCCGAGCAAGCACTTCGTGACGTGCGCGACACCGCGGCGACACCTGACGCGCTGTGAGAACGGTCGTCAGCGCGTCATAGCGGGTGTTTGGGAACACTTCTGTCATGTGCTGCGAACGTGCGCGACACCGACCAGGACGGGCCCCGCGCGCGGGGGCGCGACGGGCCGGATGATGGTCCCCGTGCCCGCAGCCCGCGCCAGCGCCCGGTCCCTGGTCGCCGCCCTCGGCCGCCGCAGCATCGGCCGCCGCGCCGCGCGCACCGGCCCGGACGACGTCCTCGTCACCGCGGACGGCGAGCGGCTCAGCGCGCGGCACGACCCGCCGTCGGCCGGCGCCGACCCGGCGCTCGCGTTCGTCGTCGCGCACGGCTTCACGGGGTCGTGGCGCCGCCCCGACGTCGCGGCGGTCGTCGCGCTGCTGCAGGACAGCGGCGGCGTCGTCTCCTTCGACTTCCGTGGGCACGGCGCGTCGACCGGGCGCTGCACCGTCGGCGACCTCGAGGTGCTCGACCTCGCCACCGCGGTCGCGCACGCCCGCGCGCTCGGCTACCGGCAGGTCGTCACCGTGGGCTGGTCGATGGGCGCCGCGGTCGCCGTGCTCCACGCGGCGGGGACGCTGCGGACGGCCTGGTCCGCCGCGGCCGGGCTCGACGGCGGGCCGGGCGCGCTCGACGCCCTCGACGACCGGGTCGACGCCGTCGTCGCGGTGAGCGGGCCGGGCCGCTGGCACTTCCGCGGGAGCGCGCCGATGCGCCGCGCGCACGTCGGCTTCGAGACCGGGTTCGGCCGGGCCGTCGTCGAGGCCGCCTTCGGGGCCCGGCTGGACGGCGGCGGCTGGGACCCGGGCCCCGAGCCGCCGGACGCCGTCGCCGGCCGGATCGCCCCGACCCCGCTCCTCGTCGTCCACGGGGACGCCGACGGGTGGTTCGGGACCGACCACGCCCGCTGGGTGGCCCGGGCCGCCGGGCCGACGGCGACCCTGTGGGTCGAGCCGGGGTTCGGCCACGCCGAGGCGTCCGCCCGCCCGGACCTCGTGCGCCGGATCGCCGCGTGGGCGCGGACCGCCGCGCACGAGGGCACCGGGGCCGGCCCCGGCTCTGCCAGGATGCCCGCGTGACCGCCGTCCTCGCCGCGCTGGCCTCCGTCGCGCTCGCCGGGCTCGTCGGGCTGGCCGGCGTCGTGAACCCCCCGCTCCTCGCGGCGGCCGTCGGGCTCGTCGTCCTCGTCGTCGCCCTCGGGTCCGGCGTCCTGCTCGGGCTGCCGCACCCGAACGGCAGCGCCCTGCTCGTGCTCCTCACCGGCTGGGCGGGCGTCGCGGTGACGACCTTCCTGCCGGACGTCGAGCCGCTCGGCCTGCTCGCGGCCTTCCTCGCGCTGTCGCTGCTCCTCGCGTTCGCCCACGAGCTGCTGCGCCGGGACGGCCGCGTGGACCTCGTCGAGTCCGTCACCGGCACCGTCGCCGCGCAGGTGTGCGTGCTCCTCGCCGCCGGCTGGGTGCTGCTGCCGGGGACGGCGCTGGGCCGGGCCGCCGTCTTCGTCGCCGCCGTCTCGGTCGGCGTCGCCCGGGCCGCCACGGCGCTGCCGCTGCGCGGCTGGCCCGGGGCGTGGGTCCCGTTCGTCGCCGGCATCGCCGGTGCGGTCGTCGCCGCCCAGTTCACCGACCCCGTGCGGCTCGTCCCGGCGCTGGCCACCGGCGTCGTCGTCTCCGCGGCCGCGGCCGGGCTCGACCGGCTGCTCCGGCAGACGCCCGGCGCCCGGACCCCGCTCGGGCTGCTCGCCGCCGCAGCGGCCCCGGTCTCGGCCGTCGGCACCGTCGCCTACGCGGTGAGCCGGCTCGTCACGGGCTGAGCCGCCGGCCACCTCTGGTGGGTCGTCCACCCCAAAGCTCCGTTGTGGGGTGCGGCGGACACCAGAGGACGGGTCGTGACGAATGGTGGGCGTCGCGTCTCAGGATGTGGATGGCGGGATGACGCGCGCATTGTTGACTGTTCTCATCAGGTATGAGCTCGCCGACCCTCCGTCTCGCCGCCCTGCTCGCGGCGCTCGTCCTCGCCTGCGCCGTCGGGCTGTGGGTGCAGCGGCGCAACGGCCGCAGCCGGGCCGTCGTCGCCGGTGACGTCCTCGCCGCGGCCGACCTCGGGGCCCCGCTCGGTGAGCGCGCGACGTTCCTCCAGTTCTCCTCCGAGGTCTGCGCGCCGTGCCGCGCGACCCGACGGGTGCTCGACGCGCTCGTGCCGGGCCTGGACGGCGTCGCGCACGTGGAGGTGGACGCCGCCGAGCGTCTCGACCTGGCCCGCCGGCTGTCCGTCGTCCGGACCCCGACCGTGCTCGTGCTCGACCCGGCCGGGCGCGTCGTCACCCGGACCTCCGGCGCCATGACGCCCGCGCAGGCCCGGGCCGCCGTGGCGCCCCTGCTCGCCGACGCCCTGGGAGCCTCCCGATGACCACCCCCGCCACGCCGTCCGGCATCGACCCGCGCGGCCCGCGCTTCGGCGCGCTCGTGACGGCCGTCGTCCTCGCGGTGACGGTGCTCACCGGGAGCGTCTGGCTCCTCGCCGCCCAGACGGCCGTCTTCGCCGTCGGGGCGTTCGCCGGGATCGGTGCCTCGCCCTACGGATGGCTCTTCCGTGCCCTCGTCCGGCCCCGGCTCGCACCGCCCGCCGAGCTCGAGGACCCCCGCCCGCCGACCTTCTCCCAGCTCGTCGGGCTCGTCGTGACCGGTGCCGGCCTCGTGCTCGCGCTGCTCGGCGTCGGGGGAGCCGTCGTCGTCGCGGCCGCCGTCGCGTTCGTCGCGGCCTTCCTCAACGCGGCGTTCGGGCTCTGCCTCGGCTGCGAGCTCTACCTGCTCCTCGCCCGGCTGAGGGCACCCCGCGCCGCCGCCCAGTAGGCTCGCCGCGTGCCCATCCAGATCGACCCGGACCTGCCCGCCCCGCTCGTCCCGCTCGCCTGGCTCGTCGGCACCTGGGCCGGCGCCGGTGTCGTCGGCTACCCGACGATGCCCGAGGACCTGCGCTTCGGTCAGGAGGTCGAGTTCCGGCACGACGGCCGCCCGTTCCTGCACTACCGCTCGCAGGCCTGGCTGCTCGACGAGAACGGCGAGCAGGTCCGGCCGCTGTCGACCGAGACCGGGTTCTGGCGCCCCGGTGCGGCGGTCACCCAGGACGGCGAGGCCGGCATCGAGCTCGAGGTGCTGCTCGCGCACCCGACCGGGTTCGTCGAGATCTACGTCGGTACCGCGGTCGGCCCCCGGATCACCCTCGAGACGGACCTCGTCGCCCGGACGCAGACCGCCAAGGAGTACAACGCGGCCACCCGGCTCTACGGGCTTGTCGAGGGCGACCTGCTCTGGGCGATGGACATGGCCGCGGTCGGGGTGCCGCTGAAGTCCCACGCCTCGGCGCGGCTCAAGCGGCTCTGACGCCCCGCCTATGCTGACGTGATGGTCACGCAGCGCGGGTCGGACGTCCTCGGGGACGCCCTGCGCTCGCGCGGGCTACGGATGACCCCGCAGCGCAGGCTCGTCCTCGACGCCGTCCAGGCCCTCGGTCACGGGACGCCCGAGCAGGTCGCGGAGCGGGTGCAGGAGGTCGTCCCGAGCCTGTCGCTGTCGACCGTCTACCGCACCCTGGACCTGCTCGAGGAGATGGGCGTCGTCTCGCACACCCACCTCGGCCACCGGGCGCCGACGTACCACGCGGTCGGCCACGCCGACCACATCCACCTCGTCTGCCGCCGCTGCGGCGGGGTCGAGGAGGCCGACGTCGACGGGGCCCGCGCGCTCGCGGACGAGGTCCGCACCCGCTACGGGTTCAGCACCGACGTCACGCACCTGTCGCTCGACGGCCTGTGCGCGCACTGCCTCGCCGCCGGCGGGAAGCACGGCGCTCCCGCCGACGCTGAGGACTGACATGACCGCCGACACGAGCGCCGACCAGAGCGCGGGCACGACCGCCGTACCGACCGCCGGACCGACCCCCGGACCCGCGAGCCCGCTGCTCGCCCGGCCCGGCGCCGTCCCGGCGGAGGGGTCCGACACCGGCGTCGCGTGGCACTACGGCGACCCCAACCGCGAGCAGCGCCTGCTCGCGACCGGTGCCGCGGTGACCGACCTGTCGCACCGCGGCGTCGTCACGGTCACCGGCCCGGACCGGCTCTCGTGGCTGCACTCCCTGACGACGCAGGCCCTCACCGGCCTGCCCGCGGGGGAGTCCGTCGAGTCACTCGTCCTCTCCCCGCACGGCCACGTCGAGCACGCCCTCCACGTCGTCGACGACGGCAGCACCGTCTGGGTCACGGTCGAGCCGGGGACGGCGCCGGCGCTCGTCGACTGGCTGCGCCGGATGCAGTTCATGCTCCGCGTCGAGGTCGCCGACGTCACGGCCGCCTGGGCCGTCCTCGGCGTCGTCGTCGCCCCGGGCGCCGCGCTGCCGGCCGGGCTGCGGGTGCCGGACGACGCACCGCCCGCCTGGCAGGACCCCTGGCCCCGGCTCGGGGCGACGTCCGCGTCGTACTCGGCCGTGCCGGACGACGAGCACCCCGGTCTCGAGCGGCCCTGGCGGGAGGTCCTCGTGCCGCGGGCCGCCCTCGACGAGGTCGTCGGGGACACCCCGCTCGCCGGCTCGTGGGCGAGCGAGGCGCTGCGGGTCGCCGCGTGGCGCCCGCGCCTGGGCCACGAGAGCGACCACCGGACGATCCCCCACGAGGACGACTGGCTGCGCACCGCCGTCCACCTCCAGAAGGGCTGCTACCGCGGCCAGGAGACCGTCGCGCGGGTGCACAACCTCGGCCGGCCGCCGCGCCGGCTCGTCCTGCTCCACCTCGACGGCTCCGAGCACGCCCTGCCGGCCGCCGGGGCGCCCGTCGTCCACGGCGGGCGCCAGGTCGGGTTCGTCACGACGTCCGCCCGTCACCACGAGCTCGGGCCGGTGGCGCTCGCGCTCGTCAAGCGCTCGCTGGCCGTCGACGCGACGCTCGCGGTCTCGCTCGCCGGGGCCGACGGCGCGCCGGCCGACGCGGGCGACGGCACCGACACCGACCCCGGGAGCCTCGCGGCGTCCCAGGAGGTCGTCGTCCGGCCCTGACGGGAAGCAAGATTTCCCGCCTGGCGACCGGGCGGGCGCAGGATCTTCCGTGTGCGGACAGTTCGATGGCACGATGTCCGTCGTGACGAAGACGCTCATCACCGTGGCCCCGACCGGCGCGGAGCTCTCGAAGACAGAGTTCCCCCAGCTCCCGACGACGCTCGACGAGCTCGTCGCGGAGGCGAAGGCGGCGCAGGCCGCCGGGGCGGCGCTCATCCACGTGCACATCCGGGACGACGACGCGCGCCCGACGCTCGACCTCGGCCGGCTGCGGGCGACCGTGGCGGCCCTGCGCGAGAGCACGACCCTCGTCGTCCAGCTGTCGACCGGCGGCAGCGTCAAGGACCCGCTCGAGGCGCGGCTCGCCGTCCTCGACGCGGCCCCCGACTCGTGCTCGCTCACGTGCGGCACGGTGAACTTCGGCGACGACGTCTTCCTCAACCCGTGGCCGTTCATGGTGGACCTCTTCGAGAAGGCCCGGGACCTGCAGGTCGTCCCCGAGTTCGAGCTCTTCGACCTCGGCCAGGTGCACGCGCTGCGCCGGCTCCTCGACACGTGCGGGCTGCCCTTCGGCGGCCGGGTGCACTGCGACTTCGTCATGGGCGTCCCCGGCGGCATGCCCGGCACCGTCGAGGCGCTCGTCGCGGCGGTCCAGGCGCTGCCGGCCGAGGTGACCTCGTGGTCGGCGACCGGCATCGGTCGCGCGCACCTGCCGGTCGCCGCCGCGGCCCTCGCGCTCGGCGGCCACCTGCGCGTCGGCATGGAGGACAACCTCGTCTACGCCCGGGGCCGCGTCGTGCAGTCGAACGCCGAGCTCGTCGAGCGCGCGAGCCGGCTCGCCACCGAGATGCAGCGGCCGCCGATGTCGACCGCCGAGGCCCGCGAGCTGCTCGCCGTCCGCGCCGCCTGAGCGCCCGCCGCACCTCAAGCCGGCCGCCCGGGGCGCCGACAATCCGGCATCGGCCCGAGCAGCGGGCCCGGGAGCGGGAGCGTGTGATGCCAGTGGCGGCAGGCGCCGACCTCGTGGACGTCCTCACGGGGCTGGAGCGCCGCCTCGGCGGGCACGGCGCCGCGCTCGCGACGATCTGCACCCGGGTCGCGCTGCGCACCGGGGTGGACCTGCGCAGCCCCCGGCCGGAGCAGGTCGCCGACGCCGCGGTCGTCCGCTCGGTGCTCGCCGCGCTGTCCGACCTGGGCTTCCCGCTCTGACCCGCGTCCGGATCGGCCCGCCCGGCGGGCCGCGACAGGAGTGACATGAGCATCGCGACGCACCGCGACCTCGCTGCGGCGAGCGCCCGCGCGACCGGCCCCGCGCCGGACGCCGTCCGCGCCCTCGTGGCGCAGCTGCACGCCGGTCTCGGCGGCAGGACGGCGGGAGCCGTCCTGTGGTTCGCGTCGAGCGCCTACGACCCCGCCGACCTCGCCGGGCCGCTCGCCGACGCCTTCCCGGGGGCGAGCGTCCTCGGCTGCTCGACGGCGGGGGAGTTCAGCGACGACGGCTCGGGCACCGGTGGCCTCACCGCGGTCGCGCTCCCCGAGGGGATGGTCGTGCGCTCGGCGGCCGCCCTCGGCGAGCTGTCGGACGACGTCGCGGCCGGCACCGACGCGGCCGTGGCGGCCGTCGAGGCCCGGCTCGGGGAGCCGCTGCGCGGCCTCGACCCGGCACGTCACCTCGCGCTCGTCCTCATCGACGGCCTGCACGCCAGCGAGGAGCTCGTCAACGAGCGCATCGGCAACGCGGCCCCGCTGCTCGACGTCGTCGGCGGCTCGGCGGGCGACGACCTGCGGTTCGAGAGCACCTGGGTCGCCGTCGGCCGCTCGGTCAGCCGGCACGGGGTCGCGCTGCTCGTCCTCGAGGCGGGCGTGCCGTTCCGGGTCGTCAAGTCCTGCGCGTTCTCCTCGGTCGGGCACCGGCTCACGGTGACCCGCACGGACGCCTCCTCCCGCACGGTGCTCGAGTTCGACCACCTGTCCGCCGTCGAGGCCTACGCGGACGCCGTCGGCATCGAGACCGAGTGCGTCGACGCGACCGCGTTCATGCGCCACCCGCTCGGTCTGATGATCGACGGCGAGCCGTGGCTGCGCAGCCCCCGTGCGGTCGTCGACCACGGCGGGATCGCTTTCTACGCAGCGGTTCCGGTCGGCACGGCCGTCGAGGTCGTCGACGCGGGCGACCTCGTCACGGCGACCCGGGAGGCCGTGCGCGACGCCGTCGCCGCGGTCGGCGGCCGGGCCGGTGGTGCGGTGATGTTCAACTGCATCCTGCGCCGGCTCCAGATGGACGCCGAGAACACCGCCCCGGCCTTCGTCGAGGCGTTCGACGGGATCCCCGTCGCCGGGTTCCACACGTACGGCGAGACCTGGCTCGGGCACGTCAACCAGACCCTCACGGGCGTCGTCTTCGGCTGAAGGTCCCGGTCCGGACGGGCCGCGACCGCTCCCGCCCGGCGCGGAGCCGCCCGTGTGACAGGCCCCACCCCCCGACGGTTTGCATCTGCTAGCAGGAGCAAGCACTATGAGAACTGTGGCAAGCATTCATGACCGCGTGACCGACGTCGGCGCCTACCTGCGCGAGCAGCGTGAGAGCGCCCGGCTGTCGGTCCGCCAGCTCGCCTCCCTGGCCGGGGTCAGCAACCCCTACCTCAGCCAGGTCGAGCGCGGCCTGCGCAACCCCTCCGCCGAGGTGCTGCAGCAGATCGCCAAGGGGCTGCGGATCTCCGCCGAGGCGCTGTACGTCCGTGCGGGCATCCTCGACGAGGAGCTGCGGATCGGCGTCGACCGGGCCGTCCACTCCGACCCCGAGCTCAGCGACCGGCAGAAGCGCGTCCTCCTCGACATCTACGCCTCGTTCCGTGCGGAGAACGCACGGGCCGCGGCGGAGGACGTCGCGGCGTCCGTGCCCCGCCGCCGCCCGAGCACCCGGACGACGTCGTCCGTCCCGACCACCGCCTCCAAGCGCGCAGCGCGCAAGGCAGCGGCGGCCGCGTCCGACGAGCGGCCCGTGCGGCCGCGCCGCCGGGCCAAGGCCGTCGCGACGACGTCCGCTCCCGCGGACGCCGTCCCGGGCACCGACGCGGGCGCCGCAGCTCCCGACGTCACGACCGGCGGCCGTACCGCCAAGCGCACCACCAAGCGCAGCGCGAGCAAGCGCGCCAGCAAGCGCACGAGCACGCGCTCCGCCGCACCGGCCCCCGAGGCCGCACCGACCGACATCCCGACCGACACCCCGTAGCACCACCCCACGCGTGCGAGACCCGCACGCACCCGAGGAGGAAGCCGTCATGGCACGCACGACCCAGCTCCCGAAGTCCGTCACCGAGGCCACCCCCGTGCTCGCCGTCGTCGGCGCCGCCGACGTCACCGTCGAGCGTGTCCGGGCCGCCGCCAAGAACGCCACCGCGCTGCAGGGCGACCTCGAGGCGCGTCTGACCAAGGTCCAGGCCGACGCCGAGGCGCGGCTCGCCAAGGTCCAGGCCGACGCCGAGGCCCGTTTCGCCAAGGTCCAGAGCGCCGTCGAGGCGCGTCGCGCCAAGGTCCAGAGCAGCGTCGAGGCGTTCGACGCCAAGGCGTTCGCCGACCAGGCCCAGCAGGCCCCCGCGCTCGCGGTCTCCCGCGCGCTCGAGCTCGCCGGCAAGGTCGAGAAGGGCTACGAGGACCTCGCCGAGCGCGGCAAGAAGCTCGTCGACCGGCTCTCGTCGCAGAAGGCGACGCAGGACCTCATCTCCCAGGGCAAGGTCACGCTGAGCCGCACCAAGGCCGCCGTCACCACCGCCCGCAAGGCCGTCGACACGACGACCGCCGCCGCGATCGCCGCGGTCGGCATCGGCGTCCAGGAGGCGGCCGAGGCCGTCGCCGAGGCCGAGAAGGTCGTCGAGGGCCACGTCGTCGCGACCGAGGAGGCCGCGAAGACCGCCACGGCCACCGCGCGCAAGCGCACCGTGCGCACCCGCAGCGCCGTCAAGGGTGCTGCGACGAGCGCCCGCAAGACGGCGACCGCCGCGAAGAAGGCCGCGAAGACCGGCGCGGACAAGGTCGGCAACTGACCTGACCGCTCCGAGCGGCTCTGAAGAGCACTGATCGGCAGCACGGCGCCCGGTGGCCTCGGCCACCGGGCGCCGCGTCGTTGCCGTCCCTCGGGCGGCAGGGTGCCCTGCTCGCATACCCTGGTCGCATGACCTCGATCGTCGGCAACCTGCAGCTGCTCATCGTCGTCGTGCTGAGCGTCGTGGCCTTCGGCCTCGAGGTCTACGCCCTCGTCGACGCCGTGCGGCACCGTCCCGAGTCGTTCGTCGCCGCCGAGAAGCGGACGAAGGGCTTCTGGGTCGCGATCCTCGCGGTCGCCACGGCCTTCGGCTTCATCGCGCTGCCGTCGCCGATCGGCGCCGGGATGATCAGCTCGCTGGGCTTCCTCTCGCTCATCGGCGTCGTCGCGGCGGCCGTCTACCTCACCGACGTGCGGCCCGCTGTCCAGCAGATGCGCGGGCGCGGCGGCAACGGCCGCTCGGGCCCGTACGGCCCGTACTGAGGCCGCCGGCCCCCGTGCCCGCCTCCCCGCCGCCGGCGGCCTCAGTACGGG
>NZ_MWLL01000110.1 GCF_002198675.1 Kineosporia sp. R_H_3 | reverse complement strand
ACGGGCCACCCCCGCAGTACACCCCGCAGCCCGGCCCGCCCGTGCAGCCCGGCCCGGCCCCGCAGTACGGCGCGCAGCCGCAGTGGGGCGCGGCGCCGCAGTGGGGCGGCGCGCCGCAGGAGCAGCCCTGGGGCGCCCCCGGTGCCCCGGGCTGGGGCGGCGGCGGACCCCAGATGTGGCTCGCCCGGCCCAAGCCGGGGATCGTGCCGCTGCGCCCGCTCTCGCTCGGCGAGATCCTCGACGGCGCCTTCCAGGCGATCCGCACGAACCCGCGGACGATGATCGGCGTGTCGGCGATCGTCGTCGCCGTCGCGACCCTGCTCACGACGCTGCCGTCCGCCGCGCTGCTCACCGACCTCGGCGGCGGGTCGCTCTTCGAGCCGGGCGCGGCGCCGACCGCCGAGGACTTCGCGTCGCTGGTCCTCGGCACGATCCGGGCGTCCCTGCCGGGCTACGTCGTGCTGCTCGTCGCGACCGCCGTCCTCGGTGCGCTGCTGACGATCAGCGTGAGCAACGCCGTCCTCGGGGTGCGCACCGGCGGCGCGGCGCTGTGGCGCCGGGTCCGGCCCCGGCTCGGCGCCGTCCTCGGGCTGTCGGTCCTGCTCACGCTGCTCTCGCTGGGCGTCGCCGGCGTGCTCGTCGGGCCCGGGATCGCGATCCTGCGCTACGGCGACCCGCTCACCGGCGCGCTCGTGCTGCTCGCCGGCGCCGTGCCCGCCGTCCTCGTGTCGCTCGCGCTGACGGCCAAGCTCGGGCTCGCGGCGCCGTCGCTCCTGCTCGAGGACCGCAGCCCGGCGTCCGCGATCGCGCGGTCCTGGCAGCTGACCCGTGGCAGCTTCTGGCGGGTGCTCGGCATCCTGCTGCTCGCGTCGATCATCCAGGGCATCGGCGCCGCCGTCGTCTCGGCCCCCTTCGGCCTCGTCGCCGGTCTCGTCACCGGCGCCGCGGGCGACCCGTCGAACCCGTACGACAGCTTCTGGGGCAACGTCGTCCAGCTCCTCATCAGCGGGCTCGGGCAGACGATCGGCTCGGCCGTCTTCTACCCGTTCAGCGCGGCCGTGACGACGCTGCTCTACCTCGACGTCCGGATGCGCCGCGAGGGTCTCGACGTCGAGCTCGTCCGGCACGTCGAGGGCGGCCCGGCCGCGTGAGCGCGCTCGCCGCAGCCGGTGCGGGCGTCGCCGCCCTGGCGCAGGTCCCGCTCGAACCCGACCGGGACCAGGCCCGGCAGTGGGCGGTCGAGGAGCTCGCGAAGCGGGAGTACGCCGAGCAGCGCCCCGGTGCGCTCTCCCAGCTCCTCGACTGGATCCTCGAGCAGCTCGACAAGCTGTCCGGCCTCGGCGGCCCGGGGCAGGGCACCGGCACCGCGTTCGCACTCGTCGCCGGCGTCGTCGTCGTGCTCGTCGCCGTCGCGGTCCTCGTGACGGGGCGCGTCGTCCGACGGGCCCGGCAGGCCGACCCGGCCCCCGTCTTCGACGGCACGTCCGGCACCGCGCGGACCCACCGCGGCGCCGCCGACGAGGCCGCGGCCCGCGGCGACTGGCGGACGGCGGTCGTCGAGCGGTTCCGGGCCGTCGTCCGCGAGCTCGAGGAGCGCGCCGTCCTCGTCCCGCAGCCCGGCCGGACGGCGGACGAGGCGGCCGCCGAGGCCGCCCGCTGGCTGCCCGGCCTCGGCGACCCGCTGCGCTCCGCGGCCCGGCTCTTCGACGACGTGCGCTACGGCGACCGGCCCGCGGACGCGGCCGGCGACGCGGCGCTGCGCGCGCTCGACGCGCAGGTCGTGGCCGCCCGGACCGTCGCCCCGCAGACCGAGGCCGTGGCGTCGCCGGTGGTGCCGTCGTGACCGTCGTCGCGGGCCGCCCCGAGCCGGCCGACCTGACCTCCGACGGCCCCGCCGGCGGGCCCACCGACGGGCCCGTGTCCGGCCGCTCCCCCGGCCGGACCCGTGACCGGCGCGCCCGGGTGCTCCTGTGGGGCGGGGCGGCCGCGGGCGCCCTCGTGCTCGTCGCGCTCGTCGGTGCGCTGACCACCCCGCGCACGACGACCGGCGACCTCGAGCCGACCTCGGCCTCCCCCGACGGTGCCCGCGCCGTCGCCCAGATCCTGCAGCGGCAGGGCATCGGCGTCGAGACGGTCCGCACGTCGCGGCAGGTCGCCGAGCGGTCCTCCGCGCTGCGCACGACCGTCGTCGTCCACCCCGAGCTGCTCGGGCCCGAGCAGCTCGACCGGGTCGCCGCGACGCCCGGCCCACTCGTCCTCGTCGACCCGGACCTGCCCGCGCTCGAGCGGCTCGCCCCCTTCGCCGAGGCCGCCGGCGTCGTCGAGGCGAGGGGCGCCGAGCCCGCGTGCAGCCAGCCGTCGGTGACCGCGGCCGGCTCCGCCCGCGCGGGCGGCAGCCTGTACCGGCTCTCCGACGACGCCCGGCAGGCGAGCGCCGTCCTGTGCTACCCGGCCCCCGGCGGCTCCGACCGCGGCAGCCTCGTCCTCGGCACCGAGAACGGCCGGACGGTCGTCGTCGTCGGCCAGGCGGACGTCCTGCGCAACAGCCACCTCGCCGACGCGGACGGCACCGCGGCCCTCGCGCTGCGGCTGCTCGGCACCCGCGCCGGCGTCGTCTGGTACGTCCCGGACCCGGCCGAGCTGTCGACGTCCGACGAGGCGCCGACGCTGTCCGAGCTCGTGCCCCGCGGGGTCCGGTACGTCGCCTGGCAGCTGCTGCTCGTCGCCGTCCTCGCGATGGTCTGGCGCGGCCGCCGGCTCGGCCGGCTCGTCACCGAACCGCTGCCCGTCGTCGTCCGCTCGACCGAGACGCAGGAGGGCCGGGCCCGGCTCTACCGGCGTGCCAAGGCGTACGGCCGGGCCGCCGCGACGCTGCGGACGGCGGCGCTGCGCCGGCTCGCGCGCCGGCTCGACGTGCCGGCGGACGCCTCCCCCGCGACCGTCGTCGCGCTCGCCGCACAGGCCTCCGGGCTCGCGCAGACCGCCCTGACCGCGACGTTCCTCGGCCCCGCGCCGACCGACGACCGCGGCCTCGTCCGGCTCGCGGACGAGATCGCCGCCGCGGAGTCCGCCGTCACGACCGCCTCCTCCCGCCCCGCCCGGGCGCCGTCGTCCTCCGGCGGCGTCCGATGAGCCGCCGCAGCCCCCGCACCCACGCCGAGAGGTCCTCCGCCGATGTCTGACACCCCTGCCTGGTCCGCCGGCCCCGGCACGCCCCCCGCGCAGCCGGCCCGGATCGCCCCGACGGAGGCCGAGGCCGCCCGCGAGGCGCTGACCCGGGTCCGCACCGAGGTCGCGAAGGCCGTCGTGGGCCAGGAGGCGGCCGTCAGCGGCCTCGTCATCGCGCTGCTGTGCCGCGGGCACGTGCTCCTCGAAGGCGTGCCCGGCGTCGCGAAGACCCTGCTCGTGCGGGCGCTGTCGGCGTCCCTCTCGCTCACGACGACGCGCGTGCAGTTCACCCCCGACCTCATGCCCGGCGACGTCACCGGCTCGCTCGTCTACGACGCCCGGACGGCGCAGTTCGACTTCCGCGAAGGGCCGGTCTTCACGAACATCCTGCTCGCCGACGAGATCAACCGGACGCCGCCGAAGACCCAGGCGTCGCTGCTCGAGGCGATGGAGGAGCGGCAGGTCTCCGTCGACGGCAAGCCTCGGCCGCTGCCCGACCCGTTCGTCGTCGCCGCGACCCAGAACCCCGTCGAGTACGAGGGCACCTACGCGCTGCCCGAGGCCCAGCTCGACCGGTTCCTGCTCAAGCTGACGATGCCGCTGCCGCCGCGCGAGGTCGAGCTGGAGGTGCTCGCCCGGCACGCGGCCGGCTTCGACCCGCGCGACCTCGCCGCCGCCGGCGTCCGCCCGGTCGCCGGCCCGGAGGACCTCGCGGCCGCGACCCACGCCGTCCGCCAGGTGACGATCGACCCCGCCGTCATGGGGTACGTCGTCGACGTCGTCCGGGCGACCCGGAGCAGCCCGTCCCTCGCCCTCGGCGTGAGCCCGCGCGGTGCGACGGCGCTGCTCGCGACGAGCCGGGCGTGGGCCTGGCTCGCGGGGCGCGACTACGTGACGCCGGACGACGTCAAGGCGCTCGCCCGGCCGACGCTGCGGCACCGGGTGCAGCTGCGCCCCGAGGCGGAGCTCGAGGGCGTGAGCGTCGAGGGCGTCCTCGACAGCGTGCTGGCGACCGTGCCGGTCCCCCGCTGACCGTGGGAGCCGAACTCCGGCCGGAGGTGCGGTCGTGGCGCTGACCGGGCGGGTGCCGCTGCTCGCGCTCGCCGGCGTCGTCCCGCTGTGGCTCGCGCCCGGCTGGGCGACGTTCACCGGCTGGGCGCTGCTCGTGCTGCTCGCCGTCGGCGCCGACCTGCTGCTCGCCGGCTCGCCGAAGGCGCTCACGGTCGAGCGTGAGCCGCTCGGGTCGCTGCGGCTCGGCTCCGGTGCGCAGGCGTCGTTCGTCGTGACGAACCGCGGGCCCCGGCTGGTCCGCGGCGTCGTCCGGGACGCCTGGCAGCCGTCGGCGGGCGCGGCCGACCAGCGGCACCGGCTCGACGTCCCGGCCGGTCAGCGCCGCCGCTTCACGACCCGGCTCGTGCCGACCCGTCGCGGGGACCGGCTCGTCGAGCACGCCGTCGTCCGCAGCACCGGGCCGCTCGGGCTGGCCGCCCGTCAGCGCGCGCTGCCCGCCCCCGGCCGGCTGCGGGTGCTGCCGCCGTTCACGTCCCGCAAGCACCTGCCGAGCCGGCTCGCCCGGCTGCGCGAGCTCGACGGCAAGGCGGCCGTCCAGGTGCGCGGCCAGGGCACCGAGTTCGACTCGCTGCGCGACTACGTCGACGGCGACGACGTCCGGTCCATCGACTGGCGGGCCACCGCGCGCCGCCAGCAGGTCGTCGTCCGCACCTGGCGGCCCGAGCGCGACCGCCGGGTGCTCGTCGTGCTCGACACGTCGCGGACGTCGGCCGCCCGGATCGGCGACGCACCGCGGCTGGACGCGGCGATGGACGCCGCGCTGCTGCTCGCCGCGCTCGCGTCCCGCGCCGGTGACCGGGTCGACCTGCTCGCCGCGGACCGCCGCGTGCGGGCCCGGGTCGAGGGCGTCACGGGCGGCGGTCTGCTCCCCGCCCTCGTCGAGGCGATGGCGCCGCTCGACGCCGACCTCGTCGAGGCGGACTGGACCGTCGTCGTCGGCGCCGTCCGGCAGCGGCTCACCCAGCGCGCGCTCGTCGTCCTGCTCACCCCGCTCGAGGCCGCCGCGATCGAGGAGGGCCTGCTGCCCGTCGTCCAGCAGCTGACCCGGCACCACCAGGTCGTCCTCGCGTCCGTCGCCGACCCGCAGGTCGCCGAGCAGGCCGCCGCCCGCGGCGACGCGTACGCCGTGTTCGGCGCCGCGGCCGCGCAGCGCAGCCAGCTCGACCGGCTCGCCGTGACCGCCGAGCTGACCCGGGCCGGGGTCGACGTGCTCGACGCCCCGCCCGAGTCGCTGCCGCCGGCGCTCGCCGACCACTACCTCGCGCTCAAGGCCGCCGGGCGGCTCTGAGCCGCTCACCTGTGCGGCCTCGGCGTGTCAGCCGGTGACGGGGAGGACGTCCTCGCGGAGGGACTCGTCGAGGTCACCGGTCTCGCCGGACCGCGCGGCCCACCGGCCGAGGGTGCCCACGTAGCCGAGGAAGAGCAGCCAGACGACGGCGCCGATGGTGATCCGGGCCCAGGTCGGCAGGCCGGACGGCGTCACGAAGGCCTCGACGACGCCGGAGACCAGGAGCACGACGACGAGGCCGAGGGCGACGGTGATCATCGACCGGCCCTCCTGCGCGAGCGCCCGGACCCGCGGCAGCGGGCCCGGTGCGACCCAGGCCCAGAAGAGCTGCAGCCCGGCGCCGGACGCGACGAACACCGCGGTGAGCTCGAGCAGCCCGTGCGGGGTGATGAGCCCGAAGAAGAGGCCGAGCCGGTCGTTCGCCGCCATGAGGCCGCCGATGACCCCGACGTTCGCGGCGTTCTGGAACAGCACCCAGACCACCCCGACCCCGCTCACCCCGAAGACGATGCACAGCGCCGAGACCCACGCGTTGTTCGTCCACACCTGGGCGGCGAAGCTGCCGGCCGCGTACTCGCTGTAGTAGCTCTCGAAGTCGACCTCGACGAGCCGGCGGATCTCCTCCTCCGAGCCCACCGCGGCCTGCACCTCGGGGTTGCGGGCGACCCATACCCCGAGCGCGACCGCGACGACGGCGCTGAACGCGAAGCTGGCGAAGGCCCACCAGCGCGAGCGCCAGACGGCGGCCGGGAACGACACGACGAAGAACCGGGCGAGCTCGCGCCACAGCGGCTCGCTCGTGCCGGTCACCGCGGCGCGGGCCCAGGCGACGGACGACGACAGCCGGGCGGCGACCGCGGCGTCCGGAGCCGCCGTCCGGACCGCGGACAGGTGGGTCGCCGCCCGCTGGTAGAGCGCGACGAGCTCGTCCGCCTCCTCACCGGTCAGGCGGCGGGTACGGCTCAGCTCGTCGAGCCGGGCCCACTCCGCCGAGTGCACGGCCACGAAGGCGTCGAGGTCCATCGGGCCAGCGTACGGCGCGGCGGCTGCGTAGCCTGGGGCGCATGACGACGCCGACCGCGCCCGTGCCCGGAGCCGCGCCGTCCGGACCCGCGCCCGCCGGTGGCTCGCTGCCGTGGGCGGGTGCGCCGTCCACGACCGGGGCCGGCACCGTCGACGTCGAGGGCCTGCGGCTGCCCGCCGAGCTCGTCACGGGCGAGGCGGTCGCGCTCGAGCTGCGACCGGCGTCGTTCGCCGGGCGCTCGCTCGCGTGGCTGCTCGACGCGTTCCTCTACGTCGGCCTGCTCTTCGTCAGCGCGACCATCGTCGGCGGGCTCGCGGCCGGGCTCGACGAGGCCGCCACCGCGGCGCTGTTCCTCGTCGACGTGGTGGGCTTCCTCGTCGGGCTGCCCGTGGCGGTCGAGACGCTCACCCGCGGCCGCTCGGTCGGCAAGCTCGCCGCCGGGCTGCGGGTCGTGCGGGACGACGGCGGCCCGATCCGCTTCCGGCAGGCGCTCGTGCGCGGGCTGCTCGCCGTCGTCGAGGTCTTCTCGCTCCCGTTCGTCGCCGTCATCAGCTCGCTGGTCTCCCCGCACGGCAAGCGGGTCGGCGACCTGCTCGCCGGCACGTACGTCGTCCGGGAGCGCGGCGGGGTCGAGATCCCGCCGCCGGTCGCCATGCCGCCGCACCTGGCGCAGTGGGCCGGGTCCGCGGACATCGGCCGGATCCCCGAGCGGCTCGCGCTCGCGGCCCGCGGCTTCCTCGGGCGGACGGCGTCCCTGCACCCGCAGGCCCGCACCCGCCTCGGGACGAGCCTGGCCGACCAGGTCTCCCGCTACGTCGCACCGACGCCGCCGCCGGGCACCTACCCCGAGCACTTCCTCGCGGCCGTGCTCGCGGAGCGCACCCGCCGCGAGCTCGACCGGCTCGGTCGCGCCCAGGCCGCCCGGGCGGCGCGGACCGCGCGCCGCGACGCCGCCCCGGTGCTCGCGGCGTCGAGCCACAAGCTCGTCGGCGAGGACTGACGACCCGGCCCCGGCTGCTCACCGCCCCCGGCCGTCAGCGGTACGCCGCCGCCTGGATGCCGTAGAGCTCGCTGTACGGGCCGCCGCGGGCCATGAGGTCGGCGTGCGAGCCGGTCTCGACGACCCGGGCGCCGTCGAGGACGACGATGAGGTCGGCCATCCGCACCGTCGAGAACCGGTGCGAGACGAGCAGGGTGATCCGGCCGTCGGTGCCGCCGGCCGCTGCGGCGTACCGCTCGAAGAGGGCGTGCTCCGTCTCGGCGTCGAGGGCGGCCGTCGGCTCGTCGAGGACGAGCACGAGCGGCGTCTCGCGCATGAAACCGCGGGCCAGCGCGAGCTTCTGCCACTGCCCGAAGGAGACCTCGACGCCGTCCGGCCACGTCGGGCCGAGCTGGGTGTCGAGACCGTCGGCGAGCCGTTCGACGACGTCCCCGGCGCCCGCCCGATCGACCGCGGCGACGACCGAGGGGCGGTCGTCGACGCGCGGGACGTCCCCGAGCCCGACGCTGTGGTCGGCCCGCAGCTCGAAGCGGAAGAAGTCCTGGAAGGCGCCGGCGAGCCGGGCCCGCCAGCCGTCGGTGCGCAGGGCCTCGAGGGGCACGTCGTCGACGAGGATCCGCCCCGCGTCGGGTGCGTAGAGCTTGCAGAGCAGCTTGACGAGCGTCGACTTGCCCGCGCCGTTCTCCCCGACGACCGCGACGACGCTGCCCGCGGGCAGGTCGAGCGTGACGTCGTCGAGCACGCGCCGGTCGGTGCCCGGGTAGCTGAACGACACGTGCTCGAACCGGATGCCCCGCTCGAGCCGTGCGGGCGGGTCCCGGTCGGCGTCGACGACGAGCGCGGCCGCGTAGTCCTCCAGCCAGACGAGCCGGCGCGAACCGTCGAGCCAGATCCCGCGCAGCCAGCCGACCTCGGCCACGGTCGCCCCGATGTACGCGGACAGCCGTGCCCCCGCCGCGAGCACGAGGAGCACGCTGCCGGCCCCGGCGTCGAGCACAGTCGCCACGAGGACCACGGCAGCCACGTACGCCGACCCGAACACCGCCCACGCGAGACCGTGCCAGGCGGCCGTCACCGTGCGGGCCCGGGCCATCGGCCGGTAGCCGCGCTCCCAGGCCTCCCGGCGCTGCTCCGCCAGCCGGCGCCCGATCCCGGTGACCCGGACCTCCTTGCCGGCCGGCGCGGTCGTCGCCGTCTGGAACAAGTGCTTCGCCAGGCGCATGTGCGGCGCTGCCCGCTCCTGGACGGCCCGCTCCACCCCGGGCCGCCACGTCGAGGTGACGACGGTCGGCAGCGCGAAGACCCCGAGCAGCGCGAGCGCCGGGTGGATCGAGACGAGCAGCGCCACCGTGATGCCCAGCCGCAGCACCCAGCCGACGGTGCTGAACAGCGACATGTACATGTGGTCGAGCACGTAGATCTCGTCACGCAGCACCGCGAGCCGGTCGAGGAGCAGCGGCCGCTCCTGGTGCGCGACCGTCGGCACGGAGGCCTGCAGCCGGGCCACGTGGGACTCCAGCGCGATGGTCACCCTGTCCCGGAAGCGGCGCGTCACCCGACTGCTCACGACCCGCAGGAACCACGTGCCCGCCGCCGACAGCCCCAGCCCGAGGCAGGCCGCGAGCAGCAGCACGCGGTCGCGCTCGACGACGCCGCGGCCGAGCAGCTGCAGCCACAGCGCCAGGAGCGCGTCCGGGACGGCGCCGAGCACGGTGAGCGAGAAGGCCGCGACGAGCAACCGCGGCTCGTTGCTGTACCCGAGCCGGCACACCCGCCACATCGACCGCAGCCCGGGCGGCAGGTCCTCGTCAGAGGACGTCATAGGTCACCTCCTCCTCGTCGGCCGTACCGAACCGCTGCGCCTGGAGGTCGAACATCGTCCGGTAGCGGCCACCCGCCGCCATCAGCTCGTCGTGGGAGCCGAGCTCGACGACCCGGCCGTGCTCGAGGACGCAGATGAGGTCGGCGAGCCGGACGGTCGAGAACCGGTGGGAGACGAGCACCGTCGTCGTCCCCCGGGTCGCCTCGAGGATGCGCCGGAAGATCTCGGCCTCGCCGCGGACGTCGAGCTGTGCGGTCGGCTCGTCGAGCAGGACGACGCCGGCCCCGAGCCGGACGGCGGCCAGCGCCCGGGCGAGCGCGACGCGCTGCCACTGCCCGCCGGACAGGTCGGTGCCGCCCGGGTAGCCCTTGGCGAGCGGGGTGTCGAGCCCGGCGAGGTCGTCGGCGCCGGCGTCCGCGAGCGCGGCGAGGACGACGTCGTCCGGTGCCCCGCCCGGCGCGACGTTGCTCCGCAGGGGCAGCTCGAACCGGACGAAGTCCTGGAAGACCGCGGCGACCCGCCCCCGCCAGGCCTCGACGTCGAGGTCTCGCAGGTCGACGCCGTCGACCTCGACGGCGCCGGACTGCGGGTCGTAGAGCCGGCAGAGCAGCTTCGCGAGCGTCGTCTTGCCGGCGCCGTTCTGCCCGACGATCGCGAGCGAACGGCCCGCGGGGACCTCGAGGTCGAGGTGCTCCAGGACCGGGCCGCCGCCCGCCGGGTACCCGAAGGTGACGTCACGGAAACGGATCCCGCGCGTGGGCATCCCCGCCGCAGGCCGCGGCGTGCCGCCCGGTGGTGGTGCGAGCGCACCGGCCGGCCCGGTCGCCGGCCCGAGCCGCAGCGTCGCCGCGACCGGCCCCGCCGCGCCGTCCATGGCCCAGTTGAGCCCGCCGAAGGCGATCATCGACGTCCCGACCGCGACCTGCGCGTACGTCACGGCCTGCCCGAGGTCCACGCGGCCGTCGAAGGCGGCGGTCGCGAGCGCCCAGAAGACGGCGACGTTCGCACCGACGACGAGCAGCCCGCACCCGAGCAGCGGCCGCTCGCGCAGCCGCGTCGCCCGGTACTGCAGCTCGTGCAGCCGGGTGCGGTGCGCGACGAACCGCTCGACGGTCCAGCCGACGAGGCCGAACATCCGCAGCTCCTTGGCCGCGGGCGGGTCGACGGCGAGCCGGTAGGCGTAGTCGGAGTGCCGCTGCGCCGCCCTGACCTCGTCGGTGTTGCGGTCCCGCCAGACGCCGCTCTCCCGCAGGAGCCAGTGCGTCGAGGCCCACGCGCCGCCGAGGAGCAGCGCCGCCCACGGCGACCAGACCGCGAGCACGAGCACCGACGTCACGCCGCCGATTAGCTCGACGAGGCCGCCGGCGATGAAGTCCATCGCGACGAACAGCGGCGGGCCGAGCTGACCGAGGTCGAAGTCGCGGGCCGCGGTGAGGTCCTCGGCGAGCTCCGGGTCCTCGAGGTGGCCCATCCCCGGCGGGTCGACGCAGGCGTCGGTGAGCCGGTCGTAGAGCCAGGCCGCCGTCCGGTCGCCGAGGTTGGCGCTGAGCCCCTGCTGCACCGGCGCGAGCACCTGGAGCAGGACGAAGACCACGCCCATGAAGGTCAACGGTCGAGCGAGGTCCCCGCCCGACTGCACGGCCTGCACGAGCACGCCCGTGGCGACGGCGAACACCGCGGGCAGCACCCCGCGCAGCACGAGCACGACCCACCAGGCGACGGCGAGCCCCGGGGCGGCCTTCGGCAGCGTCGCGAAGAACTGCCACTCGGCACGTGCACGCAACCCCTGCACCGGGCCCTCCTTCGCCGTCCGGCCGTTCGACCGGGACGACGCTAGCGGCGCGGGCCGACAGCGCGCATGGACGGATCGGAGACGGCACGAGGCCCGGACGGCGGGTGCGCCGTCCGGGCCTCGTGACCGGTCGTGGTGCTCAGGGGCTGCGAGCGCCTCAGTACCGGTAGTGGTCCGGCTTGTACGGCCCGGCGACGTCGACGCCGATGTACTCCGCCTGCTCCTTGGTGAGCTGGGTGAGGCGGACGCCGAGCGCGTCGAGGTGCAGGCGCGCGACCTTCTCGTCGAGGTGCTTGGGCAGCACGTAGACCTGGGTCTCGTAGTCGCTCGTCTTCGTGAAGAGCTCGATCTGCGCGATGACCTGGTTCGAGAACGAGTTCGACATGACGAAGCTCGGGTGGCCGGTCGCGTTGCCGAGGTTCAGCAGGCGGCCCTCGGAGAGCACGATGATGCTGTGCTCCGCGCGGTCACCGGCGGCCGGGAACGTCCACTCGTGCACCTGCGGCTTGATCTCGACCTTGCGCACGCCCGGCAGCTTCGCCAGGCCGGCCATGTCGATCTCGTTGTCGAAGTGGCCGATGTTGCCGACGATCGCCTGGTGCTTCATCCGCGCCATGTCGGCCGCGGTGATGATGTCCTTGTTGCCGGTCGCGGTGATGAACATGTCCGCGGTCTCGACGACGTCCTCGAGCGTGGCGACCTGGTAGCCGTCCATCGCGGCCTGGAGCGCGCAGATCGGGTCGACCTCGGTGACGATGACCCGGGCGCCCTGGCCGCGCAGCGACTCCGCGCAGCCCTTGCCGACGTCGCCGTAGCCGAAGACGACCGCGACCTTGCCGCCGATGAGGACGTCGGTCGCGCGGTTGATGCCGTCGATGAGCGAGTGCCGGGTGCCGTACTTGTTGTCGAACTTCGACTTCGTCACCGAGTCGTTGACGTTGATCGCCGGGAAGAGCAGGCGACCCTCCTTGGCGAACTCGTACAGGCGGTGCACGCCTGTCGTGGTCTCCTCGGTGACGCCCTTGATCGCGGCGGCCATCCGGGTGAAGCGCTGCGGGTCCGACGCGAGCGAGCCGCGCAGCGTCTCGAGGATGACGAGCCACTCCTCGCTGTCGTTCTCGGCCGGCGACGGGACGACGCCCGCGGCCTCGAACTCGACGCCCTTGTGGACGAGCAGCGTCACGTCGCCGCCGTCGTCGAGGATCATGTTGGGGCCCGTGTTGCCGTTCTCGTCGGCGGGCCACGCGAGCATCTGCTCGGTGCACCACCAGTACTCGGCGAGCGTCTCGCCCTTCCAGGCGAAGACCGGCACGCCCTGCGGGTCCTGCGGGGTGCCGTGCGGGCCGACGACCGTGGCCGCGGCGGCGTTGTCCTGCGTGGAGAAGATGTTGCACGAGACCCAGCGGACGTCGGCGCCGAGCGCGACGAGGGTCTCGATGAGGACGGCGGTCTGCACCGTCATGTGGAGCGAGCCCGCGATCCGGGCGCCCGCCAGCGGCTTGCTGTCGCCGAACTCGGCGCGCAGGGCCATGAGGCCGGGCATCTCGTGCTCGGCGAGGCGGATCTCGTGCCGGCCGGACTCGGCCAGGTTGATGTCGGCGACCTTGTAGTCGAAGGACATGGGTACCTCTCGGAAGGGGGACGCCCGCGCCGGTGAGGTGCGGGACGTCGTCGGTGGGCGGGGTCGACCAGGCACGGGTCACGGACCCGCGAAGCGCTCAGCGACGGGCGGCGGCCTCTGGAGACCACGTCACCGTGCTGCACCCTGCTACCTCGTCGACCCGGCGCGGCCCCTCTGGGCCTGCGGCATCACCGACGCCGGAACCTTCTCAGGATACGCCCGGCGGCGGCCCCGCGCCCATCCCGCACGCCGGTGACGGCCGTCCGTGCACCGGGTGACGACGGCCGGGGACGACAACCGTGGGGGCGGCCTCGGCGTCCGACGGCTGTGACCAGAACCGCCGGCCGGCCGGCGACCCGGCGGCGCGCCGTCCTCGTGCTCCTCGTCGTCGGCGTCGTCGTCGCCGGGACGTGGGCGGTCCGGGTCCGGGCCGTCGAGGGGATGTGGCCGTGGCAGGAGGTCGGCGAGCGGGTCACCTGGTGCGAGCGCGACTACGCGCGCCTCCCGGGGCCGCCGCGCACCCTGGCCGCGGCCCGGGCCGAGTACGGGCAGGGCGGTCTGCAGCAGGTGACGACGACCGGGCGCGGCGACCGCGCGCGCGAGGTCTGGGCCGACCCGGGACCCGATCACGCGGTGCGCACACCGGACGGCTGGCGGCCCGCGATGCAGACGGCCCCCTGCGCGATGACCGCCTACGTCCGCACCGGCCCCGACGCCTTCGTGCCGTACGAGATCCTCGGCGGCCCGTGACGGACACGACGCCCTCGCGCGGGTAAATCCGTCGCCCGCCCCTGGCCCGGCCACCAGGATGTGGACCATGACCGCCGACCCGGACGCGTTCCTCGCCGGTGCCCTCGCGGGCATCGGCGTCGCGCTGCCGCTCGGCGCGATCAGCGTGCTCATCCTCGGTGAGGGGCTGCACCGCGGGTGGCGGTCGGCGGCGGCCGCGGCGACCGGGGTCGCGCTCGTCGACCTCGGCTACGCGGTCGTCGCGGTGGCGGCCGGGACGGCGGTCACCGCGGCCCTCGACGGCCGGACGGCGGCCGTGCGGCTCGTCGGGGCCGTCGTCCTCGCCGTCGTGGCGCTGCGCGGGCTGTGGGGGCTGCGCCGGCCGGCGGGCGCCGCGCCGGCCGAGGTGCCGGGGCACCACGTGCTGCTCCGGTTCGTCGGCCTCACGGCGGTCAACCCGCTCACGGCCGTCTACTTCGTCGTCCTCACCGCGGGCCTCGGGGACGCGGTGGCCGGCGCGTCGGCGGGCGGCCGCTTCGCGCTCGGGGTCTTCCTCGCGTCGTGGGCGTGGCAGCTCGTCATCGCGACCGCCGGTGCGCTCGCCGGCGCCCGGCTGCCCGGCTGGGCGCGGACGGCGACCGGGGTCGTCGGGTACCTCGTCGTCCTCGGGTACGCCGTCCGGCTGGCGCTGTCCGCCTGACCCCTGCCGGCCCGGCCCCGAGGCCCTGCCCGGTCAGCCGAAGAGGATCCCGGTGAGCGTCTGGTTCACGTGCGCCATCCACGTCTCGCCGTAGGTGTGGAACCCCGCGACCGGCAGGCCGCCGAACGCGTCGACGAAGTCCTGCGCGGCACCGGTGGCGTCCATCTCGAGGCGGCGCAGGATGCAGTTGAACATCACGGCCCCGCTCGCCGTGCCGAGGCTGCGCCAGGCGTCCAGGAGCGCGTCCCGGGTGCCGCCCACGAGGTCGCCGGTGCCCAGGACCGCGACGTCCATCCCGAGCGGCATCTGGGCCAGGAAGCGCACTCCCCCGCCGGCGACGACCGCCGAGGGGCTGCGCACCCACGGCTCGCCGGAGATGATCTGGCCCAGCGGGTGGCGCATGAAGACGGAGCCGCAGAGCGCCTCCACGGGCACCCCGACCGCCTCGGCGTACACCTGCGCGGCGGGCCGGCCGTCGAACGACGTGACGACCCGGCGGGTCTCGTCGGTCGAGGTGATCCGCAGGGTGATCCCGGTCTCCCGGACGGCGCACGTCTTGACCACCCGGAAGGGCACCTCGACGTGGCAGACCATGAGCGCAACGCCCTGGAAGCTCCACGCGCGGCC
The DNA here is from genome assembly GCF_002198675.1 of Kineosporia sp. R_H_3. Classification (GTDB taxonomy): domain Bacteria; phylum Actinomycetota; class Actinomycetes; order Actinomycetales; family Kineosporiaceae; genus R-H-3. Next base: position 995 of record NZ_MWLL01000110.1, on the reverse strand, counting down.
GGCCGCGACCCAGGTGCGCTCGAAGGCGAGGTCGTCCCCCGCTGAGCCGCCGACGATGTCGAGCAGCGGGGCGGCGTCCCCGAGGGCCTCGTTGACCGCCTCCTCCGCCTGGTGCATGCCGTCGATGAGGACGAAGCCGACGTGCTCGGCGGGGTCCAGGTCGCGCAGCGGCACCCGGACCGTGGTCTCGACGGCCGCGATCGCGGCGGCGATCCCGGCGTGCACGTCGCCGGACAGGTCGCCGAGGGTGGCGACCGCCCCGCCGACGACGGCGCGGGGCAGGGCCACCGCGCTGATCCCGCCCACCGAGGAGACCGCGTCGGTGAACTCCCCGGCCTTCGAGCAGCCGACGACCGCAGCACCGGGGAACGCGTCCGCCATCGGGCCGACGACGTCCTGCGGGTCGTACCGGGACGACGCGAAGTAGAGGACCGCGGCGGGGTCGGCGCCGCGCAGGCCCGCGCGGACGGCGGCGACGAGGTCCGCGACGGCGACGGCGGCCGGGCCGGTGGCATGGCCGCGGGCGAGGCCTGACGCCGTGGGGGCGGAGTTCATGCTGGCCGTCGCGTCCTATCGGTCCGGGGTGCTGGTCAGGGTATTGGGTCCGGCGCGCCGGCGACCCCTGCTCCACCAACGCGGTCGTTCCGCGTCCGCGCCGGAGAGCTCGCCGTAGCCCATCCGCTCCAGCACGGTGACGACCTCACGGACGACGGCGGGGTCGGCGACCTGGTCCGGCCGGGGGCCCGGACGTCGGCCCCGGTCCGCAGCGCGACCCGGGTGAGGACGCCGTCCAGGGCCCACTCGTTGCCGGCGAACGCCCCGGCCCGCAGCCGCTCGTGGACCTCGGTGAGCGTGCCGGGCGGCCCTGCGGCGCCCGCCGTCACGAGGACCGGCGCGGGCTGCGCCGGGGCGTCACCGAGGTGGCTGAACGCGTCGAAGGTGCCGCGGGGGGCACCGCTGCGGGACGACGGGACGACGCGGGCGGGGGCCAGGGC
>NZ_MWLL01000011.1 GCF_002198675.1 Kineosporia sp. R_H_3 | reverse complement strand
GTCATGGGCGTGGGCCGGGTTTGCTGCGCCGCCGACGGACACGGTGATGCTGATGCTGATGCTGGTGGTGACCACGATCGGGGCCCCGGCGATGGCCAGCCGGACGCGTTCGCCGATGGCGCTCAGCTGCTCGTGGCCGGTGGCGGGCAGCAGGAGGGCGAACTCCTCCCCGCCGTAGCGGGCTACGACGTCGCCGCCGCGGGCGATGATCTGCAGTCGGTGGGCGATCTCGATCAGGACGCGGTCTCCGCCGGTATGCCCGTAGGTGTCGTTGACGCTCTTGAAGTGGTCGACGTCGACGATCAGCAGTCCCAACCCCTGGCCGTTACGTTCGGTCCGGGCCGTCTCGGTGGCCAGGGCCTGTTCGAAGTAGCGGCGCGTGTGCAGTCCGGTCAGCCCGTCGGTGATCGCCATACGGCGTTGCGTGGCGACCAGTCCGGCCATCCGGGCCAACACCAACAGGAAAAGGATCATGCAGACGATGGCGGTCAGTGGCACGTCCAGGGTGGCGTGGCGGGCGTACTGGACCAGTTCCGCGGTCGGGGCCAGCAGGGACGCCACGGCCAGCACAGCCAGGCGCCTTGGGGTGGCGTCCGGGGCGGCGGCCGCCGACGGCTGGGTCAGCTCCGGCATCGATGGGTGCAGCGCCGCCGCGCCCAGCAGCAGTGCCGATCCCATCCAGAACATGTCGAGCGGTCCGCCGGCCTGGTAGGTCCCCACGATCGTTTCGATCCCGTAGGCGGTGTCCACCCCGAGCAGCACGACCAAGAACCCGGCCAGCAGGAAGAACGCCGGTGCCCGCAGGGCCGCACCGAGCATCAGCCGTGCCGCGACGCAGACCAGCAGCAGGTCACCGATCGGGTAGGCCGCCGACACCAGCCGGCCGATCAGGGTCAATCCCGGGGCGCCCGCCATGGGGGCGATCAGGAACATCCACGACAGCAGCGCCGCGCTCGTCGCCACGATCGTCGCGTCCAGCGCGCTGGGCACGTCCCACTGCGGGGTGCGCCGGCGGACCATCAATGCCAGGCCGACCGCCATCAGCGGGTATTCCGCGAGGTAGAACAGGTCCGCCACGCTGGGGAACTGGTCGTTACCGAAGATCAGGTGCTCGGCGAAGAACACGACGTCCGCGATCGAAGACGCCAACTGCCCGGCCGCCAGCCACCACCAGACCCGCCGATGTCCCGGACGGTACCGGGCCACCCCAGCCAACACACCGACCGCCGCCGACCCGGTGATCCCGGAGTAGATCGCCACCTGCGCCGCCGCCGGAGCTCCCAGCCGGGGCACCAGGTAGTACGCCCCGATCAGGACAAACCCGACCCCCAGGTACACGTTCCACGCACACAATCGGATGGCTCGGACCGTCTTCCTCGGCACCGGCACCGATCCCTCCTGTCGCCGGCAGGCTACCGACAACCCCACCCCACCCGCGCCCCATCCGCGCTCCTGCAGCATCTATCGGCACTAACGTTCCGATCTTGAACCCCATGGCCATAACGGCAACGGCCAGCGGGTGCCGCAGGTCCCGCTGGCCGCCCGCCGGACGGCGTTCCCGCCGCCGAAACTTACTAACCAACCCGCCCGAAGCACCGTTGGCGAGATAGTCCCCGCATCCGGTGTCGGTGATCATTTCGCCCACTCGGTCTCCGGTTCCGGCCTTGGCCCCTTCGGCGGGTGCTTCCCACATGGCCAGGTGAGTCATGAAGTGGTGCGGGGCGATTCACAGGCCGGGCTGGGGGACCTGCTCGACGCGCATGTGCGGTTCAGCAGTGAGCGGGTCCGGTCCGGAGCTGCGAACGCGACCGCGAAGCTGACCGCGGTGGTGGCCGGGATGGGCGCGGGCGCGGGCAGCATCGACGACCTCGACGTGGTCCGGTCGGGCGGAATGCGGAAGGTGTTCACCGGTGTGTATGCCGCGCCCACGCTGGGCATCCTGTTGCGGGAGTTCACCTTCGGCCATGCCGGGCAGCTGTCCGCGGTGCTGCGCCGCCACCTGCTCGCTCTCGCCGACCGCACCGGGGTGCTGGACGGGATCGAGCAGCAGGCGTACATGGACGTCGACTCGCTGCTGCGCCCGGTGTCCGGGCACGCCAAGCAGGGCGCGTCGTTCGGCCACACGAAGATCTCCGGCAAGGCCGTCCTGCGGCGCGGCCTGTCCGCGCTGGCCACCGCGATCTCCACCCCCGCCGCGGCCCCGGTGGTCGCCGGGATCCGGCTGCGCGCCGGGAAGGCCGGCTCCGGACGTGGCGCGGCGAGCATGGTCCGCGAGGCCGTCCTGCTGGCCAAGGCCGCCGGCGCGGGCCGGGTCCTGGTCCGCGGGGACAGCGCCTACGGCAGCGGCGCGGTCGTCACCGCGGCCCGCAACGCGGGGGCGATGTTCTCCGTGGTTCTGGTGAAGAACCCGGCCGTGACCGCCGCAATCAGCGGCATCGACGAGGACGCCTGGGTGCCGGTCCGCTACCCGAACGCCGTGCAGGACCCCGACACCGGCGAATGGATCTCCGACGCGCAGGTCGCCGAGACCACCTACACCGCGTTCTCCGGCACCCCGAACGAGGTCACCGCCCGACTCGTCGTACGACGCGTCAAGGACAAGAACCAGCCCGACGGCAGCCAGCCAGGTCAGTCAGCCCAGCAGGAGCAGCTGTTCACGGTCTGGCGGCACCACCCGTTCCTGACCGACAACGACGAACCCGCCCCGGCCGCCGACATCACCCACCGCCGCCACGCCGTCGTGGAGACCCTGTTCTCCGACCTGATCGACGGCCCGCTCGCCCACCTGCCGTCAGGGTTATCGCCGCGAACACCGCCTGGGCCGTACTGGCCGCGATCACCCACAACCTGCCGCGCGCCGCCGCCACCCTCACCACCGCAGCCGCACCGACCTGCGGGTGGCCCGCGGCGCCACGATCCGCCGCCACATCATCAACATCCCGGCCAGGCTGGCCCGCCCGCAACGCCGACGGGTCCTCCACCTACCCGAGCATGCCCCCCGGTCAGAGTGCTGGCTTCGACTGTGGCGCACCGTGTTCCAGACCTAACCGGGCCATCAGAACACCCCGCGCGGCCCCCGAACCCGACACACGGGCACCACCCCAGATCTCCACCGAGATCCCCGACAACGACCCACCTGGACGAGCTGGACAGGCCAGCAGACCACCCACGCCCAACACCTCGACAAGATCATCCGTCACCGGCAAGAACGGCCACGAGCCCGTCCACGATCGAGGCTTAGCGATAGCCGGCTAGCTAGTGTCGGGCAACCGCTGGTCCGGCTCCACCTGGAACTGAGGGCAGCCATTTCGTGCAGTGGCGACGCGCACCGGACAGCAAGGTGGCAGCGGACGTTGGGTGAGGTTAAGGCCGGGGCTCCATTCTGGTGCGACCGGTCCTCAACCTGACGGCGAGTCCGTTTCGCAGTACCCCCGCGGCGAGCGCTGCGCCGACCCCTTCGCCGGCTCGGAGTCTCAGGTCGAGCAGTGGTTCTCTGCCGAGCTCGACCAGGACGGCTGCGTGTGACTTCTCCCGGCTGAGATGCCCGGCGATGAGGTATGACCTGACTCCGGGCTCACATCTGGCGGCGATCAGTGCAGCCAGGCTCGTCGCCAAGCCGTCGAGCACGATGCATGCTCGGGATTCAGCCGCCCCCAGGATGGCCCCGGTGAGAAAGGCGATCTCAGGCCCACCGAGAGCCGCGAGCACATCGAGAGGGTCGCCGGCGTCCAACCGATCGTCGGCACTGAGCCGGGCCTCGGATCGCACTCGGGCCAGAGCTGCCTCGACGACCGCCGTCTTGCGCTGAACCATGTCCGTGTCCGCCCCTGCGCCAAGTCCTACGACATCGGCTGCTGGCTTGGTGAGCAGGGCGCAGCACAGAGCGGCGGCAACCGTGGTGTTGCCCAGCCCGACCTCCCCGACAGCCACCAAGCCACCTGGGCAGGCTGCCGATCCGGTGGAACGACCCAGCTGCACGAGCTGGTCGACGTCCGACCTGGTCATCGCGTCCGCGTCACGCAGGTTGCCCCGCCTCCCGCTGGGACGTGCCGAGAACGCGCCGTCGAGGAGCGGCCCGTCGAGGCCGGCGTCCACCAGGAAGACGCTCAGGCCGGCAGCTCGGGCTGTGACCACTCCCATGGCTTCCCCGGCGATCGCTGCGGCAAGGATTTCGCGGGTGGTCTCGCCTCGGTAGGCACTGACCCCGAGCGAAACCACGGGATGGTCGGCGCCCACCAGGATCAGGGCGCCGTCGGGCGACGTGGCCCCGGCCGCCAGGACGATGTCTATCGCCCGATCCAGGACTCCGAGAGAACCAGGAGGGGTCAGCATGCCGTCGGCGTGGTCAGTGACGTCGACGACGCGCGCGGGGCTCGGGGCTCGTAGGTGGGACTCCGGAGGCACCGGACCGGGGCTATCCGCGCTGGGCCAGCGCTCCCGCAGCACGACGTCTTCCAGTGGGGCGCGCTTGGACCATGCATGGCGTTCCAGGCCCGGCTCGGGTGGCCGTTCGTTCGGCCACCCGAGGCAGAGCCACCCCATCGTTTCCACGTCGTCGGGAAGGATCATCAGGGAGGCCAGTTCGACAGGGTCGAAGAGAGTCACCCATCCCATACCCAGGCCGAGGCCGCGTGCCATGAGCCACATGTTCTGGATGGCGCAGGCGCAGCTCCACAGATCGGCATCGGGGAAGGTGGCCCGGCCCAACACCCCGCCAGCCGCTGCCCGGCGATCGCAGGTGACGACGATCCCGACCGGCGCCTCACGGATGCCCTCCAGTTGCAGGTCCAGCAAGCGGCGACCACGGTCGGGTTCCAGCAGGGCCGCCTGTCTGAGCCGCTCTCGGTCGGCCATCGCTGCCGCCCGTTCACGGGTGGTGGGCTCGGTGACGACGATGAACCGCCACGGCTGAGAATGGCCGACGGATGGAGCAGCGTGGCCTGCCGCCAGGACGCGGGCGAGGTGGTCGCCCGGTACCGGATCAGGCCGGTAGCGACGAATGTCGCGTCGCGCGCGCAGGACGTGCTCCAGGCCCTCGACCACGGAGTCGCCGAATGCCCACCCTGTGGGATCGTCGGCCCGCTCCGCTGCCGAGGTGGCGTCCCCCGTGGTCACCCGGGGACGACGCCAACGAGCCGTCGGCGCCGCATGCGTGGCTGGGTCCATGTCAGTCGCGTCGCAGGTCGACGACCGACCCGACCACGACGACCGCCGGGGGCACGACACGCTGTTCGACGGCGAGCCGCCCGACATCGTCGAGTCGGGCGGGCAACGAACGCTGTCGCTCGTCGCCGGCGTTCTCGACGATGAGCACCGAGGCCTGCGGGTCGCGACCGTGTTCCACCAGGTATGACGCGATCTTGCCGATGTTCTCCACGGCCATCAGCAGCACCAAGGTCCCGGTCGCCCGGGCCAGGGTCGACCAGTCCACGAGCGAGTCCGGGTGTCCGGGTGGCAGGTGACCGGAGACGATGGTGACGTCCTGGGCGAGCCCGCGATGCGTCACCGGCACCCCTGCCAGCGCGGGGGCCGCCAACGCACTGGAGACACCAGGGACGACGGTCCACGGGACTCCGGCGTCGGAACAGGCCAGCGCTTCTTCGTGGCCGCGGCCGAAGAGGTAGGGGTCGCCTCCCTTGAGCCGGACGACGCGCCGCCCGGCTCGAGCATGCTGCACGATCGTCTGGTTGATGCTCTCCTGGGTCGCCGAAGGTCCCCGGGGCTCCTTGGCCGCGTCGACGACCAGTACCTGCGGGCCCAGGTCGGCGAGCAGCCCGCGGGGGGCGAGGCGGTCGACGACCACTACGTCGGCCTCGGCGAGCAGCCGCATCCCCCGCACCGTCATCAGGTCGTCCGGCCCGGGACCACCGCCCACGATCGCGACCCGACCAACGCCGTCGGGCACCAGGTTCCGGGGTTTCTCGGTGGCCACGTCAGCGTGGTGGTCGTGATGGTCATGAGCATCCGCGCCGTGACGGTGGTGCTCGTCGTGGTGGTGGGAGTGACCGACGGGGTCGTCGGGGTGGTCGTGTGGTCGTTGAGGGCGGCCCACTTTGTCACCGAAGCCGGGCACGGCGATGCGGTAGACGCAGGTGTCGCAGTTCATGCGGATGTCGCCGCTGAGGGCTTCGGTGTGGCGTTGCAGGACCAGTTCGGCCAGCTCGTCGCAGTCTCCGATCACGTCGGAGACCCGAATGTCCAGGCCGGGATGACCTTGGGCGAACTCGGCGGCCTGGGTGCGGATCCGCTCGGGCAGAACCCCTTCGAAGAGGAAGTAGGGGGCGACGACGATTCGCTGGGCGCCGAGTCGGTGCAGCTTGTCCAGGACGGCGGGTACCGAGGGTTCGGCGAGGGAGATGAACGCGGCCTCGACTCCTGCGTAGCCGCGGCCCTCCCAGAGCAGTCGAGCTACCTTGGCGATCTCGGCGTTCGCGTCGGGGTCTGAGGAGCCGCGCCCGATGAGGGCGACGTAGGTGTCGCAGCGGTCGGCACCGTCAGGACTCACGGCGTCGATGCGTTGCTCGACCGCCTGGTGGAGCAGCGGGTGCGGCCCGAGAGGGCGCCCGTAGCGGTAGGTCAGTCCTGGGTGGCGCTGCTGCTCGCGTTTCATGGCGGCGGGGATGTCGCCCTTGCCGTGGCCGGCGGCGGCCAGCACCAACGGCAGCGCCACGAGCGACAGGTTGCCGTGGGCGACCTGCTCACCCACGGCATCGGTCAGCGGTGGCGCCGACAGCTCGATGAACCCGGCTGTCACATGCCCGAGGGTGGTCCTCCCGCGGGTTCGCACCCGTTCGGTCAACGCCAGGAACTGGCTCACCCCGAGCGGGCTGCGGGTCCCGTGCCCGACGATGACCAGCGGATGCCGACCGGCCCCCGGGACCGTGTCTTCCGGGCGGGCAGTCAGTTCGACGGGGCGGGTCATGGTGTCTCCTCGTGGTAGAGCAAGGCGTTCAGGGCGGCGGCGGCCACGGCGGATCCACCCTTCTCGCCGCGGTTGGACACCGCGGGCAGTCCGCTGGCCCGAAGGGCCTCCTTGGACTCGGCGGCACCGACGAAGCCGACCGGGAGCCCGATCACCAACGCGGGTCTGGCGCCCAGGGTGATGAGCTCTTCGAGCGCTGTGGGGGCGCAGCCGATCACCCAGAGGGCGCCGGGGCCGACCCGGTCCAGGGCCACCCGCACGGCGGCGGCGGACCTGGTGATTCCGGCTTGACGCGCGAGGCCGCTCACCTGCGGTTCGGCGATCGGGCAGACCACCGGCCCGGACAGGTCGGTCCTGGTGATCCCAGCAGCGACCATGGCGACGTCCGCAACCACTCGCGCTCCGGCGTGCAACGCCGTCCACCCGGCCACCAGAGCCGGCTCGTCGCAGACCAGGTCGTCGAGGTAGGCGAGGTCGGCGCTGGCATGCACGACACGTTCCGCGACGGCGCGGGTGAGCGGAGGCAAGTGACTGGTGTCGGCCCGAGCGCGCAGGATCTCGAAGGACCTCACCTCGATGGGGTGGACCTGGCGGCTCATCGCTCACCGACCGAGATCAGGCTCCGCTCGTCGAGGACATCAAGATCGCCCACCGTGATCGGGCTGAGATCGGCGTAGCGGCGGTCGTAGCCGAGCAGCCGCCAGATCGCCACCGCGGTGAGCCACGACAGGGCGAAGAGCCCGACGATCCCGTAGCCCAGCTGCTCGAAGTGGTCGGCGATGGTGGCGTACCCGTTCAGCCAGCCCCGGTCCACGTGCTCGGCCAGCAGTCCGGCCAGGTAGACGCTGGCCACGAAACCGCCCACCAGCACCGTCATCGCGGTGGTCGCCAGGTTGTAGTAGAGCCGCCGGGCCGGGCTGCGGTGCGACCACGAGTAGGCCCGGGTCATCAACAGGCTGTCGACGGTGTCCATGGCGGCCATGCCCGAGGCGAACAGCAGCGGCAACGTCAGCAGAGCCACGACGGGCAGGGCGCCTGCAGAGGCCGTGCTCGCGGACAACGAGAGCAGGGTGACCTCCCCCGGCGCGTAGGCCAGGGTGCCGGCCCCCGCGAACCCGCCGGCCGCGACCGGCTGCTGGTTCCAGTACAGGTAGAGCGTCCACCCGAGGATGTGCAGCGCGGTCACGGCCGCCGCGATGCCGCCGAGACGGACCCTTTCCGCCCTGCTCCAGCGATCACCCAGCAGGGTGGCGGCGGTGACGGCAGAGGTGCTCACGAGATGCCTCCCGGCACGACAGGATTCGAAGTCCGGTGCAACGGAATCGGTTGCCCGACGATGCTGATCGCATCCACCGGGCAGACCTCCAGGCATTCCAGGCAGCCGGTGCACCGGTCGTGCCTCACCCGCAGCCCCGACGGAATCGGAAGCAGCGCATGCTCGGGGCAGGTGAGCAGGCAGGCGCCGCACCCCTGACACCCCTCGACGGTCACGACAGCCATCGATACCCCCGTGGGGTGACCATGCGCCCGGCGACGACCTTGGTGCGGCTGTTGCCGACGACGACCAGGCTGTACATGTCGACGTCGGCGGGGTCGAAGCCCGCCACGGTGTGCAGCTGCACGCTCTGCTCGGGCCGGCTGGCGTGTCGGACCACTCCCACCGGGGTGTCCGCCGGGCGGTGGACCGCCAGCTCGGCCATGGCTGCGGCCAGCTGCCAGTCCCGGGTCCGGCTGCGCGGGTTGTAGAACAGGACGACGAGGTCCGCCGCGGCGGCGGCCGCGACCCGGCCGCTGATCACCTCCCACGGGGTGTGCAGGTCGGACAGGCTCAGATAGACGTGGTCGTGGCCCAGCGGTGCACCCAGCAGCGACGCGGCGGCCAACCCGGCCGTCACTCCTGGCACCCCGACCACGTCGATGTCGGTCCCGGCGTACTCGAGCGCCGGGCTCGCCATGGCGTAGACGCCGGCGTCCCCCGAACCGATGAGAGCGACCGCCTTGCCCGAGGATGCGAGCTCGACGGCTGCCCGGGCCCGGGCCTCCTCGGCCCCGAGCCCGCTGGCGACCACGGTCGTGCCGGGGCGTAGCAGGTCGCGGATCTGGTCGACGTACTGGTCCAGGCCCACCACGACCGAGGCCCGCCGCAGCTCCTCGACCGCTCGAGGCGTCACCAGGTCACGCGCCCCCGGACCCAGCCCCACGATCGCGAGCCGGCCCCGCGGGGCGTGCCGCGCGACGGCCACGGTCGCCATCGCCGACGCCGTCTTGGCCACCAGCAGCTCACCGGTCGCCGATCCCCCGGCCTGGGGTGGTCCCGCCTGGAGATGCCCGGGCAGGCAGACGGGACGGATCAGAGCGGCAGCCTCGGCGACACTGCCCGTCCCGACGACGGTCCGCACGACCTCGCTGGGGTTGGGCACCGGTACCGTCGCCAGCTGCTCGGCCGGGTAGGTCAGCAATGGGACGCCGAGCCGTCGAGCCAGCTCGAGAATGCCTGCCTCGTCGGCCTTGACATCGACGGTGGCCAGGCAGCCGATGCTGGTCGCGCTCAGCTGCGCCTCGGCCAGGACTCGCTCGAGCAGCTGCTGCAGCTCCTCGACGGCGACCCCGCGGCTGGCCCCGACCCCGACCACCAGACTGGGCGGTCGCAGCACGGCGGTGCGCTCGTCGAACGGGACCAGCCGGTCGGTGACGAGCAGGCGGTAGGAGCCGGGTAGGTCGGCGCCCACGTTGTCCGGCAGCGCCGGCAACGGCCAGGTCGACTGTGCCTGCAGCCGAACCGGTTCGCCGTCCAGGATCGCCCGGGTCACCCCCGAGACGCCACCTTCGACCGGCATCCCCAGGGTGTCCAGGCCCGGAAGGTCACGGGCATCGGTCGCGGTGGTGACGACCGGTCGGGCGTCCAGCAGCGCCGCCACGCGACGGGCGAGGGTGTTGGCACCGGCCGCATGTCCACCCAACAGGGCCACCGCGTGCCGGGCGGCGTCGTCGACGACCACGACCGCCGGGTCGGTGGCCTTGTCGGTCAGCAGCGGCGCGATGATGCGCACCACGGCGCCTGCGGCCAGGAACGCCACGATGGACTCCCCCGCCCGCCATGCCTGGCGCAACGACTCGGCCGCGCTACCGGCGTCGACCAGCCGAGCCTGCGGCCAGGCCGACGCCACCACCTGGGCATGGATTCGGCCGGCGGCCGTGGCCGCCACCAGCGCGATCGGTTCGCCGTTCTGGGTCATGACCCACCCGCCTGATGCGCCAGGCCTGCTGAACCTGCTCGACCTGCCGGATCTGCCGGGCCCCATCCCTGGCCGCGTTCGGCCGAGACGACGAAGACCGGGTTCGTGGCGGACAGTCGCAGTGAACCGCCGGGCAGGTCGCTGAACCGCGACGCCGACAACTGGACTCCATCCGTGGTGAAACCGTTGCGGCGCAGGATCTCGACGACCGGTCCCACCCGGTCGACAGCCGCCAGAGCGACGACGATGCGCGCGGGACCGACCTGCGCCGGGCGTTGGGCGACGGCGGTGACCACCTCGAGTCCGCCACCACCGACGAAGACCGCGTCCGGGTCGGGCAGTGTCGCCAGCACCTGCGGCGCCGTGCCGGTGACCACCCGGACGTCGACGCCGTGCCTGCTCGCGTTGTCCCGGACCAGGTCGCAACCGGCGGCGTCCTTCTCGACCGCCACGACGGCGGCACCCAGCAGGGCACACTCGATGCCGACCGAGCCGCTGCCGGCGCCGAGGTCCCAGACCAGTCTTCCCAGTCGTGGACGCAGGCTGGCCAGCACCCAGGACCGCACCTCCGACTTGGTGATCATCGAGTCCCGGTGGTCGTAGGCGCTCTCGGGCAGCGCCCAGCCACCGGCCGGGGCCGCCGCCGGCTGGTTGTCGACGCGCACACCCGCAACGGCCCTGGCCGGGGAGGCGTCTTCAGAGTCAGCGGGTTCGGGGCCAGCAGGTTCGGGGTCGGCGGGCTCTGACAGCACCAGGACGACGTGGGGGTCGGCCCAGTCTCGGTGGGCCGCCTCGTCGGGACTGACCCAGGTGAGGCGTTCGCCGTCCGCACCGAGGTTCTCGGCGACAAGCAGGCGCCGGGCCCACCCGACCAGCCCGGCGCCGAGCTCAGTGGCCCCGGCCCCGGGCTGGGTCAGCACCGCCACCAGCGGCAGGGCGCGGCAGGCGTTGAGGGCGGGCCGCAGGTCGCGGCCGTGGGCGCTGACCACCGCGGCGCCGTCCCAAGCCAGCCCGGCCCTGGCGAAGGCAAGGGAGATGCTCGAGACTGCGGGCACCACGTGAAGTGGCAGCCCCGCCTGGCTCAGCCGGCGCACGATCCCGAAGAGGCCGGGATCGCCGCTGGCCAGCACGACCACTCGCCGGCCTGCCGCCACCTCCTGGCCGATGCGGTCCACGGCCGGGGCCAGCGGTCCGAGCACCATCCGTGGGCCGTTAGGAGGCAGGGGCACCGCCGCCAGGTGCCGGGCGGCGCCTACTACGAGGTCGGCCTCGCGGACCGCGGCCGCCGCCCAGGGCGACAGCCCGACCTCGTGGTCGAGGCCGGTCACCAGCACCGACCGTCGGACGAGATCGCCTGCGGCAGAGCCCGCCGCAAGCGAGTCGGGCCCGGCGGCCTCGTCGGCGTCGAGTTCTCTCACGCGGCCCACCGCCCGGACGAGCACATCGTTCGCTCCCCGGCGAAGTCGACCATCGCGACGTCGGCCGTGACGGCGCCGTCGGCGAACCGGACCAGCACCTGCTGCACGCGACGGCACAGCAACCCGCCGGCGGCCTCGAGCAGCCCGTGTGCCTGCCACAGCTCGTAGGCGTGCCGGCCGGTGTTGGCGGCGGCCACCGCCGCGACCACGTCGGGGTCGCCGCCGGCCTCGGCGGTCAGCGCGGCCAGCAGCGAGAGGTCGACCTTGGATCGGGTGTAGTGGGTCATCAGGATCCCGGCCGCCAGCTTGGCGAGCTTGCCGGCCATGCCGACGAACACGACCTCGGCCAGCCCGTCGCCGACGGCGGCAGTGATCGCTGCGCCGGTGAAGTCACCGACCTCGACGAAGCACACCGGCGGCAGGTCGGGCAGCAGCCGCATCGCGGCCCGCTCGGTGCGACCGCCGGTGCACAGCACCACCGTCCGTTCCCCTTGAGCGGCCAGCACGTGCACGGCCTGGACGACGCTGGCTCGCCAGGACGCCGTCGAGAAGGGCCGCACGATCCCGGTCGTGCCCAGGATCGAGATGCCGCCGATCACGCCCAGGCGGGCGTTGGTGGTCTTGCGGGCCATCACCTCACCGCCTGGCACGCTTACCACCACCTGCATCCCGCGGACGTTGACGTCGACCAGGCGGGTCACGGCGTCGGTGATCATTCGCCGTGGGGTGTCGTTGATGGCGGGGCCACCGACCGGCAGACCGAGCCCCTCCTTGGTGACGGTACCCACCCCGGCTCCGGCCACCAGGTGCACGCCGGGCTGCTCGCTCCAGGTGACGGTGGCGGTCAGCTCGGCGCCGTGCGTGACGTCCGGGTCGTCCCCGGCGTCCTTGACGACGACCGCTTCGGCCCCGGCCGGCGACAGCTCGCAGCGGGCCACCGGGAATGCCACCACCCGACCGGACGGCAACGTGATCTCGACCTGCTCCGGCAGGGTGCCGGTGGTCAGGGCTGTCACGGCAGCTGTCGTGGCGGCGGTGGCGCACGCTCCCGTCGTCCAGCCGGTACGTAGGGCGTCCGGGCGCACCTTGGCGGTACGCGGCAGGTCGGGCTCACGCAGCACGACCTCGGCGGGGGCCACCGGTTCGTCGGTCATCGGGTGCGGGCCCGCAGCTCGGCCCTGGCCGAGCGGTCGGCCTTGCGGAAGCCGTGGAAGTGGCCGGGGTGGTACAGGTGCGAGCGGGTGCCGGCGGCCGCCAGGGCGGGGCCGACCAGGAACAGGGTGTGCTTCCACAGCCGGTGTTCCTTGACGGTCTGCTCGAGGGTCTCGAGGGTGCATCGCACGATCAGCTCGTCGGGCCAGGTGGCCTGGTAGGCGGCGACCACCGGGGTCTGCGGCGGGTAGCCGCCGGCGAGCAGCTCGGCCTGCAGCTGGCCGGACCGTGCGGCCGACAGGAAGACGGCCATGGTGGTGCCGTGCTGGGCGAACCCACGGATGGTCTCACCGGCGGGCATCGGGGTCTTGCCGCCTTCGAGTCTGGTCAGCACCACCGACTGGGCGACCTCGGGGATCGTCAGCTCGCGCTGGACGATCGCCGCCACTGCCGAGAACGAGGAGACACCGGGCACGATCTCCACGGCCAGGCCCAGGGCCAGGCACAGGTCGAGCTGTTCCTGCACGGCCCCCCACAGGCTGGGGTCGCCGGAGTGGATCCGGGCCACGGTCAGCCCGTCCCGGGCCGCCTCCTGGTAGAGAGGCAGCACCCCCTCCATCGGCAGCTGGGAGGAGTCGACGATCCGGGCGTCGGCCCGGGCATGAGCGAGGACGTCGGGGTGGACCAGGCTCGCGGCCCAGATCACGACGTCGGCCTCGCCGATCACCCGGGCCGCTCGCAGGGTCAGCAGGTCGGCCGCGCCGGGGCCGGCCCCGACGAAGGACACCTTGCCCGGACCGGCCGGCTCCTCGTGGCTGGGGGTGCCGGTCACAGTTTGCCTCCTCGCCGGTCTCGGCGAGCCGGGACCAGAACCGTTGACAGATAGGGAAGGGACACGCCGGCAGGCGGGCGGTCGGCGCGCGTGATCTGTTCGTCGGGCAGGCCCAGCCCGCTGCCGACGACGACGTCACCGCTGCGGCCGTGACGCTCGATCGCGGCCAGCAGTTCGGGATGTCGTCGCCACCCCTTGTAGGCGACGACGGTTCCCGGGCCTGCCAGTGCAGCCTCGACGACGTCCATGCCCGCTGTCATGGGGATCAGGGTCAGTGGTTCGCGGCCTTCGCAGAGCACGGTGCCGCTGCGGGCGGCCAGGTCCTGCATCGCGGTGACACCGGGGACCGTGATGACCTCGACGTCGCCGCGGCGCTGCTGCACGGTGGCGGCGACGTAGGTGAAGGTCGAGTAGACGTTCGGGTCGCCGATGGTCGCGAAGGCCACCAGGTTCGCGCCCCGGGCGAACAGGTCGAGGACGACGTCGCCGGCGTCGTCCCATGCCTGCTCACGGCGGGCCGTCAGGCCGTCGCGTTCGTCCAGGGCGAACACGGCCCGCACGATGCGGTCGGCGGCGACGTAGCAGGCCACGGTCGCCTCGGCCCGGCCCGGCCCGGCGTCAGCCATCACCGGTACCACCACGGCGTCGGCCTGCTGCAGCAGGCGCACCCCTTTGACGGTCACGAGCTCGGGGTCGCCGGGTCCGACGCCCACCCCGACCAGCCGCGGGGCTCCGATCGGGGCGCTCATGCGCAGGCCCGCACGAAACGGTGGGCGGACTGTGGTTGACCTGCCGCGTGGGTGTGCAGGTAGGAGGCGTGCACCGTGCCGGCGACGAACCCGTGCGGGGTGCCGTCCCACTGCCAGGCGGCTGCCGGGCCGTACCCCGGGGACGTCGTGGTGCGGTGGAACTCGTGCCCGTGCACCCGGTCCCCGCGCCGGGCGAGGGGGGAGTCGGTGGCGGCGACGGCGTCCCGGTAGCCCAGGGTCAGGCGCCCGCTCATCTCGGCGACCACCGCGAGACGGCCCGCCATCGGGACCCCGTCGAGCGAGGTGCCCAGGTACAGCAGCCCGGCGCACTCGGCGACGATCGGGCCCTCGAAGGCGGCCACCTCGGCGAGCAGTGCGGTGTTGGCGGCCAGTCGCTCGGCGTGCATCTCGGGGAACCCACCCCCGATCACCAAGCCTCGGGTGCCTGCCGGCAAGGCGGTGTCGTGCAACGGGTCGAACACCTGCACCTGGGCGCCGGCCGCCTCGAGCAGCTCGATGCTCTCGCGGTAGGAGAAGGTGAAGGCGGCGCCGCCGGCGACGGCGACCACCGGCCCCGCACCGGCTGACACATCGGCCCCGTCCCCGGCGCGGCCGTCGGCCTCGCCACCGGTGGCGATCTCGCGGGCGGGATCCCAGACGTCGGTGGCCAGCGGCGGCGCCGTCCGGGCCAGGTCGAGCAGTGCGTCGAGGTCGAGGTGCTCGGTCATCACGGTGCCGAGGGCCTCGACGACGGCCAGGGACTCGGCGGCGCGCTCGGCGACCGGCACCAGACCCAGATGCCGGGACGGTGTGGCCACCTGGTCGGTGCGTGGGATCGAGCCCAGGACGGCGATTCCCACCTCGGCCATCGCCTGGCGAAGCAGCCCGTCGTGGCGGGCCGACCCGACCCGGTTGAGCACCACCCCGCCGATCCGCACCCGGGGGTCGAAAGCGGCCATGCCCAGGGCCAGCGCGGCGGCCGAGCGTCCCTGCCCCGAGACGTCGACGACCAGGACGACGGGGGCCTGTACGAGGCGGGCAACGTGGGCGGTCGAGGCGAACTCGCCGCGCCCGACGACACCGTCGTACAGGCCCATCACGCCTTCGACGACAGCGATGTCAGCGGGGGCCGGGGTCAGGGCGCCATGCGCCAGCAGGCCCGGGATCCGTTCCGCACCGACCAGCCAGGGGTCGAGGTTGCGGCCGGGGCGCCCGGCGGCCAGGCCGTGGTAGCCGGGGTCGATGTAGTCCGGTCCCACCTTGTGCGGGCTGACGGCCAGGCCCCGCCGTCGTAGTGCGGCCAGCAGTCCGGTGGCGACGGTGGTCTTGCCGTGGCCGCTGGCCGCGGCCGCGACCACCAGCCGGGGCAGGCTCACCGTGGCCGTCACCATTCGATGCCCTTCTGACCTTTCTGGCCGGCGTCCATGGGGTGCTTGACCTTGGTCAGCTCGGCGACCAGGTCGGCGGCCTCGACCAGGCGTGGGTCGGCGTCGCGGCCGGTGATGACGACGTGCTGGAAGCCGGGGCGGTCCGCCAGGGTGGCGATCACCTCCTCGACGTCGACCCAGCCCCACTTCATGGGGTAGGTGAACTCGTCGAGCACGTAGAAGCCGTGCTGCTCGGCTGCCAGCCGGCGTTGGATCTCGCGCCAGCCCTCCAGCGCCGCGGCGGCGTGGTCCTCCTCGGTTCCCGCCTTGCGGGACCACGACCACCCTTCGCCCATCTTGTGCCACTCGACCGGTGCACCCTCCCCGGTCGTCTCGTGGATGCGGCCCAGCGCCCGGAAGGCGTTCTCCTCGCCCACCTTCCACTTGGCGCTCTTGACGAACTGGAACACCGCGACCGGCAGTCCGGCGGTCCAGCCCCGCAGGGCCATGCCGAACGCCGCCGTCGACTTGCCCTTCATCTGACCGGTGTGCACCACCAGCAACGGCCGGTTGCGGCGCTGACGGGTGGTCAGCCCGTCCTCCGGGACGGCTTCGGCGCTCGGTTTGCCCTGCGGCATCAGGCCACTCTCCCTCGATGGGTCGCTCGTGCGGCGATCTGGGTCCCGGCCACCTCGGTCAGCCTGTCCACGGTCACCTCGGCCAACGGCACGTGCCGGGCGTCGAGCTCGACGGCCAGCCGGGCAGCCAGGCCCAGCCGGACCGGTCCTGACTCGCAGTCGACGACCACCGCGCCGACGCCGCTGCGGGCAAGGGACCGGGCAGCCAGCCAGGCCCGCGGCAACGGCTGGTCACCGGCGGTGGCCCGGCCGTCGGTGACGACCACCAGCAGCGGACGCCGGTCGGGGTCGCGCAGGCGTTGCACGCGCACCAGCTCGGCGGCGGCGTGCAGACCTTCGGCGAGCGGGGTCCGCCCTCCCGTCGGCAGCTGCCGCAGCCGGGCGACCGCGGCCTCGACGGACGACGTCGCCGGCAGCAGGGTCTGGGCCTGACCGGCCCGGAAGGCGATCAGGGCCACGCTGTCCCGGCGCTGGTAGGCGTCGGTGAGCAGGCTCACGACCGCGCCCTTGACGGCCTGCATCCGGTGGCGGGCGCCCATCGACCCGCTGGCGTCCACCAGGAACAGGACCAGGTTGGCCTCGCGGCCTTCGCGGACGGCGGCCCGCACGTCGTGCGGGCGCAGCATCAACGGCCCCCGCTCCCGCCCCCGGGAAACCTGCTGCGGGGCGGCTGCCCGGATCGTCGCGGGAAGGTGCAACCCCGCCGACCGCGCCGTCGACGGGGTCACCGCACTGGTGGTGCGCCCGCTGCCGGTACGAGCCCGGGACCGCCGGCCGGGCACTCCGCGCCCGACCCCGGAGGCGGTCAGGAGCCTGGCCCGGCCGAGGTTCTCAGAGTCGGCCGGGGCTGTCGCTCCAGGGCCGCTTGAAGGCGTGGGGTTCTCGGCCGGGTCAGAGCCTGTCGGTCCACTCCCAGATGAGCCGCTGTCACCCGAGGTCTCCTCGCCCGGGGCGGTCGGGCCTTGGCCGTCCGGCCCGTCGGAGCCACCGCCCGGACCGGAATCTTCGGGTCCCGGGTCGTCAGGTCCCGGGTTCTCGGGTCCCGGGTCGTCGGTCCCCGCGCTCCCGGGGGGCTGGGTGTCGGCGGCTCGCTGCAGTGCCTCGTCCAGGGTCTGCTGGTCGATCCCGGGTTCTTCGAACGGGGTCCGCCGCCGGCGATGGGGCAACGCCAGCCGGGCCGCGACGGCGACGTCTTCGGCCAGCACCTGCTCACGGCCCTGCCAGGCCGCGTGCGCCAGTGCCGTTCTGGCGATGACGATGTCGGCCCGCATGCCGTCGACGTCGAAGGCGGCGCAGACCTCGGCGATCTGTCGCAGCGCGCCGTCCCCCAGCACGACGGTGGCCAGTCGGTGCTGGGCCGCCACCACCTGGGCGGCGGTGGCCAGGTCGGCGTGCCGCCACTGCTCGGCGAAGGCGACCGGATCGGCGTCCGCGGCCAGCCGGCGACGGACCACCTCGACCCGGACGGCGGGGTCCCGGCTGGCGCGCACGTCGACGGTGAGCCCGAACCGGTCGAGCAGCTGGGGGCGCAGCTCGCCCTCCTCGGGATTCATGGTTCCCACCAGCAGGAACCGGGCGGCGTGGCTGACCGAGACACCTTCGCGTTCGACGTGGGCCCTGCCCATCGCGGCGGCGTCCAGCAGCAGGTCGACCAGGTGGTCGTGCAGCAGATTCACCTCGTCGACGTACAGGATCCCGCGGTTGGCGGCGGCCAGCAGACCGGGCTCGAAGGCCTTGACACCCTCTCCGAGAGCACGTTCCAGGTCGAGGGAACCAGCAACCCGGTCCTCGGCGGCACCCACGGGCAGTTCGACGAGCCGGGCCGCCCGCTGGCCGGCCGGGCCGTCGCCGGGATGCGGGCCGTCGGGACACTGCGGGTCGGGCCGGGCGGGGTCGCAGACGAACCGGCAACCGGTCACCACCGTCACCGGCGGCAGCAGTGCGGCCAGAGCCCGGACGGCGGTCGACTTGGCGGTGCCTTTCTCCCCGCGCACCAGCACCCCGCCGATGGCTGGGCTGACCGCGTTGAGCAGCAGCGCGAGCCGCAGGTCGTCCATGCCCAGCACGGCCGAGAACGGGAACCCGCTCATTCCTGGCCCTCCAGGTCGCCCTCGGTCGTCAGGTACAGCTCACGTAACAGGTCGAGGGTCTGCGGGTCGGGGTGCTGCCACATGCCGCGCTCGGCGGCCTCGAGGAGCCGTTCGGCCATGCCGCGCAACGCCCAGGGGTTGGACTGCTCGAGGAAGGCGCGGGTGGTGGGCTCGCTCAGGTAGCTGTCGACGAGCTGTTGGTACATCCAGTCGTCGACGACCCCGGCGGTGGCGTCGTAGCCGAACAGGTAGTCCACCGTCGCGGCCAGCTCGAAGGCGCCCTTGTAGCCGTGGCGGCGCATCGCGGCGATCCATTTGGGGTTGACCACGCGGGCCCGGAACACCCGGTGGGTCTCCTCACCCAGGGTGCGGGTGCGCACGTCGTGCGGCATCGCGGAGTCGCCCACGTAGGCGGCCGGGCTGGTGCCGGTCAGGTGGCGCACCATCGCGACCATGCCGCCGTGGTACTGGAAGTAGTCGTCAGAGTCGACGATGTCGTGCTCGCGGGTGTCCTGGTTCTTGGCGGCGACCGCGATCCGTGAGAAGGCGCGCTCCATGTCGCCTCGCGCGGCGGCGCCGTCCAACCCTCGCCCGTAGGCGTACCCGCCCCAGACGGCATACACCTCGGCGAGGTCGGCGTCGGTGCGCCAGGTGCGGGCGTCGATCAGTGGCAGCAGTCCGGCTCCGTAGGCCCCCGGCTTGGAGCCGAAGATGCGGCTGGTCGCGCGCCGCCGGTCACCGTGGTCGGCCAGGTCGGCGTCGACGTGCCGGCGCAGGTAGTTGTCCTCCTGCGGTTCATCGAGGGCGGCGACCAGCTGGACGGCGTCGTCGAGCAGGGTGACCACGTGCGGGAACGCGTCCCGGAAGAACCCGGAGATCCGCACCGTGACGTCGATGCGGGGGCGGCCCAGCTCGGCGACCGGGATCACCTCCAGGCCGGTGACCCGACGCGAGCGGTCGTCCCAGGTCGGCCGCACCCCCAGCAGCGCCAGCAGCTCGGCGATGTCGTCTCCCTGGGTGCGCATCGCGCTGGTTCCCCAGACCGTCAGCCCCACCGAGGCCGGGTAGGCCCCGGTGTCGGTCAGATGCCGCGCGAGCAGGGAGTCGGCCAGCGCGCGCCCGACGTCCCAGGCGTTGCGCGAGGGGATCGCCTTGGGGTCGACGGAGTAGAAGTTGCGCCCGGTCGGCAGCACGTTGACCAGTCCCCGGGTGGGTGAGCCCGAGGGGCCCGGCGGCACGAACCGGCCGGCGAGGGCGGCCAGGCTGTTGTCGAGCTCGTCGCCGGTACGGGCCAACCGGGGCACGAGCTCGGTGGCCGCGAACTGCAGCACCCGCACGGCGTCCAGGACCCGGCGGCCGGTGACCTCCTCGACGACGGCCTCGACCTTGCTGTCGTCCCACCCGAGCGTCTCCATGCCCACGACGAGGCGCCGGGCCACCGCCTCGATGAGGTCGACGGCGTCCGCGGCGGTGGCCCCAGGGCCGTCGGCGAGGTCGGTGAGGCCGCTCGGGGCGACCACTCGGGCGCCTGGTTCGGCGAGCAGCTGCTGCTCGTCGAGGTCGAAGGCGGCGGCGACCGCCTGCCGCAGGCCCGGCAGGGCGCTCGCCCCGCCCCAGACCTGCGGTGCTCGCAGCACCGCGAGCACCAGGTCGACCCGGGCCTGCCCGGTGGGACCCTCGCCCAGGATGTGCAGGCCGTCGCGGATCTGGACGTCCTTGATCTCGCAGAGGTAGCCGTCCAGGTGCAGCACGAAGTCGTCGAAGGCATCCCCGTCCGGCATGGCCTCGGCGTGCAGGTCGTGGTGCAGCTGGGCCGACTCGACCAGCTGCCAGATCTGGGCCCGGACCGTCGGCAGCTTGGCCGGGTCGAGGGCACCCACCGTGGCGTACTCGTCGAGCAGCTGCTCGAGCTTGGCCAGGTCGCCGTAGGTCTCGGCCCTGGCCATCGGCGGGATCAGGTGGTCGATCACGACGGCGTGGGCCCGACGCTTGGCCTGGGTACCTTCGCCCGGGTCGTTGACGATGAACGGATACACCAGCGGCAGGTCACCCAGGACCGCGTCCGGGGCACACTCCTGCGACAGCCCCAGCCCCTTGCCGGGCAGCCACTCCAGGGTGCCGTGCTTGCCGAGGTGGACGACGGCGTCGGCGCCGAACCCGCCGTCCTCGGGTGCGGCCTGCAACCACTGGTAGGCGGCCAGGTAGTGGTGGCTGGGCGGCAGGTCGGGGTCGTGGTAGATCGCGATCGGATTCTCCCCGAACCCGCGCGGCGGCTGGATCATGAGCATCACGTTGCCGAACCGCAGGCCCGCGATGACGATGTCGCCGTCGTCGGTGTAGAGGGTGCCCGGGGGTGGTCCCCAGTGTTCGTTCATGCGGTCCCGCAACGACTGCGGCAACCGGGAGATCCAGCGCTCGTAGGCCGCCGACGGCACCCGTGCCGGGGCCGCGCCGAGCTGGTCCTCGGTGAGCCACTCCACGTCGTGGCCGCCGGCGGCGATCAGCGCGTGGATCAGCGCGTCGCCGTCGTCCGGCAGCGGGTCGGGTCCCAGGTCGTAGCCGGCGGCAGCCAACGCGGCGAACAGGCGGACGGCCGAGACCGGGGTGTCGAGTCCGACGGCGTTGCCGACGCGGGAGTGCTTGGTGGGGTAGGAGCTGAGGACGACAGCGACCCGCTTGCTCTCGTTGGGCAGCTGCCGCAGCCTGGCCTGGCGAACGGCGATGCCGGCGACCCTGCGGGCCCGTTCCTCGTCGGCCCGGTAGACCGACAGGCCCTCGGCGTCGATCTGCTTGAACGAGAACGGGACCGTGACGATCCGGCCGTCGAACTCCGGGATCGCCACCTGCATGGCCGCGTCCAGAGGGGACAGGCCGGCGCTGCCTTCCTGCCACTGCTCGCGGGTACTGGTCAGGCACAACGCCTGGATCACCGGCACGTCCAGACCGGCCAGCATGCCGACGTCCCAGGCGTCGTCACTGCCGCCGGCCACGGCGTCGGTGGCGACCGCTCCCCCAGCGGCCAGGACGGTGACCACCAGGGTGTCGCAGACCCGCAACGCCGAGAGCAGCCCCTCGTGGTCGCTGCCCGAACCGGCGGCGGCGGACTGCTCGGTCAGCCCGCGCAGCGAACCGCAGAAGATCGGTAACGGCTCGCCGCCCACGGCCCGCACCGCATGCGCCAGGGTGTCGACGAAGGCGGTGTTACCGGCGAGCTCGTGGGCGCGGTAATAGATGATGCCGACCACCGGACGCCGATCCGGGTCCGCGGTCTGGGTGTCGCCACGCGGCACCTGGTAGCCCGACGCCACGCCCCAGGACGCAGCGCTGCGGGCCGGTTCGAAGCCGTGCCCGGTCCGCAGGACCGTGTCCGACAGGAACCGGGCCAGCTCGGCCAGGTTGGTAGGCCCGCCCTCCACCAGGTACGTCAATGCATGAGCCGCCACACCGGCCGGGACCGTCGAGACGGCCATTAGCTCGGCGTCAGGGACGGCCTCACCTCCCAGGACCACCGTGGGCAGGCCACACGCCAGGACGGCGTCCAATCCTTCGGGCCAGGCCTGCCGCCCGCCCAGCAACCGGACGACGACCAGCTGCGCGCCGTCCAGCAGAGCGGCGACGTCGCCGGGGTCCGTGCGTGAGGGGTTGGCGAGGCGGTAGTGCGCCCCGCTGGCCCGAGCCGCCAACAGGTCCGTGTCGGCCGTCGACAACAAGACGGTCACCGCGGTGGGGACGGCAGGATCGAGGACAGGCGTGGTCATGACACTCCCGGGGCAAGGTAGGGAAGACCGACCGGCGGCCCGTCGACGATGAGGGCCTCCAGCACGGCAAGGTCGAGGTGGTCGGCGACCAGGTCACCCAGCAGATCGAGGTGAGCGGCGCGGACGGCGGCGAAGGCGACATCCGGGGCCGGCGTGAAGTCTTTGCCTGCGGCGGCGGCGACGTCGTCGAGGAAGGCACGACGGAAGTCGTCGCTCTCAAAGGCGCCGTGCCACGTCGTCCCCCAGACTGCGCCGCGCCGGCAGCCGTCCAGGAAGGGTTCGGCGGCGCCTGCCGTGGTGAGGGTGGCGATGCCGTGGTGGATCTCGTAGGC
>NZ_MWLL01000109.1 GCF_002198675.1 Kineosporia sp. R_H_3 | reverse complement strand
CCTCAACGCCGGCGGTACTCCGACCCCGACGTCGACCTCGACGCCGCCTCCGGGCGGCGGCGGCACCTGCACCGCGACCTACTCCGAGGGCCAGAAGTGGAGCGACCGCTTCAACGGCAACGTGACCGTCACCGGCAGCTCGAACTGGATCGTCACCGTCACGGTCACGCCGCCGCAGCGGGTGATCGCCACGTGGAACACGACCCCGACCTGGGACTCCTCGGGCAACGTCATGACGGCCCGCCCCAACGGCAACGGCAACGCCTTCGGGTTCACCATCCAGCACGGCGGTAACTGGACCTGGCCGCGCCTCACCTGCCGGGTCGCCTGACAGCACCACTCACTGACAGCACCGCTAGGCACCACGACGGCGGCGGCACCGCGAACCTGCGGCGCCGCCGCCGTCCTGTGCGTCCTAGGCTCGGTGCCTCCGCCGGAGCAGACGAGAGGCACCGATCCCGTGACGCAGGACCAGACCACCGACGCCACCCCGCCCGGCCGCCCGGCGACCGTTCCCGACGACGGCCTGACGACGCGAGAGCGCCGCAACCGGCCCGTCCTCGCCGTCCACACCGGGGAGATGAAGGGCAAGTCGACGGCCGCGTTCGGGATGGCGCTGCGCGGCTGGGCGCTCGGGATGCCGGTCGCGGTCTTCCAGTTCGTCAAGAGCGGCAAGTGGAAGGTCGGCGAGGAGGAGGCGTTCCGTGCCCTCGGAGCGGTGCACGACAGCACCGGTCAGGGGGCTCCCGTCGAGTGGTACTCGATGGGCGCGGGCTGGTCGTGGACCCGCAAGAAGGGCACCGAGGAGGACCACGCCGCGAACGCGCTCGAAGGCTGGCAGGAGATCAAGCGCCGGCTCGCCGCGGAGCAGCACGGCTTCTACGTGCTCGACGAGTTCACCTACCCGATGACCTGGGGCTGGGTCGACGTCGACGACGTCGTCGAGACCCTCGCGAACCGCCCCGGCTTCCAGCACGTCGTCGTCACCGGCCGGGACGCCGACCCGCGCCTCGTCGAGGTCGCCGACCTCGTCATGCAGACCCAGAAGATCAAGCACCCGATGGACGCCGGTCAGATGGGCCAGAAGGGGATCGAGTGGTGAGGGGCTGACGCTCCCGGCTCAGCCGCCGGTGCCGGTGCTGCCCTGCGGGGACATCGCGACGGCGTAGTCGGGAGTGTCGACGACCTCGCTCATCGAGGCCGGCTGGATCGACGCCCGGCCGATCTCGCGGCCGTTGGCGTCGAGCGCCACCGCGACGATACGGCGGTACGTGTCCGTCGGGGCGACGTCGGCCGGACCCGGGTCCAGGCAGGCGGACGGGATGTCGACGACGACCGTGCCGAGCCCGCTCGCGTCGACGTCCGCCGACCCGTAGCTGCGCCCGGGTCCGCACGGTGTGGTGCCGACGTCGCGCACCTCCATCCTGGCGGCGCCGGGGAGCGCGAGCCGGGCCCGTGCCCGCATCGTCGGATCCTCCGTGCCGCTCTGGCTGTACGAGACGTCGTCGACCCATGTGAACGGCGTCCGGACGGCGGCCCGGGCCGGCACGGGGCGGCCCGCGATGAGCGTCGTCAGGGTCGGGGTGCGGCCGACCCGGTCGTCGAAGGCGCCGGCGACCTGGAGGACCGCGCCGTCGTCGAGCCGGACGAGCCCCGCGACGACCTCGGCGGTGGAAGGTTGCTCGCGGCCGTGGAACACCGGTTCCACGCTCATCCGCCCGACCGGGACGACGCGCAGGATCTCGCCGAGGGCACCGCTCACCGTCGCCTCCGCCGGTGCGGTGCCGATGCCCCAGGTGCGGGCGGCCTCCCGGACGAACGCGGCCTCCTGCTCCGCGGTGTTCGGCGTCACGGCGGGCGCGACGACGCGCGCCCGGCCGCCGTCGAGCCGTACGAGCGGCACCTGGATCGGGTTCGCGGCGTCGAGCCGGCCCACGGCGACCCCGTCGGCGAGCGGCAGCGGCGACCAGGACCGGCGGACGGAGCCGTCCGTCCCGACGACCGGTCCGGACGACACCTCGACCGACGAGGTCGAGGCCCGGAGCGGGACGACGACCACGTAGCCGGGTCCGCCCGGACTGCCGACGCTGACCGCCACCTGGTCGACGGCCGTCCCGTCGGAGTACGAGCGGTCGAACGCCCGCTGCATGGTGAGGTCGGCGACCCGGCCCGTGGGGGACCAGAAGGTGACCACTCCCTCCGGCGACCCCTTCACGGTGGCCACGACCGCGGCGCCGGCGGGCAGCCGGCCGGCGAACACCACGTGACCGAGCACCGGGGCCGTCAGGTCCCCGGTCGGCTCGCCCGCGGCCGCTGCGGCTGCCGCGACAGCGGCGTAGCGCTCCCGCACGGCCTCCTGCGCCCGCGTCCTGTAGGCGTCGTCCTCCGCGAGGTCGCCCCGCGTCGGGACCTCGTCGGGCGCCCAGCGGCCGTCCGGCCCCGGGTCGGTCGCGACCTGCCCCTGGGTCGACCCGGTGAGCCACGGTGCCGCGACCGCCGTCCCGCCGAGGGTCACCGCGGCGACCGCGACGGCGGCGACGAGCACCTGGCGGCGCTCACGGGACCTGGCCCGGCGGGTCACGAGGGCGACCGGTGCGAGCGAGGGGTCGACCGACCCGGCGCGGCGGGCCAGGTGGTCGCGCAGCGCGCGCTCGACGTCGAGGTCGTCGAGGTCGGGGCTCATGACGTGCTCCTCGCGGTGTCGTCGGTCGCGCTGCCGAGGGTGCTGCCGGAGCCGTCGTGGCCGGCGTCCGCCAGGGCGGCCCGCAGCTGCTCGAGGCCGCGCGAGGTCTGGCTCTTCACGGTGCCGACCGCGCAGCCGAGCGCGTCGGCGACCTGGCGTTCGGAGAGGTCCTCGTAGAAGCGCAGGACGAGGGTGGCCCGCATCCGGGGCGGCAGCGTCGCGAGCGCCGCGGCGAGCACCTCGTCGGGGTCGGACGCCGTCCCGAAGCCGCCCGGTGGTGCGGCCCGGTCGGGCACCGCGTCGACGAGCACCTCCCGGTAAGCCCGCCGCCGCCACCAGGAGCGCTGGAGGTTGACCATCGCGACCCGGACGTACGCCTCGGGGGCGTCCTGCCGGCGGACCGACCGCCAGCGTCGGTGCGTGCGGACGAGCGCCTCCTGGGCGAGGTCCTCGGCCCGGGTGATGTCCCCGGTCAGCAGCACCGCCGTCCGGACCAGCCCGGGCCAGGCGCGCGCCACGAAGGCGCCGAAGTCCTCGTCGTGTCCCACACCCACCTGACCCCGCCGCGCCCCGAAAGGTTGAGACGCCGTCCGCCATCATTGCCGTGCCACCGGGCCGGGTGTCCGTAAGGTGTCCGCGTGCCGCTCACCGCCAAGTTCCCGACGTCCTGCGCGCTGTGCTCCTCGCCCGTGCCGGTCGGTGCCCCGATCGTGAAGTCCGGCGGGCGCTGGGTGCACGAGGCCTGCGCCGCGGGGGAGCAGTCGTCGCTCGACCTCGGGGCGGGTGCGGCACCGGTGCAGCGCGCGTCGTCCGGTACGAAGGCGCGGACGTCGTCCCGGCCCCGGCCGGACGCCCGCGAGATGACCGCGGCCGAGGGCGCGCTCGAGGTCTGGACCGACGGCGCGTGCTCGGGCAACCCCGGCCCGGGCGGCTGGGCCTGGGCGACGAAGGACGGCCGGCAGGGCAGCGGCGGCGAGCCCGCGACGACGAACCAGCGGATGGAGATCCAGGCCGCGCTCGAGGCGGTGCGCACGCTCGCCGGTGACGGTCCGCTCGTCGTCGTCAGCGACTCGACCTACGTCGTCAACTGCTTCCGCGACGCATGGTGGAAGGGCTGGCTCGCCCGGGGCTGGGTGAACAGCGCGAAGAAGCCCGTCGCGAACCGGGACCTCTGGGAGCCGCTCATCGCCGAGGTCCGGGACCGCCCCGACATCACGTTCCGCTGGGTCAAGGGGCACTCGGGCGACGCGATGAACGACCTCGTCGACAAGCTCGCCGTCGAGGCCGCCGCCGACGTCCGGCGGGGCTGACGCCGTCCGGCCCTGGTCGGGTCGCCGTCCGGCGGGTCAGACCCGGCGGCCGATGAACGACAGCAGTGCGGTCTTCGGGTCGGCGTCGTCCGGCACCGGCACCCGCGGCCCGTAGTGCCCGCTGCTGCGGAGCACCTCGTCCATCGGGAGCATCCCGGCGAGCATGCCCGCGCACCGGTCCGGGTCGAGCCGCTCGTCCTGGCCCGTGGCGCGGGCGAGGTCCCAGGTGTGGAGGAAGACGTCGCTCGTGTAGACCATGGCGACGGCCTGCGCGACGGACATCTCGCCGAGGTGCGGGTTCTTCACGACGAGGTCGGCCGTCGCCGGGTCGTCGAGGAGCGCCTGGACGCCGTCGCTGTGCACGACCCAGGCGGCGACCGGGTCCTCGTCGACGGACGGCCCGGCCGGCAGCGAGACGCCGGCCCCGGACCGCAGGAACGCCGGGAACCACTCGACGAGGTGCCGGACGACGTCCCGCGCGACCCAGCCCTCGCACGGCGCCGGGTCGTCCCAGCGGGCGGGGTCGGTGCCGCGCACGGTCGCCGTGAACCGGGCCGCGATCGCGCGGTGGTCGTCGGCAGGGGTGTCGTTCACGATGGGCTCCTCGTCGGTCGGGCGGGTGTCGCACGGTAGACCGGCGGGACGCCCGTCGCTCACCGCTCTGCCGGCCGCCCCGTGATGTCCCGCTGCCGTTCGAGGCCGTCGAGGATGAGGTCGAGGACGAAGCGGAACTCGTCGGGCCGCTCGCCGGGGGTGCGGCCGGGGTCCCGGTGGTAGCGGATGTGGTCGGCCATGAGCGGGTGCGCGGCGGCGTCCAGCTCGCGGTCGACCCGCGCGTACATCGCGTCGGTGGACCCGTCGTCGGCCTCGTAGGCGAGCTGCTGCGCCGTGAAGCCCCCGATGTGCAGCGTGATCGCGTGGTACGCGAGGTCGCGCAGGTGTCCGTCGAACCCGCCGGAAGCGAGCAGCGCCAGCGTCGTCTCCATGATCTGCCAGCGGTTCGGGCCCGGGAAGTGGTCGGTCGAGGCCGGACCGGCCCAGCGGTGCCGCAGCAGGTTCGCGTGCTGGGCGACGGCGAGGGCGCGGGTGCCGTCCCGCCAGCCGACCGCCCCCGGGTCGGGCAGCTCGACCTCGGCGGCGACGAGGTCGAGCATCCCTTCGAGCAGGTCCTGCTTGCCCCGCACGTGGTTGTAGAGCGACATCACCTCGAAGCCGAGGTGGGCGGCGAGCCGCCGCATGCTCAGGCCGGCGAGGCCCTGGGTGTCGGCGAGCTCCACGCCGGCGGCCAGGATCCGGGCCCGGCTGAGCGGCGTCCGCCCGCCCTCGGGGACCGGCGCCGTCGTCATGCGCACAGCGTAGGCCCGATCTTGTGCTACGTACGGTGTACGTATACGCTCGCGACCATGACAGACGTACACCGTATGTACGACCCGGGGCCGGTCCCGCCGGCCGGCGTCCCGGCGACGATGCGCGCCGTCGTCCAGGACCGCTACGGCCCGCCCGAGCACCTGCAGGTGCGCGAGGTCCCGACCCCGGCGCCCGGGACCGGCGAGGTGCTCCTGCGGGTCTCGGCAGCCGCCCTCAACCCGTACGACTGGCACCTCACGACGGGCCGGCCGTACTTCATGCGGCTGCTGTTCGGCCTGCGCAGGCCGGCCCGGGCGGTGCGAGGTGCGGACGTCGCCGGCCGGGTCGTCGCGGTGGGCGAGGGCGTCGTCGGGCTCGCGGTCGGTGACCGGGTCGCCGGGATGGCGTCGGGCAGCTTCGCCGAGTACGCCGTCGCCGACGCGACGAGCGTCGCCGTCCTGCCCGACCGGATCCCCGACGACGAGGCGGCCGCGATCCCGCTCGCGGGGACGACCGCCCTCCAGGCCCTGCGCGACCACGGTGCGCTCGTCGCCGGCCGGCACGTGCTCGTCGTCGGCGCCGCCGGCGGTGTCGGCGGGTACGCGGTGCAGCTCGCCGTCGCCATGGGGGCCGTCGTCACCGGTGTGTGCAGCACCGGAAACGTCGACCTCGTGCGCTCGTGGGGGGCGACCGAGGTCGTCGACCGCACGGTGACCGACTGGGCCGACGGGCCGCGCCACGACCTCGTCGTCGACACCGTCGGCACCCGCCCGCTCGCCGTCTGCCGGCGCGCCGTGCGGCCCGGTGGCGGCTACGTCATGATCGGCGGCCCGAAGGCGAACCCCTGGATCGACCCGCTCGGCCGGGTCGTCGCCGGGCACCTGCGGTTCGCGGGCCGGCCGGAACGGTTCGTCCAGTTCACCGCGACCCGGTCGGCCGACGACCTGCGGGTGCTGTGGGAGCACGCGGCCGCCGGGCGGCTGCGCCCGTTCGTCGGACGGCGGATCGGCCTCGACGACGTCCCCGCCGCCGTCGCCGCCGTCGGTGCGGGGCACACCCGGGGCAAGGTCGTCGTCGACGTCGCCGGGGGTGCGTGACCCCGGCGGTGCGTGACCTCAGCCGAGGCGCGAGGCTGCGGCGTACTGGTCGAGGAAGGCGGTGAGCGCCGCGAGGACGGCGTCGACGTTCTTGCGGTTGCGCCCCCAGTCGACGAGGCCGAACGCCAGGGCCGACGTGACCCGCAGCTGGGTCGGGGCCGTGGGCGCCGCCTGGCCGAGCTGCATCGTCACGTTCTCGCCCCACGAGAACATCGACATCGAGCGGACGCCGAAGACCGTCCCGCGGGCCGGGTCGACGGTGTTGACCGTGATGCCGGCCGTCGGCGCCGAGCGGGCGATCGCGTCGAGCACGACCGGGTACGGGTAGGGCAGCTCCACGTCGCGGGTGTGCTGCGTCGCCATGTCGTCCCCTTCGCGCCCCGGGCGGCCGGGCGGCCGCCGGAGTCGATCACCCTACTGCGGGCCGTCGTCCGGGCCCGCGGGTCCCGCGCCCGCGTCGTCCGACTGCGCCCACGCGAGGTAGGCCTCCTCGGCGACCGGCAGCGTCGCGAAGAGCATGTCGGCGCCGATGAGCTCGTCGAGCCCCGCCCGGCCGAGCGGGATGAGCAGGTCGTTCTTGACCCGGGCCAGGCCGAGGCGGACGCCGCGCGCGGCGAGGTCGGCGTGCAGGTCGCGCAGGCCGTCCGCGGCGGTGATGTCGATCTCGACGTTCGCCTCGACGTTGAGCACGAACCAGCGCACGGGGTGCTCCGGGTCGGCGGCGTCCTCCTGGTCGACGACCCGCAGCGCGCGCCGCCGCAGGTCCGCGACGTTCGCGAAGAAGAGCGGGGCGTCGTACCGGTACACGACGAGCCCGGGCAGGGTCTGGGCGTCCGGGTAGTCGTCGACGTCGTGCATCCCGGCCAGGCCGGGCACCCGGCCCAGCACGCCCTCGTGCGGCCGGGCGAGCCGGCTGGCCATCTCGAGCAGGCTCAGCGCGATGGCGACGGCGACGCCGGTGAGGATGCCGAAGACGACCGTGCCGACGAGCGAGGCGAGCGCGAGGGCGAGCTCCGTCGAGCGGAACCGGGCGAGCCGCACGAACTCCCGCCACGACACGAGCCGGCTCGCCGCGTAGAGCACGACCGCGCCGAGCGCGGCCGCCGGCAGCCCGGACAGCAGCGGCCCGGCGGCGAAGAGGACGACGACGACCACGAGCGCGCCGACGAGCGAGTAGGCCTGGGTGCGGGCGCCGGCGGCGATCGCGAGCGCCGTCCGGGAGCCGGACGACGAGACGGGGAAGCCGCCGACGAGGCCGGCCGCCGCGTGCACGCCGGCGAGCGCGAGGAGCTCCTGCTGCGGGTCGGTCTCCGGGCGCGGGGCGCCGTCGTCGCCCGCCGGGGCGGGGAAGCCGCGGGCGATGAGCGTGTTGTCGCCGTACGCGACGACGGCCACGGCGAGCCCCGCGATCGCGAGCGTCTGCAGGTCGGCCGTGCCGATCGCCGGGAGCTGCGGGCGCGGCAGCCCGGACGGCACCGACCC
Organism: Kineosporia sp. R_H_3; assembly: GCF_002198675.1. Classification (GTDB taxonomy): domain Bacteria; phylum Actinomycetota; class Actinomycetes; order Actinomycetales; family Kineosporiaceae; genus R-H-3. The sequence continues at coordinate 14,985 of NZ_MWLL01000109.1, read as the reverse complement.
GACGACGCGGACCCCGGCGTCCGAGAGGTGCGCGACGACGCTCACGAGGGTCGCGGCGGCGACGGCCACGAGCGGCCCGGGCCAGGTCGGCCGCAGCCACTGGACGCCCAGGAGCAGCGCGAGGGTGCCCGCGCAGACGAGCACGGTCGGCCAGTGCGTGTCGCCGACGACCCGCAGGAACGACCCGACCTGGGCGACGATGCTCTCGCCGTCGACCTCGGTGCGGGTGATCCGCCCGAGCTGGCCGACGACCATGAGGACGGCGCCGCCGGCGAGGTAGCCGACGAGCAGCGGCTGCGAGAGCAGGTCCGCGACGACGCCGAGCCGGGCGACCCGGGCGACGAGGCACCACGCCGCGACGACGAGGCACAGGCCCGAGCTGAGCGCGGCGGCCCGGGCGGCGTCGCCGTGGGCGAGCGGCGCGACGGTCGCGGCGGCCATGAGCGCGACCGTCGACTCCGGGCCCGCCGACAGCACGCGTGACGAGCCGAGCAGCGCGTAGACGACCGCGGCCGCGAGCGCCGTCCACAGCCCGGCGACGGGCTGGACGCCGACGATCGCCGCGTACGCCATGACCTGCGGCACGAGGTAGGCCGCGACGGCGAGCCCGGCGAAGACGTCGGCCCGCAGCCAGCGCCGCCGGTAGCCGCGCAGGACGGCCACGCCCGGGGCGAGCGCGGCGAGCCGCTGCTCGGTGCTGAGCGGGGGGTCCTCGTCGAGCTCGTGGTCGATCGCGGGGCGACGCGACAGGCGGGCCATCCCCGGACGGTAGCGACCTGCGGCGTCCCGCGGGAGCGACCGAGGGCCCCGGCGTCGTGCCGGGGCCCTCGGTGGAGCTGCAGGTCAGTCGCTGGTCGGTCGCAGGTCAGCTGCGGTCGGTCGACCTCTCCGTCGAGGTCTCGTCGATGAGCACCTCGTGGCCGGGGGTGTCGTCGACGGGCTGCTCGGTCACCGTCTCGGCGACGGGCTCGACCACCGGCTCGGCGGCGGGCTCAGCGACCGGCTCGGCGACCGGCTCGGCGACCGGCTCGGCGATGGGCTCGGCGATGGGCTCGGCCGTAGGGACGGGAGCGACCGTCGCCGGCGCCTCCGGCTTCGCCGGCACCCCGACGCCGTTCTCGGACGCCCCGGTGCGGGTCGCGCTGTGCGGGACGCCGGTCGGCACGTGCTCCCACTCGGGCTCGCGGCCCCGGGAGCGCTTGAACGCCGCGGCCCCGGCGGCTGCCGCGGCGGCGACCGCGGCGATGACGAGGATCCTGGTCCGGCGTGCGGCGGCGCGGCGGCGTGCGGTCGGGGTGCTCCGCGCGATCGCGAGGGCGGCCTCCTCGACCCGGCCGCTCACCCGGTCCCCGGCGAGCTCGGCGGCGTTCGCGGCCTTCGCGGCGGCGGCCTCCCGGGCGGCGAGCCCGGCGGCCGCGGCGGCACCGACGGCCTCGACGATGCGCGGGAGGAGGTCCTCGACGATCCGGTCCCGGGCGGCGTCCACCGCCGGGACGACCCGGTCCGCCGCGGCCTCGACGCGCGGCTGCGCCGCCTGCAGGCCCTTCTCGAGCCGGGCGGAGCCGAGCTCGACGGCGTGCGCCGCCTGCTCGCGCGCGGTCACTTTCGCGTGGGCCGCCTGCTCGCGTGCCACCTGGACGGCGTGCTCGACGACCGGGACCAGCCGGTCGCGCAGGTCGGCCGCCTGGGCCGACGCCTCGACGCGGTTCTTGCTGAACACGGTGTGCTCCCCTCGGACGGTCCGTTCGGACGGTCCCCTCGGACGGTCTGAGAGCCATCCTCTCCCGCTGCGCGGATGTCGCCAGTGCTGCTGGTCCTGCTGCCGGTCCCTGCTGCCGGTCCCTGCTGCCGGTGATGGGACGGCGTGACAGACTGGCGGGCGATCAGACGGCGCCGTCGCCGCAACCCGACGGCGCGAATCCCGCCCGGGCTCCGACTCCGGGCCGACCGAAAGGCCGCGAGACGTGAGCGAGCAGCTCCCCTCGACCCTGCATGCGACGCTCCACACGAACCGGGGCGACATCAAGCTGGTCCTGTTCCCGAACCACGCCCCCAAGACGGTGGCCAACTTCGTCGAGCTCGCGGAGGGCACGCGCGAGTGGCGCGACCCGAAGACGGGCCAGCCGACGCACAGCAAGTTCTACGACGGCCTCGGCTTCCACCGGGTCATCGCCGGCTTCATGATCCAGGGCGGGTGCCCCCTCGGCACCGGCACCGGCGGCCCGGGCTACGACTTCGACGACGAGATCCACCCGGAGCTCCAGTTCAGCAAGCCCTACCTGCTCGCGATGGCGAACGCCGGCAAGCGGATGGGCAAGGGCACCAACGGGTCCCAGTTCTTCGTCACCGTGGGCCCGACGCCGCACCTCAACACGAAGCACACGATCTTCGGCGAGGTGGCCGACGGCCCGAGCCGTGCCGTCGTCGACGCGATCGCGAACACCCAGGTCGACCGGTCGGACAAGCCGACCGAGCCCGTCGTCATCAACTCGGTGACGATCGAGCGCGGCTGACCAGCACCCCAGCACGACCTTCGACGCGTACGACGCGGCGGCGTCCGGTGAACGGATGCCGCCGCGTCGTCGTTGAGCGGTGGTACCCCTCGACCCGACCGTGACACCCGACGTCGACACCCGGCATCGACACCGACCCTCACCCGACGGAGCAGGACGACGATGAGCGCAGTCCCCGGCGACGCCCCGCAGGCGGGTCAGGACGCCGTGCCGGTGTGCCCCCGGCACCCCCGCCGCGAGGCCTACGTGCGCTGCCAGCGCTGCGAGCGACCGGTCTGCCCGGAGTGCCAGCGGCCGGCGGCCGTCGGCATCCAGTGCGTCGACTGCGTCAAGGAGGGCGCGAAGACCGTCCGCGGCGCCCGGACCGTGCTCGGCGGCCGCGCCGGGCAGGAGCGTCCGATCGTCACGCAGACGATCATCGGGATCTGCGCCTTCCTCTTCGTGCTGCAGTGGGTGAGCGGCGACCTCGTCACCGAGCAGCTGTCGTTCTGGGCCCCGGCGGCGCTCAGCGAGCCGTGGCGGTTCGTCACCGGCGGGTTCCTGCACTCGACGTCGTTCCTGCTCCACATCCTGTTCAACATGTACATCCTGTGGATGATCGGGCCGTACCTGGAGAACATCCTCGGCCGGCTCCGGTTCACCGCCCTGTACCTGCTCAGCGCGATCGGCGGGAACGTCGGCTACTTCCTCATGGTGCAGCCGCGGGTGGGCAGCGGATCGTCGTGGCTCGTCCCGACCGTCGGGGCCTCGGGTGCGGTGTTCGGCCTGTTCGCGGCCATGTTCGTCATCAACCGCCGGCTCGGCCGGGACAGCAGCGGTGTCGTCGCGATCGTCGTCCTCAACCTCGTCCTGGGGTTCCTGCCGCTGCTCGGGATCAACCTCTTCGGGGTGGGGATCGCGTGGCAGGCACACCTCGGGGGCCTCGCCACGGGCGCGCTCGTCGCGTTCGCGCTGGTCAGCACGCCCCGGGAGCGGCAGAAGGTGCTGCACCCGGTCGCGTTCGCAGGCGTCCTCCTGCTGCTCGTGGCGCTCGTCCTCGTCAAGGCCGCGTCGGTGCCCGCGGGGCTGCTCGTCTGAGCCCGTCCGGCTGATCGTCCTCCCCGTCGTCCACAGGGCGCGGATCCCCCCGGGGTCCGCGCCCCGTGCTTTGAGCGGGGCGGGCGGCCGGGTTGTCCACAGGCTTGCTCACAGGTGTGGAATTACACGCCTGTGATTCTCCACAGGGTTTCTCCACAGTGTGGGTAACTCCGCGGCCGGTCAAAACGCCGACGGCGCCCGCCTCCCGGAGGAGGGGACGCCGTGCGTGCAACTGGTCGGGCGGACGCCGGGCGTCAGCGCCAGCGGGTCGTCATCCCGAAGCCGGTGAGCAGGATGCCGAAGCCGATGCCGAGGTTCCAGTAGCCGATGTCGGGCACCGGGTACTGCGTCTCGGTGATGTAGAAGACGACGATCCACACGAGCCCCAGCACGAGCAGGCTGACCATCGTCGGGACGAAGAACCGCCCGTTGACCTTCGGCCCGCTCGACTTGGGCGTCGGCGGGGTGAACGCGGACTTCTTCCGCAGCCTCGACTCGGGCATGTCCGGTTCCTCCAGGTGTCGTCTCGGCCGCCGGGGCCGCGCCGTGCCGGGCGTTCCCGCACCGGCACCTCTCGTCTAGCGTAATGGCCAGAACGGTCGGACGAGGCGGGGCGGGCGGATGGACACGGCAGACGGGGCGGACGGCGCGCGACCGGCGGAGCCCGCCGGCGAGCGTTCGCGCCCGCCGCGGCGCCGCAACCACGTCGCGCGGCGGGGGTTCAACCCGTGGACGATCGGTGTCGTCATCACCGCGCTGCTCGCCGGCGGCCTCTTCGCGCTGAGCGCCCAGGCCTCCGCCGGCACCTCGCTGCGGACCGACCGGGCCGACCAGGCCGCGCTCCTGCGGCGCGCGGCGGCGAACAACGAGGCGACCCGGCAGCGGCTCAACGCCCTGCAGGACGCCAACAAGCGGGCCGGCGCGCAGTTCGCCCGGGCCGACTCGTCGCTCGCGGCGGTGCTCGCCGCCGGCGACGCCCTCGCTCCGCAGGGCGGGTTCGCCCCGGTCACCGGCACGACGCTCGAGGTCGTCCTCGACGACGCGCCCCGCGGCCAGCCGGTCCCCGCGGACATCCCGCCGGACTACCTCGTCGTCCACCAGCAGGACGTCCAGGCCGTCGTCAACGCGCTGTGGCGCGGCGGCGCCGAGGCGATGATGCTCATGGACCAGCGCGTCATCTCGACGAGCGCCGTGCGCTGCGTCGGCAACACCCTGATCCTCCAGGGCCGGGTGTACTCCCCGCCCTACCGGATCCGGGCCATCGGCGACTACGCGCGGATGCAGTCGGCGCTCGACTCATCGCCCGAGGTCTCGGTCTACAAGCAGTTCGTCAACCTCGTGCAGCTCGGGTACGACGTCAAGCAGGTCGGCGCCCAGACCTTCCCCGCGTTCGACGGCGACGCGGACCTGCGGTACGCGACCCCGCTGCCGGCCGAGCCGACCACGACGTCGGGCGCGGCGACGTCCTCGTCCACCGGCACCGGCAGCGGGACGGCGTCCGGCACCTCGTCCGGCGGCTGACGGCGGGCCGGCGGCGGAGGGACGGGCAGGAAACCGGGCGGACGGCGTCCCGCGCGCCGTGGGACGATCGGGGCATGCCGAGCGCCTCGCCCACCCGGATCCTCGTCGTCGACAACTACGACAGCTTCGTCTGGACGATCGTCGGCTACCTCGCCCAGCTCGGCGCCGAGTGCGACGTCCGGCGCAACGACGCCGTGACGGTCGAGGACGCCGCCGGCTTCGACGGGGTGCTCCTGTCGCCCGGGCCGGGCACGCCGTCCGAGGCCGGGGTCTGCCCCGACATGGTGCGGCACTGCGCGGACGTCGCGCAGCCGATGCTCGGGGTGTGCCTCGGCCACCAGGCGCTCGGCGAGGTCTTCGGCGGCACCGTGACGCACGCGCCCGAGCTCATGCACGGCAAGGTGAGCCTCGTCCACCACGAGGGCCGCGGGGTCCTCGAGGGGCTGCCGAGCCCGTTCACCGCCACCCGGTACCACTCGCTCGCCGTCGTCGCCGACACCGTGCCGGACGTGCTCGAGGTCACCGGTCGCACCGACAGCGGCGTCGTCATGGGCCTGCAGCACCGCGACCTGCCGCTCTACGGCGTCCAGTTCCACCCCGAGTCCGTGCTCACCGAGGGCGGCCACCGGCTCCTCGCGAACTGGCTCGCGGTGTGCGGGGACGACGCCGCGGTCGGGCGCTCGGAAGGGCTCGCGCCGCTCGTGCGCCGCTGACCCGGCCCTCCGCCCGCGACGCGCAACGGCCCCCGGTCCAGGACCGGGGGCCGTTCCACGTGCTGACCGATTTCGGCGCTACGCCGTCGAGTCGCTCGGTGACGGGCTCGGCGTCGTCGGGCTCGGTGACGGGCTCGGCGTCGTCGGCGTCGGGGTCGGGGTCGGCTGGGCCTTCGCGACGACGATCGTCACGCTCGAGCCCTGGTCGACCTTGGTGTCCTTCGGCGTCTGCGAGATCACCGTCCCGGCCGGCTTGTCGGACGCCTCCTCCGTCGAGTCGACGGAGAGCCCGAGCGCCTGGAGCGCCTTCCGGGCGTCGCTGAACTTCTTGCCCGTGAAGTCCGGGACCGTGACCTGGCCGGTCGAGATGACGAGGTTGACGACGTCGCCCGGAGCGGCTTCGGAGCCGGCCTTCGGGTCGCTGCTGATGACGTCGTCCTTGCTGACGTCCGGGCTGTCCTCGAAGGTGATGTCGCCGACCTTGAGGCCAGCCCCCTCGATCGCCTCCCGGGCCCTGGACTGGGTGAACCCGGCCACGTCCGGCACCGGGACGACGTCCGGCCCGGCCGAGACCGTCAGCGTCACCGAGGCGCCCTTGTCGACCTGGGCGCCGGCCGCCGGGGTGGTCTTGATGACGAGGCCCTTCTCGACGGTGTCGCTCGCAGCGGTCTCGACGACCGGGACCAGGCCGGCGTCCTTGACCTGCTGCTCGGCGTCCGCCTGGGCGACGTTGACGACGTCCGGCATCGGGATCCGGACGACGTCCGGGGTGTCGTTGCCGATCGACTTCGCGACGAAGAACGCGATGAGCCCGAAGACGAGGAGCACGGCGACGAAGAGCAGCGCGTACCCGGCCTTGCGGCCGCCGCCCGAGCCCTCGTCGTCGTCCCACTGGCCGTCCGGGTCGTTGACCGGCAGCCCGGGCTGGAGCACCCCGGGGGCACCGGGGAGCAGCCCGCCGCCGGGCTGCGCGGTGCCCACGGAGGTCATCGCGCGGGTGCCGGCCTGCGGCATGAACTCGGTCGCGGCCGCGGCCGCAGCGGCGGCGGCCGCCGCGCTGCCGGCGCCGGCGTACGCCTGCACGGGGCGCCCGGCGCGGGCGCTGTCGAGGTCCGCGCGGAACAGGGCGGCGCTCTGGTAGCGGCTCTCGCGGTCCTTCTCGAGGGAGTGCAGGACGATCCGGTCGACGTTCTCCGGGATGGCCGGGTTGTAGACGCTCGGCGGCTGCGGCAGCTCGCGCACGTGCTGGTACGCCACGGCGACGGGGGAGTCGGCGACGAACGGGGGCCGCGCGGTGAGCAGCTCGTAGAGCAGGCAGCCCGCCGAGTACAGGTCGCTGCGGGCGTCGACGGTCTCGCCGCGGGCCTGCTCGGGCGACAGGTACTGCGCGGTGCCGATGACGGCCTGGGTCTGGGTCATCGTCGCCGAGGAGTCGGCGAGGGCCCGGGCGATGCCGAAGTCCATGACCTTGACGTCGCCGCGGGGGGTGAGCATGACGTTCGCCGGCTTGATGTCCCGGTGGACGATCCCCGCCTTGTGGCTGTACTCGAGCGCCGCGAGGACGCCCGCGGTGATCTCCATCGCCAGGCCGACCTCGAGCGGCTGCCCGCCGCGGAGCATGTCCCGCAGGGTCCGGCCCTCGATGTACTCCATGACGATGTACGGCAGCGGGACCACGCCGCCGCCGGACTCGGTGACGACCTCCTCGCCGGTGTCGTACACCGACACGATCGCCGGGTGGTTCAGCGACGCGGCCGACTGCGCCTCGCGCCGGAACCGGGCCTGGAACGTGGCGTCCCGGGCGAGGTCGGTGCGCAGCAGCTTGATGGCGACGGTCCTGCCGAGGCGGGTGTCACGGCCGAGGTGGACCTCGGCCATGCCGCCGCGGCCCAGCAGGTCGCCGACCTCGTAACGGTTGCCCAGTACGCGGGGGCTGGTGTTCACCGGTTCTGTCCCTGTCTCGCGTCGGTCACGGTCTGCTCCTGTGGCGGCCCCCCGGCTGGCCCTGTCCTGGTCACCGGGTGGCCCCGCCGTCCGGACCGGGCAGGCCCAGGGGGTCGACGACGGGCCCGACGGGCGGCGGGCTGCTCGTCGCCGTCCCGGTGTCGGTGGGCGAGGTCGGCGAGGTCGTCGGCGGGGTCGTGGGGGGTGTCGTCTTCGTGGGGGGCTTGGTCGACGTCGCGGTGGCGCTCGGTGGCTTCGTCGTGCTCGGCGACGCGGTCGTCGTGACCGAGCGCGTGGTCGGGCGGGTCGACGAGCTCGTCTTCTTGGGGGTCTTCGTCGGGCCGGCGCTCGTCGACACGTCGGCGCTGGGGGTCGGCGACCCGGGCTCGCTCACGCTCGGAGTGACGCTCGGCGTCGTGACCGGCACGACCCCTCCGGGGTCCTTGCCGCCCCCGAAGAGGATCGCCGCCATGACGACGAGCCCGATGACGACCGCAGCGATGAGCACGAGCAGCGCGATCATCGCGGGCGTCAGCGCGAACGGCAGCACCCGCCGGTCCCGGCCGCGGTGCGACCCGCCCGTCCGGGACAGGCCGAGCGACGGGGTGGCCGGGGTCGCCGGGCCGTTCCCGTAGCCGTCGGTCGCCAGGCCGGCGGCCGGCCGCGGGTAGCCGTCGGAGCCGTACGACATCGTCTGCTCGCCCTGGCCGGCGGCGTAGCCGTAGCCGTTCGCGTCGTAGCCGTTGCCGCTGTAGCCGCCGCCGTAGCCGTTGCCCGCGTAACCGGCGGCCGGGTAGCCGTTGGAGCCGTTCGCCCCGGGGTAGCCGTAGCCGTCGGCGCCGGTGTACCCGGCACCGCCCTGGTCGTAGCCGGTCGGGCCNCGGCAGCCGCCGCGGACCCGGCGACGGCGGCCCCGGCGGCCAGCCCGGCCGCGCGCTGGCCGGCGTCCCGCAGGTCGATCTCGCGCCGGATGGACTCCGTGCGGGCGGCCGCCTCCGAGGCCGGGCGCTGCGGCCGGCGCCGGCGGCGCAGCACGAGCTCGCACTCGTGGGCGAACTCGGCCGCCGACTGGGTGCGGTTGTCCGGGTCCTTCTCCATCGCGAGGTCGACGAGCTCGCGGACGTCCTGCGGGAGGGTGTCCGGCAGCGGCGGCGGCGGTTCGGCGAGGTGCGCGGTGGCGACGGCGACCTGGTTGTCGCCCTCGAACGGACGGCGCCCCGCGAGGCACTCGTACATGACGACGCCGAGCGCGTAGACGTCGGACAGCGGCGTCGCCTCACGGCCGCGGGCGAGCTCGGGGGCGAGGTAGTGCGCCGTCCCCATGACCTGCCCGGTCATCGTCAGCGGCTCGTGGTCGCGCGGCCGGGCGATGCCGAAGTCGGTGACCTTGAGGGTGCCGTCCGGGGTGACGAGCAGGTTCGCCGGCTTCACGTCCCGGTGGACGACGCCCCGCTCGTGGGCGGCGTGCAGCGCCCGCGCGCTCTGGGCGACGATGTCGAGGGTCGCGTCGACGCCGAGGGCGCCGCGGCTGAGCATGGTCGACAGCGGCTCGCCGGGGACGAGCTCCATGACGAGGTACGCGACGTCGTCGTCGGTGAGCGCGCCCTGGCCGGGCGTGTTCGGGCCGCCCCGGACGTCGGAGTCCGCGGGCACGACCGGGCCCTCGCCGTAGTCGTAGACGGCGGCGATGCCGGGGTGCGACAGCGCGCCCGCCGTCCGCGCCTCGGCGCGGAACCGGCGGCGGAAGTTGTCGTCGTAGGCGAGCTCGGGGCGCAGGATCTTCACCGCGACCTTGCGGCCGAGCACCTCGTCGAGGGCGCGCCAGACCTCCCCCATGCCTCCGAAGGCGATGCGGTCCTGCAGGCGGTACCGCCCACCGAGCCTCATGTTCCCGAACGAACGCTTCATCGGTTCAGCACCGCCTCGATCACCTGCTTGGCGATCGGGGCAGCGACTCTGCCGCCCGATGCCGCATCCCCCAACGCCCCGCCGTCCTCGACGACGACCGCGATTGCCACCTTCGGGTCGTCGGCCGGCGCGAACGCGGTGAACCACGCGTTCGGCGGCCGGCCTTCGCCCTGCTGCGCGGTCCCCGTCTTGCCGGCGACCCGCACCCCCGGGATCTGTGCGCGCTTGCCCGTGCCGTCGTCGACGACCGCGACCATCATCCGCGTGAGGTCGGCGGCCACCTGGCCGGAGACGGCGTCCGAGAAGCGCTCCGGCTGCGGACGCTGGATCACGTCCACGCCGTTCGCCGACAGCACGTCCTTGACGAGCTGCGGCCGCATGACGACGCCGCCGTTGGCGACGCCCGCGCTGACCATCGCGATCTGCAGCGGGCTCACCCGGACGTCGAACTGGCCGATCGCCGACTGCGCGGTCTGCGGCGGGTTCGGGTCCGCGGGGAAGGTGCTCGGCGTCACCGTGAGCGGCACGTCGAGCGCCTTGCCGAAGCCGAACTTCTCGGCCTGCGCGCGGATCGCGTCGTCCCCGATCTCGAGGCCGATCGAGCCGAACGCCGTGTTGCACGAGATCCGCAGCGCGTCGAGCAGGCTCACCTTGTTGTTCGGCCCGCAGGCGCCCGCGAAGTCGTTGGGCAGCGACGCCGAGGTCTGCGGCAGGTCGAGCGAGGCCGGGCCGTCGACGAGCGTGTCCGGCGTGTAGCCGCCCTCGAGCGCCGCGGCCGCGGTGACGATCTTGAAGACCGAACCGGGCGGGTACAGCCGGCCGGCGATCGCGCGGTTGTCGAGCGGCCGGTCGGGGTCGTCGAGCAGCCCGTTCCAGGCCTTCGTCACCTTGGCGACGTCGTGGCCGGCGAGCGCGTTCGGGTCGTAGCCGGGCTTGCTCACCATCGCGAGGATCGCGCCGGTCTTCGGGTCGAGCGCGACGACGGCGCCCTTCTGGTTGCCGAGGGCGTCCCAGGCGGCCTTCTGCACCTTGGGGTCGATCGTCAGCTCGACGGAGGCGCCCTGCGGCTCGCGACCGGTGAACAGGTCGGACAGGCGCCGGTAGAAGAGCTGGTCCGCCGTCCCGTTGAGGAGGTCGTTGGTCGCGCCCTCCATCCCGGTCGGCTTGTAGACGATCGAGTAGAACCCGGTGACGGCGCTGTACATCTGCGCGGAGGTGTACTTGCGCTGGTACGTGTACGGGTCGTCGACCTCGACGGACTGCGCGATCGGGCGGCCGTCGACGAGGATCGGCCCGCGGTCGCGGCCGAACTCCTTGAACTGCGTGCGGCGGTTGTCGGTGCGCGCGTTGAGCTCGGGCGCGGAGACGAACTGGACGTACGTCGCGCTGAGCAGCAGCGACGCGAAGAGCAGCGCGACGACGACCGCGAGCCGACGCAGGGGCGCGTTCACCCGGTCACCTCCGCGGGGGCGGGCCGGCGCGCGGCGTCCGAGATCCGCAGCAGGATCGCGACGACGATCCAGTTCGACAGCAGCGACGAGCCGCCGTACGCGAGGAACGGCATGACGAGCCCGGTCAGCGGGATGACCCGGGTGACGCCGCCCGCGACGACGAAGCACTGGAGCGCGATCGTGAACGACAGGCCGGCCGCGAGCAGCTTGCCGAAGCCGTCCCGGGCGCCGATCGCCGTCCGCAGGCCGCGCTCGACGAGGATCAGGTAGAGCAGCAGCAGCGCGAAGATCCCGGTGAGGCCGAGCTCCTCGCCGATCGCGGTGAAGATGAAGTCGCTCTCGGCGAACGGGATGATGTCGGGGCGGCCCTCGCCGAGGCCGGTGCCGAGCAGCCCGCCGCTCGCCATCCCGTAGAGCCCCTGCACCACCTGGAAGGCGTTCTCGAAGGTGCCCGGCTCGAACGGGTGCAGCCAGATGTCGACGCGGCGCTGCACGTGGCTGAAGATCCGCCACGCGAGGACGGCGCCTGCGACGAACAGGCTCATGCCGATGACGATCCAGCTCGTCCGCTCGGTCGCGACGTAGAGCACGGCGACGAAGAGGCCGAAGAAGAGCAGCGACGTCCCGAGGTCGCGCTCGAAGACGAGGACGCCGAGGCTCAGCGCCCACGCGACGAGGATCGGGCCGAGGTCGCGCGCCCGCGGCAGCTGGAGCCCGAGGAAGCGCCGCCCGACGAGGGCGAGCGAGTCGCGCGCGGTGACGAGGTACCCGGCGAAGAACAGCGCGAGGAGGATCTTCGCGATCTCGCCCGGCTGGAACGACAGCGGGCCGAGGCCGATCCAGATCCGGGCGCCGCGGATGTTGCGCCCGATGAAGGGCAGCAGCGGCAGGAGCAGCAGCGCGAAACCGAGGACCGCGGCGGTCCACGTGTACCGGGCGAGGATCCGGTGGTCGCGCACCAGCACGAGCACGGCGACCGCGGCGCCGACGCCGATCGCCGTCCACAGCAGCTGCCGGGTCGCGAGGCTGGTCTCCTCCGCGAGGTCGAGCCGGTGGATGACGACGAGGCCGAGGCCGTTGATCGCCGTCGTGATCGGCAGGATCACCGGGTCCGCGTAGGGCGCGACGACCCGCAGGACGGCGTGCACGCCGAGCACGAGGACGGCGAGCCCGCCGCCGACCCACATCCAGTTGGCCTGCACCCGGCCCTCGGCCGCGATGCCGACGAGCACGTAGGCGCCGATGGCGATGCCGAGGGACACGATGAGCAGGACGAGCTCGACGTTGCGCCGCGGCCGGGTCTCGACCGCCGTGACGACAGCCATCACCCCACCCCCCGGCCGGCCCCGGGGGCCAGGAGGGGTGCGGGGGCGGTGGCGCCCGGCACGCGGCGGTCGGTCATGACGTGGCGGCCCCGCAGTCCGACCCGAGCGGGGCGTCGTCGGTGGGCGCCGCGGAGGCGCTCGGCAGCGTCACGGGGTCGGTCTCGGTGAGCGAGGGCGTCGGCGCCGCCGAGGTGGCCGACGCACCCGCCTTCTTCGTCGGGGACGCCGCAGGCGCGGTGGCCGTCGAGCTCGCGGTCGGGGTGGCGCTCGGGGAGAGGGTCACGGACGGCGAGGCGGTCGGGGACGGCGTCGCCGCGGCGGCGCGCGAGGCCCGGCACGCCGCGGCCCGGGCCGACAGGGTGTCGACGATCTTCCAGGCCTGGCTCTCGGTGTCCGCGACGATCCCCGACTGGACGCGCCGCCGGTCGAACTCGGGCAGGTCGGCGACCTGGATGTCGGACGCGGTGCCGGAGACGTGCGACAGCTTCACCGGGCCGACGTCCTCGGGCAGGCCCTGGAAGACCGCGACGACCCCGGCGCTCTGCCCGACGAAGTACTGGTTCTGCACCCAGCGCCAGGCGGTGTACCCGCCGGCGACGACCACCGCGAGGACGACGAGCACGCCGACGAGCCGCAGCGCGCGCCGCGGCGCCTTCTCCGGCCCGTCGAGGAGCTGGACCTCGTCGCGCATCGCGGCGAGCGGGATCGGCTGGGTGTCACCGCTCGCGACGCTCATCGGCACCGGGGCGGTGAGCGCGGCCGCCCGCTCGGCGGCGGACGGCGCCCCGACCGTGGCCCGGGCGCGCTGGTTGAGCGTGGCCGCGCCGACGACGGCGGGGTTCGTCACGGGCGGTTCGGTCGAGGCGTCGACGACGTCCGCGACGATGCACGTGACGTTGTCGGGCGCCCCGGCGCGCAGCGCGAGCTGGACGAGCGCCTCGCACGTCGTCGCCGGGTCGGCGCCCGCGGCGAGGGTGTCGTGCAGGGTGTCGTGGCTGACGACGCCCGACAGCCCGTCGGAGCAGAGCAGGTACCGGTCGCCCGGGCGGCCCTCGCGCATCGACAGGTCGGGCTCGACGTCGTCGATGACGTCGCTGAGCACCCGCATGAGGACCGAGCGCTGCGGGTGCTGCTCGGCCTCCTCGAGCGTGAGCCGGCCCTCGTCGACGAGGGTCTGGACGAACGTGTGGTCCTTCGTGATCTGGATGAGGTCGCCGTCGCGCAGCACGTAGGCGCGCGAGTCGCCGATGTGCGCCAGGGCGAGCTTGCCGCCGGTCCGCAGCAGGGCCGTGACCGTCGTCCCCATGCCCGTGAGCTGCGGCTCCTCGTCGACCCGGCTGAGCAGCTCGCGGTGGGCCGCGAAGACGGCCTGCTTGAGATGCTCCAGCGCGTCGTCCGCGCCGTGCGACTCGCCGTCCAGGGGCGCCAGCTCGCCGATCGCGAGGGACGACGCGACGTCACCGCCCGCATGACCGCCCATCCCGTCCGCGACGACGAGGAGGTGCGGCCCCGCGTAGGCCGAGTCCTGGTTGTTCTGACGGACCAGACCGACGTCGGAGCGGGCCGCATAGCGCAGCGCGATCGCCAACCCGGCTACCTCCGCAACTCGAGGACCGTACGGCCGACACGCACCGGGGTGCCGATGTCGACCGGGGTCGGGGACTCGACCTTGGAGCGGCCGAGGTAGGTACCGTTCGTGGAGCCCAGGTCCTCGACGAGCCACGTGCCCGCGTCGAGGAACAGTCGTGCGTGCCGGTTGGACGAGTAGTCGTCCTCGAGCACGAGCGTGCACTCGGGGGCGCGGCCGATGAGGATCGCGGCCTGCCCCAGGGCCAGCGAGGTGCCCTTGAGGGACCCCTCGGTGACGACGAGCGTGCGTGGTGTCTTGCGGTCCTCGGTGTCCCGGCCGCGGGGCGGCGCGGGTGCCGGGATCCCCCGACCCGGTGTGCCCGGGGCGGGCCTGCGGGTGACCCTGGTCCCGAAGAGGTCGCTGCGCAGGACGCCCACGACCGACAGGACCAGGATCCACAGCAGTGCCAGGTACCCCAGACGCAGCAGGGTAAGGGTGAGCTCGCTCATCGGTGGGCGGTCACCACTGCCCCGAGTGGTAGGTGATGCGCGTGCGACCCACCGTGATGACGCTGCCGTCGGCGAGCGTGCCCGCGTGGACCCGCTCCCCGTCGACGAACGTGCCGTTCGTGGACCCCAGGTCGATGACCCGGGCCTTGCCGTCGACGACGTGCACCTCGGAGTGCCGGCGCGAGACGCCCGGGTCGTCGAGCACGATGTCGACGTCCATCGCCCGGCCGATGACGGTGACGGCCCGGTCGATCCGGTGCGGTCGGCCGTCGACGTCGAGCGTGCCGAGCGAGGTCGGCGGCGTCGCCCAGGACGGCGAGTAGCCGGCGGGCTGCTGGGCGGCGGGCTGGGCGGGCTGCTGCGCGGGCTGCTGGTCCCAGCCGGACGGCGCGGCAGGGGCCGGGTAGGACGGCGCGGGGTACGACGGCGCCGGGTAGGCGGGCGCCGTCGTACC